>JAUVGH010000033.1 GCA_030593885.1 Methanomassiliicoccales archaeon
ATATTCCTCAACACACACAATCTGAACGAGGCCGAGAGGCTTTGCGATAGGGTTGCCCTCGTCAATACCAAGCTGGTCGCTGTTGGTACGCCGCTGGAGCTCAAGAGGAGGTTCTGGGGAAGGACGATCGTGGTCCAGCTGAAGTCGATATCGGAGTCGATCATCTCTGCCGTGGAGGCACTTCCATTTGCTAAGAACGTGAGGACCGAGGATTCGAAGTTGCTGGTTGACGTCGGGAATCCGGAAGAGGAGAACTCTGTACTTGCCGAGTCTATTCTTGCGATTGGGGGAAAGATACAGTTCATATCCGAGATGGAGCGAACTCTGGAGGACGTCTATCTCAAACTCATTGGAGGCGGTTCGTGAGGCTCAACAAGGCCTGGATCGTCGCCAGAAAGGACATGTCCGAGTTCAAGACCAACAAGTACATCTTGTTCACAATCGTCTTCATGCCCATGATCATGGGCGTACTGATTCCGCTGGGTTATTTCCTTCCGATCCAGCTGTTTGCCACAGACGATTCCGGTCCCCCGCGGGAGATCACCCTGACCCCGGTCACCGTGCACTCGAACGATGAACTCACTGATGGAACCTACTACAACGCCAACTTCACCAACATGATGGTATCCAACTCCATTATCGAGAGCTCCTACATCTTTGACTCGACGATCATATCTACTGTGGTGAACAACTCGATAACTCACAACGTCACCTTTTACAACTGCGTCGTCACCAGGAGCAATCTCTACAATCCAGCACTGCTGGAGGACACGGTGGTCGCCAACAGCGTCATCATACGGGACGAGGACCCAGAAGTCGTGCTGATCACCCTACAGATGTTGAGCTTCATCCTGTTCTTTTACATGATGATCCCCGCGGTCACACCGACATTCATCGCATCCTACAGTTTCGTTGGAGAGAAGAACAACCGCAGTCTGGAACCTCTGCTGGCCACGCCGACCACCGATCTGGAACTGTTCGTGGGGAAGACCCTGGCCATATTCATCGTGACCATGGGCGCTACCTGGGTCGCGTACATCGTATCTGCCGGGATCGTTAACATCCTCGCTCTTCCACTTCTTGGATATTATCCACTTCCCAACGGGCTCTGGGTGGTCGGATTCATCATGCTTGCCCCCATCTTCTGCATTTTGAGCATCTCGGCAAACATTCTCATATCCTCCAAGGTGACCGATGTCAGGGCGTCGCAGCAGATTGGAGGACTCATCGTTCTTCCGGTACTTTTGTTCGTGTTCCTAACATTTGCTGGTCCCGCTTTTTCAAGCGTCTGGATGATGATAATCTACTCGATCATTTTCCTGGTGGCGGACGTTTGGGTGGTCTACTTCAGCACCAAGATATTCAATAGGGAAGAGATTCTCACCAAGTGGAAGTGAGGATTCTCGGTCAATAAGCTTATTAGAGTCACGTTTGATATTATGAGGGAGGTGATCTGTTCGTGGAGGCTTGTGCCAAGTGCGGGTCTGATGAGATATCCTGGTTGGAGACCGCCACGTTCATCCCCTACAGGAGTGGGAAGAAGAGCGTGGAACAGGGATGGCCGTTGAACCTCTCCGTGTGCGAGAACTGTGGTTACAGCGAGCTGTACGTGAAGTCCAAGGACATCCCCAGGGTGAGAGAACTGGCCAGCAAACAGCAAAGACTGACAGATGCGGTTTCGAAAGGCCTGGAGGTCATTGAATAGATGACTTATACTGAATAAGAGATTAGGATTCTATGCCTGCATTGGATTCTCTCTCTCAGTTCAAAGTAGACAAGGAGAATCTACCAACTGGCATCGAGATCTTCGGAGAAGGCTCTGTCGGGGGGAAGTCCAAAGGCCTGATATTCGTCAGCCACTTGATGGATGAAGGTCGAGAGACACTCTGTGATTATCCTGAGATGCTGAAGATACCAGAGTCAACCGTTGTGGCAACAAGTGTCTTCGACAGGTTCATTCAGCTCAACGGACTTGTGGACATCGTCGGACTGATCTACGATAAGGAAATCACCGATGAGGAGATGAACGTCGAGTTCCTCACAGGCGATTTCCCGCCTGAGACCCACGATCAGTTGCTCAAGTTCCTTGAGAGGAAGGAGCTGCCCCTGGTCGTCAGATCGTCTTCCATACTTGAGGACCGCCCTGAACATTCCTTTGCCGGGATATACCAATCCGTCTTCATCACCAACAAGGGACCTCTTTCGAAGAGGATAGCCGAGCTCGAGATGGCCATACGGATCGTCTATGCAAGCACGTACGGGCCAGATGCCAGAACGTATTCGGAGAGGATCGCCAGGGTGTGGCAGGCAGAGAAGATGGCGATTCTGATACAGGACGTCATAGGGTCCCACCACGACGACGGACTGTACTATCCCTTCTTCGCCGGTGTGGCGTTCTCAAAGAACTACTATCCGTGGTCCGAGAGGATTCGCGTCGAAGAGGGCCTTTGCAGGATAGTCGCTGGACTTGGTACAAGAGCTGTGGGCAGGTTCAACGCGACCGTGTTCTCGCCATCACATCCTGAGCTCCGGCCTCAGGGAATGACGGTGGACGATATCGTCTCATCCGCCCAGGGCACGATAGACGCTCTCGACTACGAGGACGAAGTGATGAAATCGGTCGCCTTAAGCGCAGTCCAAGACCATAATGAGGACATCTACATGCTCAGCCAGACCCTCAGGGAACGCAGCTATTTCATGGAAACAGGCAAGTTCTTCGCTCCCGATGAGGAGCTGGTTCTCACCTTCAAACCGGTCCTTTCCAGCAGCCGGTATCTGCCTTTGGTCCCCTTCATGAAGTCACTGCTGCAGAACCTGGAGCGGGTCATAGGTGCGCCTATAGACATCGAGTTCGCCTTCGATCAAAGATACGGAGACGGCGATGAAGGGGATGGGGGTTTCTACCTCGTCCAGGTCAGGCCTCTGGGCAGAAAGGCCGAACACAAACCGGTGACGATACCTTCGAATGTCCCAGAAGAAAAGGTACTTCTCAGGAGCAAGGGAGTCTTGGGCAACGGGGTTCTCAAGGGGATATCCAGCATCGTCTGGGTGCCTCACAGGAAATACGATTTTACCAAAGGCTATGAGATCGCCAGGGAGGTCGGCAGGATCAACGACATGTTCGAGGGAATGGTGTACATCCTGATAGGCCCGGGACGCTGGGCGACCACCAATCCAGAGCTCGGAATACCTGTCAACTACAGCGAGATATCCAACGCGGCGGTCGTGGTGGAGCTTTCACACGAGAGGTTCTCTCCGGAACTATCGTACGGTACCCACTTCTTCGCCGACATGGAGGCCAGCAACATGCTCTACATCCCCCTCTTCTTGGAAAAAGGCGATTACCTGAACGAGGAGTTCTTGGAGGGGAAAGAGAGCAAAGTGGAATCCAAATGGGTCAAGGTGATAGAGGTTCCGCAGGGTCTCAATGTGTACGTTGACGGGGAGTCCAGGACAGGGTTCATCCACTTCTGACGTTCTCAGGGAGGGTCCTCACTGGCCCCTCAGTCTCTTAGAAGGGATCTCGCAATGACCATTCTCTGCATCTCACTGGTCCCTTCGTAGATCTCAGTGACCTTCGCATCCCTGTAGAAGCGCTCAACCGGATATTCTTTGACGTATCCATATCCTCCGAAGACCTGAATGGCCTCCCGCGTTGCCTTCATTGCGATATCGGAGGCATAGAGCTTCGCCATGGCGGCCTCGAGCGAGTACCTTCCTCCCTGTTGTTTGGTGTATGCCGCTTTCTGGACCAGCAGACGTGCCGCGTCGATCTCTGTTGCCATGTCGGCCAGTTTCCACTGGATCGCTTGGAAGTTGGATATCGGCTGTCCGAACTGCTCTCTTTCTTTTGAGTATGCAATCGATTCATCCAGCGCCCCCTGGGCTATACCCACCGCCTGCGATGCTATCCCGATCCTCCCTCCGTCCAGCGTTCCCAGCGCGATGCTCAGTCCTTTTTCCTCCGGTCCCAGCAGGTTCTCTTTTGGAAGTCGGCAATCCTCAAATGAGATCTCTATGGTGTCGCATGCCCTTATGCCCAGCTTGTCCTCTTTCTTCCCTTTGGTGAAGCCAGAGGTCCCGTCCTTGACCAGGAATGTGCTTATCCCTTTGGTCCCCTTCGATGGATCGGTCAACGCGAAGAACAGTGTGACATCCGCCATCAGCCCGTTGGAAACGAAGTTCTTGGTTCCATTGATGACATATTCATCCCCGTCCAGGACCGCAGTAGTCTTCAGACCGCCAGCATCCGAACCAGAGCTCGGCTCGGTGAGAGAGAATGCCCCTACGCCCTGCTTCGCTATCGGTATCAAGAACTTCTGCTTCTGTTCTTCAGTACCCCATTTCAGTATCGGATCACAAACAAGAGAGTTGTTGACAGAGACCACAGTACCGAACGATGCGTCGACCCTTGAAAGCTCCTCTACAGCGATCGTGTAGCTGATCTGGTCCGTGCCAGCGCCACCGTATTCAGGTGGGATGGCCATTCCCATGATGCCAAGTTCTCCAAGCTTCCTTGCTATCTCGATGGGATAGCTGCCCTTCTCGTCGTTCTCCCTCGCAATTGGAGCCAGTTCTTTCTCCGCAAAATCACGAACCATCTTCCGAATCATTTCTTGTTCTTCGGTCGGTTTGAAATCCATACAACCCCCGCCTCTATTCCAGCCATTGCCGTGAAGATATTGGGAATAATAAACATTCGGTCAGCCGACGTACGAATTGCCATTTCTGCAGCTCATCCAACGTAATCCGAAATGTATGGTCCCACCAAAATACCTTTATACACAACTTCTCTATGAGTAGGATACCTGAGGTTGGGGTACAAATGCCAGTGTTCAAGAAAGCTACTGAAAGTCAAGTCACCAGAGCGATAATTGAAGGTTTTGCCAGGGATCTGAATGAGTTCGCCGAGATGGAGGTCATCATTGTGGGCGGAGGTCCCAGCGGACTGATGGCCGGAAGGGAGCTCGCTTCCAAGGGTGTTCGCACACTGATCGTCGAGAGGAACAATTACCTCGGCGGTGGGTTCTGGATAGGCGGATATCTGATGAACACGATAACCGTTAGGGCTCCCGGCCACGAGATACTGAAGGAACTGGGCATCCCATTCCAAGAGCATTCCGAGAATCTGTTCGTTACTCCAGGTCCGCATGCTTGCTCAAAGCTCATAGCCGCTGCCTGCGATGCCGGCGTCAAGATATTGAACATGACGAGGTTCGATGACATAATCGTCCGGGAGGAGAACAGGGTGGCTGGCGTGGTGGTCAACTGGACACCCGTGGCCGCGTTGCCAAGGGAGATCACCTGCGTTGACCCGGTCGCTCTGGAGTCCAAGGTCGTTATCGATGGAACCGGTCACGAGGCCCATGTCGTATCTAAACTTGAGCAGAGGGGATTGATGAAGAAAGTCGGCGAAGGAGGGATGTGGGTGGAGAAGTCCGAGGATCTGGTCGTTGAACACACCGGCGAGGTCTACCCCGGACTGGTCGCCACTGGAATGGCGGTCTCTGCCACCTATGGTCTCCCAAGAATGGGTCCCACCTTCGGTTCCATGCTTCTTTCGGGAAGAAAAGGAGCGGGAATCGCGTATGAACTCCTCAACAAAGACTGATAGGGCACTCCCATCTGTCGTCTACCTCTATGACGAACCATCTTCACCCAGTTTCAGCATTGGAGAGATTGCGGATTTTCTGAAGGAGAAATTGCCCAATGTGGACGTGATGACGAGAAAGGAGTTCTTCTCTTTCCACACTCATGATGTCGAGGAGCTTGCGAAAGAGCTGGCTTCGGCCAAGGTTCGGGGCATTGAAGGGTCCCAAGAGGAGCAAGAACCACTGTACGGGGAGGTCCAGTACGAGAAGAGGATCCTGCAGGAACCGCACAGAAGGATGACGGGGATCCTGTATGATGGCTACAGGCTGGTGCGGGTCTTCAGGGGAGCGCTGCCCGAGAATGAGGCTACCACAGATTTTGCTCACATTGCGTTCACCAACAGGATAATCTCCACGTACGAGAAGGGGGATATTAGGTACCACGCAAGGGTGATAATGTGCGGTTTTCCATCGCTTATCTCAACATCTGGCCTGATCGAAGCACCCGCAAAACCGAGAGAGTACTACCTGATGAAGCAGAAATATGCTGCGACGGATTCCGGACTGCCACCAGAAGAGATCAGAGCGGCCTTCGAAGGTAGGTTCATCGACTACGACGGCGAGAACATGACACAAGCTCTCAAAGGGTACACACTTCAATCCATCTTCTACCACACGACCGGAGAACCGTTCTGCGAGGACAAGGAATGCACGCTCTTCAACGCCCACTGGCAGGAAGAAGTTCTGAACGCTCAAATAGTAAGTGGACAATTGTGTGAACGGCACGAGGAAATGCTCGGAGACATGGTCAAGGGACGGAGAGAATGAACGAGAATACTGGGAGATCCAAGATAACCTTCCAGATACATCCGTGTACGGAGGATGGGTTCGTAACCATTGAGGCCAAGCTCTACCTGGGCTCACCTTTCGGAAGGCCGGGCGAGGATTTCTTCGACACCAAGCAGATGTGTGCAGCCTTGCGCCGGATATGGTTCTTCGATAATCTCCGTTGTTCAGAGGAGATGGGATACGCTCTGGCCCAGTGGGAAGGGAAGAGGATACACGTCTTCAAAGGCGGGAAGATAATCATCAGAAGAGCGAAGGACGATGAGGATGCCAGGAAGACACTCGTCATTGTCGGTAGGACACTTTGGGGTAGTATTCCCTGCAGTTGCGGTCGTCCTCTCGTTCAATGCGCCTCTGGGGACTGCGATGAGTGCTCGGACAAGGTCTGCGAGAGTCATGCTTTCCCCCCGTTCGTTGAACTTCCTGGTTCGTCTTCCCAAATCAAAGGCGGCGAGGCTCTTGAGTTCGTCAAGGGGATCGCGACCAAGGATCATTACCAGGGTGCGTTCAAGAAGCTGGACGAGTTCGTTTCTGTCCTGAAGGAGATTGACGAGAAGATGATGAACAAAGATTTCTCGGACTTGGAAGCGCTGATTGAGAGCGCTGAGGAATCTATGGAAGAAGCATGTGCCTCGGGAACCCGGTTCATTATTGAGACCCCCAAAGACCATCATGCCGCAATGGGCATAATCTTCCTCGGAATGGCAGAGGACCTTTGGACCATCATGGACGCTATGCTTCTTTTGAAAGATGTTGGTTTTGAGGTGGAGGAATACAAGGCGGCTCGAGATATTGCCTTTCAATCCTATGATGCGTTCATGAGTAATGATATGGACAAAGGCAGTGAGGTCAGAAGAGCTTTCAGGGAGTTCATGAGGAAGAAGCACTCAAAGCCCACAATTGTGATTGCTAGGACAGGCCTATACATCGCGAGAATGTTAAGCAAGCCGTACCCGGTTTAACAATATGTTGAGGATTGTTCTGAGGGTCGGAAAAGGATTATAAGGATTAGCATCGTTTTGACTGTGAGGATGCTGTGGGCATGGATAATAGGCGGACGAGCCTCATCTTAGTGGTTATTCTAATTGTTAGCACGCTTTCGTATGTCATTATTGTACTACCGTCTAATGTCAGGGCTGCGACCCTGTTTGTGGGCGGGACTGGTCCTGGTAACTACACAACAATTCAGAGTGCGATTGATGACGCCAGTCCTGGTGATACTGTTTTCGTGTACAGCGGAACATACGAGGAGGACATTTCCATCAGCAAGAAGGTGACTCTGGTAGGAGAAGATAGGGATAAGACAATCATAACTTCTGCTACTGCAGGGCACGTGATTGAGATAATCGCAGGGAATACTGTCGTTGAAGGGTTCACCGTAACTGGTTCAGCAAGTGGTGCAGCGATTGGGCTTCGCGCCTCTAATTGCACGATCATGAATAATAATCTCACAGACAATGATGATGGCATCTTTATGGATGCCGCACACAACAATAAAATCCTAAACAACACCATAGCCAACACTGACGGAATCTGGGCCTATAACTCAAATGGAAACACCTTTTCGAACAATAACATCACTGACAATTACTATGGGATTTTGTTGATGAATGGCGATGGGAACATTGTAGCCAACAACTTCATATTCCTCAACTTCAAGCGAGGAATCTATATCACTAGCTCCTTCAACAGCTACATCACAAACAACACAATATTCTCAAACAGCCATGAACCGGGTATCCATATCAGGGGGGCCTTCAACACATCACTGTCGAAGAACAGCTTGACAGACGATGGAATCTATTTGGATGGTAGCATGCCCGGTCATTGGTCAACAAGCCTGATTGACACCAGTAACACCGTAAACGGGAGGCCTGTGATCTTTTGGAAGAATGTAGATGGAGGATCTGTCCCTGAGGCTGGCCAGGTCATTCTCTATGATTGCACCGGAGTGACGGTGGAGAATCAGAATCTGAGCCACGGCTCTGTGGGCGTCCATTTAGTATTCTCACCAGGAACCACGATTGCTAATAACAACGTTTCATTCAATGACAAGGCAGGGGTGTTGGTCTATAAGTCCAACAGCAATTTGATTCATAATAACTCTGCATTCTACTCCGGAATTCAAGGTACAACTACAGGAAAGGCCATCAACATTGAGCAGTCTCATAATAACATAGTGACTGGCAACAGCGCTTCAATAAGCGGCATCAGTTTAAGGGAGTCGAATATTAACTACATAGCAAACAATACTGTGATGACTACTAGTGGAACCGGCATAGGTGCAAGCGGATATTATAATGTCATAGCCAACAACACTGTATCAGAGAATTCGTGGGGTATATCTGTCGGGTGGTCCAATAACGTGATTGAGAATAACACCGCCCTGGCAAGTAGGAACGATGGCATTGCTCTGTGGAATTCCATCGACTCAACTGTGATTTTGAATAATGCATCCACAAATGGCAGATCTGGTATCTACCTTGATAAGTCAACCAGAATAACCGTTTCCCATAACATCGCTTCTTGGAATGAGGTCGAGGGGATTGCCCTCCGTGACTCATCCAACAACACCATCGCATATAATAATGCCTCCTGGAACGACAATAGTGGTATCTATCTTGGAGCCTCAGAGAATACGACGATTATCGGCAACCGGATGCTTGGGGACGGGGTCTATATATCCGGCTGGGTCGAAGATTGGAACTCTCATATCATTGATACCACAAATACTGTGAGTGAAAAGCCTGTCTACTACTGGAAAGATGTTGACGGTGGTACGGTGCCAAGTGGTGCTGGTCAGGTGATATTGGCCAACTGCACAAATGTCGTTGTTCGAGATCAGAATGTCAGCTGGGGGTCTGTTGGCATTCATCTGGGATACTCTGAGAATAATGTGATTCTTAACAACACCGCATCTTACAACAGCATGCGGGGCATCTATCTTGTGTTGTCTGACTGGAACCAACTCGAGAAGAATACTGCCTCTTTCAATGATGAGGACGGCATCGAGCTATTCGATTCCGAGAATACGACTCTTGATGGAAACATCGCCAATTCGAACAAAAGGTCGGGAATTTACGTCCGCAACTCCGACAACGTATCTCTTACAAACAACGTGCTCATTGGCAACAAAGATGGCATTAGCACTACGGGATCCCAGTACAGCATAATTCATAGCAACAATGCGTCCTGGAACGATAGGGATGGTATACACTTCTCATCCTATTTCGCATCTGTGACCAACAATGTGGTCACGTTCAACGAAGCTGGCATCGTTCTCGCTGGGGCTCGCATGGCCGAAGTCCGCAACAACACTGTATCGTGGAACAGACGCTATGGCATATGGATGTCTCGTGCCATGTATGCCACTCTCCATGACAACATGATGGTTGAAGATGGCATATATTTCCTCTGGGGCTACCTCGAAAACTGGAATACCCACACAATCGATTCTTCGAACACGGTCAACGGGAAGCCTGTATACTATTGGAAGAACGTCACTGGGGGTTCAATTCCGTCGGATGCCGGTCAAGTCATTCTTGCCAATTGTTCCTATGTGACCGTGGACGGTCTTAACGTCAGTGACGGTACGGTTGGCATTGTGTTGGGTTACTCCAAACAAAACGAGATTAGCAATAACGTCGCATCAGGCAACACCGAAGAAGGCATCTTTCTCTTTTACTCCGACAATAACTCGATTTCTGGTAATATAGCATCGTACAACAAACATGGTATGACTCTGTGGGCATCCAAGAATGCCAGCATTGCTGGTAATGTGATGGTTGAGGATGGGATCTATTTCCGGAATCAACCTGACTATGTGTACACTCACCAAGTCGACTCTAACAATCTAGTGAATGGTAAGCCTGTCATCTTCTGGAACGATGTGCATAATAGGACGGTCCCTCTCGATGCTGGTCAGGTGATTCTCACCAATTGCTCCGATATTGTGGTTGAAGGTCAAAACTTGGTCAAATCCTCTTTGGGAATTCTTATTACGTACTCGACTGAAATTATGGTTGTCAGCAATACAGCCGATTCAAACAGCGGAGAAGGAATAACGATTTTCCGTTCAAACAAAACGTTCGTGTATAACAACACGCTATCATTCAATGGACGTGGAATTGACTTGCTGGATGCGGATGAGATCACCGTGTTCAACAACACCATTTCCGAGAACGAGTACGGTATCCGAGCTGATACGTGGTATCGCGTGAAGATCTATCATAACAACCTCCTATTCAATTCTGTCCAGGCCATTACTCATGTCCCATCCTATTACTTCCATTCGTGGGATGATGGACATCCGTCAGGTGGTAACTATTGGTCCGACTACTCTGGCGTTGATGATTGTAGTGGGCCCAACCAGGACGTATGCCCGGACCCTGACGGAATCGGTGACACTGCCTATTGGATTGAATTTGGGGATACTGACCGATACCCGCTCATGAGTCCTCTTGTGTTCTCTCACACACCTCCATTTGCACCGCAGAACCTATTGGCGGCGCCTGGGAGCCAACAAGTGACACTTACTTGGAACGCCCCATTCGAGGGTGGCTCACCAATTACCAACTATCGGATATATCGTGGCACAACACCCGGAGGTGAGATCCTCCTTACCGAGATTGGGAATGTACTTACGTATACTGACACTGGCTTGGTGAACGGACAGACTTACTATTACCAGGTATCAGCAGTAAATGCGATTGGCGAGGGTCCGAAATCAAACGAGGCAAGCGCTACTCCCGCAACGCTTCCAGATCCACCACAGAATCTGACGGCCACTGCAGGTGATCAGCAAGTGTCCTTGTCTTGGTCCCCACCGAGTTCCGATGGAGGTTCTGCGGTAACCAACTACAGGATTCACAGAGGAACGACGCCGGGAGGAGAAGTCTTCCTGAAGGAGGTTGGCAACGTTACCAGCTACGTTGACACCGGCCTGTCAAACGGACAGACGTACTACTATCAGGTTTCCGCCGTCAACGCGATCGGGGAAGGCCTCAGGTCGAACGAGGCCTTAGCAACCCCGACGACCCATCCAGGTCCCCCATTAGATCTGCAGGCAGTTCTGAGCGGGAAGGATCTTGAGAACGTCACGATTGGGTGGGTTCTCTCTCCCGATGACGGAGGAGGCCAGAACTCAGTGATCGGCTACGCCATCTACAGGAATACGGACTATGATGCTAACGGAACAGGCTACGGGTTGATCGTGCTCCTCCCCAGTGGAACGTCCGAGTTCATTGATACTAATGTTGGTGATGGTGACACTAATAGTTATTTCTATCAGATATGTGCAATCGATTTGAACAACAAGACCACCTGTACCGAAGAGCAGGCAGCAAAATACTCCAAGCATTTGGCCACAGGGTTGGTTCTTCTGTCAATACCCCTAGATGTCTCCAATAACTCAATAACATCAGTCTTCCAGACAGTATCATACAGTCGAGTTCTCTCATATGACGCAAAGGCTGGTAAGAAGCACAGCTGGAAAGTCTTCGACAAGAGAAAACCCTATTCGAAGTCCTTCGATGTCAATCATACAATGGCACTTTGGGTAGAAGTCACGGCTGAGAGCTATCTCACAATCGCAGGCGTTGTTCCAAAATCGACCACAATCCACCTTCAAGTGGGCTGGAACTTCGTGGGATACCCATCATTTGTTGACAGGACGGTTTCTGACACATTGTCTACGCACTACCAAACCATCGAGAGTTTCGATCCCAACAATGCTCCTTGGTTCCTCAAGCGCCTCGGAGATAGTGACTTGATGATGGCCGGAGAAGGGTACTGGATTCACGTTTCCCAAGATTACGATTGGGTCATTACAAACTAGACCTATTCTTTCATCGCTGCTTGAATTCCACTCCCTCGGTCAGAAGCTATGCAAAAGACTTTATTGCGAATTTACATGATATTGTCGGGAGCGGATAGTGTTGAGAAAAGTGTACATGGACTATGGTGCCGCAACGCCCGTGGACCAGAGGGTTTTGGAAGAGATGATGCCCTATTTTGGTGAGAAGTTCGGGAATCCCTCGAGCGTGTATTCATTGGGTTTTGAGGCAAAGGCCGCCATCGAGGAAGCCAGGGAGAAGGTCGCCAAGCTCGTCAACGTGGACAAGGCCGGGGTCATCTTCACTTCTAATGGTACAGAGTCGAACAATCTGGCTATCAAGGGGACCGTGTTCCAGTTCAAGGACAAGGGCAAGCACATCATCACCTCTGAGTTCGAACACGATTCAGTGTTGAAGACCATCGACGCACTGAAGAAGCACGGTTTTGAGTCAACACTAGTGGGCGTGGACAGTGATGGTTTGGTGAAGCTGGACGAGCTCAAGGACAGCATCAGGGACGACACGATTCTCATTTCGATCATGTACGCCAACAACGAGGTCGGAACCATCCAACCAATCGAAGAGATAGGAAAGATCGCCAAGGAGAAAGGGATAATCTTCCACTCGGACGCGTTGGCCGCTGCAGGGAAGATTCCAATCGATATGGAGCGCGACAACTTGAACCTGGTTTCGATCGGCTCTCAAGAGATTTACGGGCCAAAAGGCGCGTCTGCTTTGTGCTTGTCACAGAAGAGGGTCAAACCACTGATGCTCGGAGGAAAGCAGGAGGGTGGAAAGAGGCCGGGAACCGAGAACGTTCCTGCAATAGTCGGCTTCGGCAAGGCCGCGGAGATCTCGTTGGAGATGATGGATTCTGAAGCCACCAGGCTCACTGCGGTCAGGGACAAGCTCATTGAGAGGATAACTGGCTCGATGAAGGAATCATACCTGAACGGTCATCCTACCAGGAGAACTTCTTACAATGCCAACATCCGTTTCAACTACATCGAGGGTGAATCGATCGTTCTTAATTTGGACGCTCAAGGAATTCAAGTCGCCACTGGTTCAGCCTGCGCATCAGAGTCACTTCAACCCTCACACGTACTGCTGGCGATGGGCGTCAAGGCCGAGGAGGCACACGGTTCATTGCAGTTCAATCTGGGTCGCGGCAGCAGCGAAGAAGATGTGGATTACATAATGGAAGTCTTGCCACCTGTTGTTGAGAATCTAAGAAAGATGTCGCCGATGACACCGGATGACTTCTTCGATGAGTAGGTCAGACCTTTGCCAGCGCCTGGTTCAAGTCCTTTTTGATGTCCTCGAAGTCTTCTATCCCGACTGACACACGGATCAGGTTGTCCTTGATCCCCTGCCCCAGC
The DNA here is from genome assembly GCA_030593885.1 of Methanomassiliicoccales archaeon. Lineage (GTDB taxonomy): Archaea > Thermoplasmatota > Thermoplasmata > RBG-16-68-12 > SOIM01 > JAGLME01. The sequence continues at coordinate 13,651 of JAUVGH010000033.1, forward strand.
CTTTCCTTTCTTGAAAGGTAACTGTGAGATGTCTCCGCCGGAATACTGATCAATGTCTCCACTCCCCCCAGGCTCGGAGCAGCCAGGAGAAGTTTGAGTGATTTCAAGAACTTGTTCGCGTCCTTTCTTCTCCCCTTGACCTCAAAGCTCAGCATGCCCCCAAATCCATCCATCATCTCCTTAGCCAATTCATGATTTGGATGCGATTTAATGCCCGGATAGTTCACCTTGTTCACCTTCCTGTGATCTTCCAGGAACTCGGCTACTTTCAATCCGTTCTCGTTGTGCCTCTGCATTCTGACCGCCAGGGTCATCATCCCCCTCTGCAACAAAAAAGCCGCGTGAGGGTCCAGTGAGCCACCCATGGTGGTTCTCATATCCTCGATCTTCTCCATGTCCCCCTTCTTACCCGCCACCAATCCAGCTATGACGTCACTGTGACCGTTGAGGTACTTCGACCCGCTGTGGATAACTACATCGGCCCCAAGTTCCAGGGGCCTCTGGTTGATGGGCGTCGCGAAGGTATTGTCCACCATTATCTTGATGTTCTTCTTGCGTGCAGCTCCGGCCAGGTGCTTGATGTCGATAACTTTCAGCAACGGGTTCGTCGGCGTTTCGAGGAATATCCCTCTCGTGTTCTTCCTGAAGTATCTCTCGATATGTTTAGCGTTCTCTGACTTGATCAAGCTCAGTTCTATCCCGGTTCTCTTTAGTTCATTTCTAAGGTATGAGTAAGTGTTACCGTAAAGGTCCTCGGTGGCTATCAGATGGTCGCCCTTGCCCAGAAGGGATATGATGGTCGTCGTTATGGCTGCCATGCCAGATGAGAACACCAGTCCTTCTTGAGCGCCTTCAAGGGCCGCTATCTTGTCCTCTGCAACTTCCTGAGTTGGATTTCCCAGGCGTGTGTACACGTACCCAGCGGACCCTTCCTTCGGGTAGTAGAACGTTGAAGTCTGAAAGATCGGACTGGTGACCGGCGCAACTCTCCCACACTCGAACTTACCAGCGTGCACACTCTCTGTCGATTTACCTCTCTTCTTCTTCATAATTACCCCTCAACTCTGCGTTCTCCTCCCCGACCAGTGGGTGCTTTCCTCATCACATCTCAGAGGATGCCTTCCAGCCTCAGAAGTCTCTTCTTCCACTCCATCCCGGCACCGAATCCTCCCAGTCCGCCGTCCGAACTGATGACCCGATGACAAGGGACCACTATCGCCGTCCGGTTCTTGTTGAGGGCGTTGCCCACGGCCCGGAACGCATTTGGACGTCCGATCTTCTCTGCGATATCCCTGTAACTCGCGGTCTTGCCGTACGGGATCTGTCTGGTCGCCTGCAGCACATCCCTCTCGAAATCGGTGTACTTGAACATGTCCAGTTCTATCTCGTTGAAATCAACAAGCTCCCCTTTGAAGTACTTGGCCAGGTCCATCTCCAGCCTATCCAGCACTTGGCGATGGCCGAAAGCCCTCTCCATCCTATGGCCAAGTGTAAGTTCGACCAGACCGTCCCTTGACGCTGCTGTGTCCAACTTCCCGAACTGTGTCTTGATCACTTTTGAGGCAGTCTCCTCATCCTTCATGCTCTTGGCAAATGTCAATCCACTCAATAGTCTTTTGCTTTTGAATGCACAATCTTTATACATCTTGGTCAGTATTTCTTCGATTCACAGGTGGAAACACTGAGTAAGGAGCAGACTGGCAAGGCGATTTACCGGAGGATCATCTCCACACTTCTGTTATTGTTCACTCTTTTGGCTCTTCTCTCTCCCAACGCTGCCGCCGACGGCGGTAACGTCGTGGAGGCGTACTTAGACCCAGACCCACCTTTCGGCGGGCAAACTGTTTCGATGTACTCTCGACTGGCAGACCTCACCAACGTCACCGAGGTCCAGTCACAATACTGCACCGTGAATCCTGATACCATGGAGATCGGAGTGTGCTACTTCCTTCCCGCGGAATATCAGGGGAACAACACCTACTTGTCCGAGATCACCGAGCTCTTCAACGGCGGGACTATGATGGGGTACAAGATTATCGTGGCCTACGCCAACCAGACGATTGAATACTACCCCGAGCACGACTACATATACTTCAACTACAGTGGAGCTGTGATCATCGAGACCGAAGTTGAGATTCCTCTCGAGGTCATCATCATTGAGTCCATCTTGGCCGTTCTCATCATCGCCTTCGTGGCCGTTCTGGTATTCAGAAGAATCAAGGCCATCAAGAAGGACTCCAGCAAGACTATTGCCGTTGGGATTGTGGCCCTGGTAATAATCGCAGTCCTCTACGGCACGCTGAGTGCGGGTTCGTTGTCCGGGACTATTGAACAGGTTGACGACTTCTCCCTCAACGATATCTACGGGACTCCCTGGAATCTATCGGACTACTCGGACAAAGTCGTCGTTCTGGATTTCATGGCCATCAGCTGTCCTCCATGCGAGCTCCTCAGACAATCTCTGGAACCTGCCGTGGCCGAGTTCGATGAAGATGAACTTGAGGTAATCTCAGTTGCCGTTGGTCCGGATACCGATATGGAACTTCAGAACTACAAGGCCGACAAGGGTGTTGACTGGACGATCGCCCAGGATTCGGCGGACCTGATCTCCCAGTTCGGGGTGTCGCATCTTCCCAAGTTGGTTGTGATAGACAAGGACGGCTACGCCACGTTCGAGACGTTCGACAACGTGGGCACTGACAAGTTCAAGAGTGAGATCAACGCAGCTCTGGAGGGGACTGCGAAGCCCATTTCAGTAGCACAGTTGAGCATCTTTGCCACAGGGGCATTCATGGGAATCGCCGTTTACTTCTCACCGTGCTCGTTCCCGATGCTCCCAGGGTTCATCAGCTTCTATCTATCCACCGAAACAGCCGCCGAGAAGAAGAAATCCGTACGTACGATTCTCTCCAGTGGGATAATCGCAGGTCTTGGGATAGTCATGGTATTCCTCATAATTGGGCTTATCGCGATATCTCTCGGAGAAGCAGTGAATCTTGCGGACTATTTGATCTACATGGGTCCCATAGTCGCGGTCATCCTCATTGTCTTGGGTTCTCTCATGCTCACCAATCTTCAATACCACGCGCTCATCCGGCCTTTCCAGAAGTTGCGCGTCAAGCTCTTCGGCGAGAAGGCTCCTGGCAGCGAGGACCAGACCGGTTACTATACGAAACTGTTCAGCTACGGCGTCGGTTACGGAGCTGCAGCTACCGCTTGCACCGCACCGCTTTTCATTGCTGTACTTCTTGCGGCCATTGTGGCTGGGACCTTTGTTGACGGGTTGATCATGCTGCTGACGTTCTCCATAACCATCCTCCTCCTCATGACATCCATAACCCTCCTTCTTTCCGTTTTCGGTCAGGAATCTGTCCAGAAGCTGGCTGCACACACGGACACCATCAAGAAGGTCAGCGGAGTCATCCTGGTCATCGTTGGCGTGTACCTGCTATACTACTATTACACCACCTTCTACTAGCCTGCTCTGGAACACTTTAATATCGTTCTCGCATTATCAGCAAACGGACAGGGGCATTGCATTTGCATGTGGTTATCATCGGTACTGGTGGGGCCGGCATTTCTGCCATTCGGACGATCAGGTCGGTCGATGAGAAGTGTAAGATAACTGCCATTTCTCAGGAGGACCAGATGCCCTATTCACCTTGCTCTTTGCCGCATCTCATAGGCGGGGACATCGAGAAGAAGAACATCTACCGCGTCGAGAAGGATTTCTTCAAGAAGAACAAGGTCAGAGCATTGCTGGGGACGAGGGTCTCCAAGATCACTCCAAAGAACAGGACCGTGCTGGCTGATGGCGGGAAGATCAAATACGACAAGCTGATGATCGCGGCCGGGTCGGTTCCGCTAAGGCCTCCGATCCCGGGGATAGATACCACCGGAGTCTTCTCTCTCGGCAATATGGCTGATGCGGATAGGATACTGAAATGGGTGCGAAAGGGTGCAAAGAAGGCAATCGTTCTGGGAGCGGGGTTCATAGGTGTAGAATGTGCGATCGCCCTCCAAAAGCTTGGACTTCAGGTCTCGGTGTTCGAGATGCTGGATTGGGTTCTCCCGAAGATGCTGGATGAGGATACCTCCGGAGAGGTCCAGAAAGTGCTTGAGAAAGAAGGAATCGAATTCCACCTCGGCCAGCAGGTGTCGGAGATCATTGGCAAGGGCGAAGTGAGCGGAGTTCTCGCGGGGAAGAAGAAGACCTCGTGCGACATGGTCGTTCTTGGCATCGGCGTCAGGCCTAACACCGAATTCCTCAAAGGAAGCGGCATCAAGGTGAACCATGGAGTCGTTGTCGACGAACACATGAGGACCTCTGTGAAGGACATATATGCGGCCGGAGACATAGTCGAAGCTGACGACAAGATACGGGGCACCAAACGGGTGAACGCCATCTGGCCAAACGCTATCGAGCAGGGCAGGATTGCAGGATACAACATCTCAGGTCAGGAGAAGGAGTACGATGGCGTTGAGTCGCTGAACATCCTGGATGTCTATGGTATTCCCGTTCTCTCAATGGGCATGACTTCGTTCGAACTAAAGGATTTCGAGATCGAAAGGTCAAAAACCAATCGGTCATTCAAGAAACTCCTATTGAAGGATGGCAAGATCGCTGGAGTCCAGATGGTTGGGGCGATAAGAAACTCTGGGTATCTCCTCAGTCTTGTGAAAAGGGGCATTGAAGTGGATGACATAAGGGACGATCTGCTGGAAGACAGATTCGTGGTTAGGTTTTGAGTTTAGAGGCAAATGCTTCTTACGTGAACGCGAAACAGAAATGAGACGGATTTCATTATCAAGTGCGACATGAATCACTCTTTTTCTTCATCCGCTTCGGCAGGATTTGAGCAACTGAAATGACATAAACATCGCACCTTTTGTTGGTCCGAATCGACGAAGTAAGAGATCTTGGACAATTCATCCTAGAAGACGATTGCCAGTTAAATCCAGTGCAAAGACACCCATCCAAAATTCCTCATAAAATATGGACAGAAACAATGAGATTGGAGGAATAGGAGAGATCATTCAGCATTCCTTCAATTCTTGTGGCGTTCGATTGCTCCATCCCTCTTCAAAGGGACCAGTCTTCCACTCTCCATCGCCCAGCGGAAATTGTTGAACTCATCCTCCGATATCTTCACGATGTCTCCAGGAGCGTATCGCTGCCCGGTGGACCAGTCAGTGAACTTCTTATCCACTACGTACTTCGCCACCCCTTCGAACCGTTCGTCCAACCTTCCACTCGTAACCTGTGCGCGATAGTTTGTGTAATTGCCACTGTACAGCTCCAGTTTCCCGCCCCTGAAGCTGAGGATCTTGTTGGCCACCGAATCCAGGAAGTACCTGTCGTGGGAGACGATGCACACGGTCCCATTGTAGCTGTTGATTGCGGCGGCGACCACATGCTGCGCCGGGATGTCCAGATGGTTCGTCGGTTCGTCAAGAAGCAGCAGGCTTAGCGGTGATAGGACAAGCTTCAGTATCGACAACCTGGCCTTCTCGCCCCCAGAGAGTTTCTTGACCTTCTGCCGCACCATATCCCCCTTGAAGAGAAACCTCCCTAATAGGGCCTTGGCGTCGAATTCGTGCATCGCGCTGTCGAGTGATTGGAGTTCCTGTATGGGGTCATTTTCCGGGTCCAAATGAAGGTGCCCCTGATCAAAGTACCCGGGCTTGATCACCTTGCTGAGGGTCAGGCTGCCACTTGTGGGCCTCTCTTCGCCCAGAAGAAGCTTCAGGAGCGTGGTCTTGCCGCATCCGTTTGGGCCGATGATACCGACCTTGTCGCCGTTCATTATCTCGAAAGTCGCCCCGCGGAAGAGTGCGTTATCTCCGAACCTCATCTCCAGCTCCTCCGCCTCCGCCACGATCCTCGAATGAACGCCAGCCTCTTTGAATTTGAACTTCACCACTTTTTCCCTAATGACCTTGTCGTCCACCTTCGCGACTTTCGCCATCCTGGTGAGGCGGCTCTTAATTTGGGCATCGTATTTGTTCCGGCCTCTCAGCTTCTCGATTATCGCCCTATTCCTTTCCATCTCGTTCACGTACTTATGGTAGGCTTTCTGGTTCATGGCCAGACGGGCTTCCTTTTGCTTCACGTAATCGGTGTAGTCCCCCTTGTATGTCCTCAGGCGGTGGCCTTCCAGTTCGAGAATCCTCTCCACTGCATCGTCCAGGAGGTACCTGTCATGCGAAACAATCACTATGCTTCCTTGGTAATCGAGGAGGAAGGCCTCCAACCACTCTATGGTCTCGATGTCGAGGTGGTTGGTCGGCTCGTCCAGCAGTAGCAGGTCCAGGTCAGGCGATGCCACCAGAAGCTTGGCCAGTGCGAGCTTTCTGCGCTCTCCGCCGCTCAATGTGAATATCGGCTTGCTCATGTCAGCCTCGAAACCCAGGTCCGCAAGCAGTCCCATCGCTCTGTCCACGAACCTGTCCCCCTCGAACCTGGCCAGTCCGGCCTGGCGCTCGCTGTAGAGCTTAATGGCTTCTTCATAACCCTCTGATCTGTAGAACTCCGGGTCTATCATCTTGGCCTCTATCTCCCTGAGCTCCGCAGTCACGCCGGCCAGGTAGTCCGATGACTGCAGGTTCTCGACGATCGTCTCGTTACTGTCCTGCGTCTGATACTGGGTAAGCGAACCGATCCGGAGGCCTGGCTTGACCTCAAGTTCGCCCTGGTCGGTTCTTTCCTCTCCCGTGATCAGCTTGAGCAAGGTGGACTTCCCAGCGCCGTTCCGTCCCATCAGGCCGACGCGGTCCAGATCGAATATGTCGAAGGTGACCTCCTGCAGGACCTGGATGCTCCCGAAAGCTTTGGAGACCGCCCTCGCGCTGACTAGGGGACGCATGGATGTGGGTAGTGGGCGAGGGTCAAAAAAAGTATCGGAGTCGAGATTCGGGGCCTGTCATACCCACCCATCCTTGACAGAAGGATAGTGATTTTGTCACTCTTTTGCACTAAAAGTAAGATTCTCAAAGCTAAGACTGGTCTCTCGATGGAAGCGATTCCCTCCTCCCTTGATGCCGTCCGATCCCTCCGCTTGGAACTGTGGCCTTGTGTCTGGTATTTGCATTTTCCTTTATAAATGTGACGTTACATCTTTTCATTTTGTCTTACCTTTCGTAGCATTGCTACGATTTGCAAGGAAATGATATATGCAGGAACAGAATGATTGCATCCGGGATTTTCGATCCCCGGGAAGTGAAGTGTATGAAAGAAGATTGCTTGAGAGGAAAGGCAAGAATAGCGAGAATTGTAGCGGTGTCTGCGCTCTTTATGGCTGCAGTTATGATCCTGACTCCCACCGTGTTGGCGACAAACCATCCGTATTTGGTGGGGTTGGGACAGACTTTGGTTGACAATAGGTTGTTGGACGCCACCGTTTCCGATGGAATGCCCCCATTGCAGATAGATGTCACCAACGGAGACAGTGTCACGATTTTCTACAACTATGGTTATTCTGATAATCGTACGTCCCCCCCATACTCTAATAAGGCGACCCACACATTCAACCTGTCAGTCTATTATAATGGACTCTCTTTAGACGGCAACCAACACATTACATACCCTGATTATGGCTATCAAGAGGGCTCTCTCTCGGTGATAGTGAACAACGTTTCGCCGTACACATACATCTGGGTGAACTACTCAGCCTCCATCCTCTGCAGCGATATATCGCCATACTACGATTCGGCCACCCATGGGGAAAGCATTTATCTGTACTGAAAGAGCGGGCTAAACCAGGCGATCACAGTTCCCTCTGGCAGGCAGGACGTCTGCTGGCGTGGAAGCACGAAAATAGCAAGCATGTCGCACGCTGACCATGGACACCATTTGCGTATGGCAGAACCCGACCTGAGGGCAAGACAACACCGCAAAATTCATGAAGTCGGTCAAAGATTAGGGTATTGAGGGATCCATGAAACGAACATTCGTTCTCATTTTCGCTGTTATCCCCCTGATCGGGGCAGCGATGATGCATGTCTCGGACCATATCCTTGCGCCGGACAGCGAACCGACTGTCGGAGGCGTGAAAGGAGTTGCCGTTCCAATCGCCCAATCCTTGCCCGATGGCTATCTCACAGAGAACCTCGGGCAGATACGGAACGAGGATGTCCGCTTCTATCTCTCGTCCGGGAACGTGAATGTCGGCTTCGCCGTCGGGGCAGTCCTTCTGATGGTTGTCGAGCACACAGATCAGAAGCCTGATGCCCCTTTCCCATTCGGTCTCGACGAGTATGTTGCACCACAGGACCCGGTCGCAACCCGTGGCGTTCTGGTGCGGATCTCCTTCGCCAATTCTCATGTCGTGGAGCCCGAAGGGCGTGGTGAGCTCTCCTTCATGAACAACTACTTCCTCGGTAACGACCCCTCCAAATGGCTGACAGGTGTTCGCAACTACAGGGAGGTAGTGTACGAGAACCTGTACGACGGAATCGACCTAGTGTACGGGGTGAAGGATGGGCATCTCAAGTACGAGTTCCATGTCAGTCCGGGCGCGGACCCAAGACAGATCGAGATCGCATACAAAGGCGTTGATCGC
>JAUVGH010000030.1 GCA_030593885.1 Methanomassiliicoccales archaeon
ACAGGATGATCGAGAACGTCATTGGCACCATGCCACTTCCATTGGGTATCGCAGTGAACTTCCAGATCAACCAGAAGGACTACCTCATACCCATGGCCTTGGAGGAGCCCTCAGTGGTCGCGGCTGCATCGAACGCGGCCAAGATGGCAAGGGAAAAGGGCGGATTCACAACCGAGAGCACTCCGCCGGTGATGATTGGGCAGATACAGCTTACGAACGTCGAGGATGCCGAGGAGGCCAAGAAGACCATCCTGGAGAACAAGGAAGAGATACTGAAGATGGCCAATGAGAGGGATCCCATCCTATTGAAGGTGGGCGGCGGCGCGAAGGACGTGGAGGCGAGGGTGCTGGACACAATGAGGGGTCAGATGGTCATAGTGCATCTCCTGGTGGACTGCAGGGACGCCATGGGCGCCAACGCGGTGAACACGATGGCGGAGGGCGTTGCACCCTACATCGAGAGGATAACAGGAGGCAGGGTGTATCTGAGAATAATCTCCAACCTGGCAGATCGCAGAATAGCGAAAGCCAAAGCGGTGTTCTCAAAGGAGGCGATCGGCGGGGAGGAAGTGGTCGATGGAATCCTGGAGGCTTACGCATTCGCAGCGGCGGATCCGTACAGAGCTGCAACTCACAACAAAGGCATCATGAACGGAGTCAGCGCGGTGGTGATTGCCACTGGCAACGACTTCAGGGCGGTCGAATCGGGGGCGCATTCGTATGCCGCTAGATCCGGGAATTACCGCCCTTTGAGCAAGTACGAGAAGAACGAGGACGGCGACCTTGTGGGATCAATTGAGATTCCAATGGCTGTGGGACTTGTGGGCGGAGCGACCGTTGTACATCCCACCGCAAGGAGGAACGTGAAGATACTTGGCGTCAAGTCGGCATCTGAGTTGGGTGAAGTAATGGCCGCGGTGGGTCTTGCTCAGAACTTCGCAGCCATGAGGGCTCTTGCCACCGAAGGCATACAGAGAGGGCACATGTCCCTGCACGCTCGCAACATCGCGGTTAGTGTCGGAGCGAAGGGAGATGAGGTCGGGATGATCGTAGAGAGACTTATCGCGGAGAAGAAGGTCCGGATGGATCGAGCCGAGGAAATCTTGAAGGAATTGCGCGGTGAGCAATAGGTCTCCGACCTTGCGTTGTACCGTTTTTCGCCTTGTTTATGTATATAGTATATTTTATTATCTCATATCGATACTGTCTTATCTAATTACATTGCATACTAAACATAGAGAGGTTGAGCAGTGACGGACGATGTGCGGACATCCTCCCCTTTAGATTCTAACATCATAATAATAAATACTATCGTTATAAACAATAATATTAAAGATTGTACTAAAAGAGCAGGCAGAAATCTCCGGAATCGCACGAAACCTCGAATCTCGACGATTAGGAGGGGGTGTACCGCTCATTTTCAGGGATCTATGAAACCTTTTCATTCAAACTTTATAATAATAATGACACGATAAATATCTTTTTATATTCTCGCCACGATACACTGCCTAACGGGATGGGAAGCATTGAACCGTGCAGCTATCTACTCTAGGGTTTCCACAGAGGACCAAGCCAAGGAAGGTTTCTCATTGGGTGCTCAGAAGGACAGACTAAGGGCGTATTGTCAGGCAAAGGGCTGGGAGATCGCCGGAGAATACGTGGATGAAGGGCACTCCGGCAGAGATACAAAGAGGCCAGCTTATCAGAGAATGTTCGAGGAAAAGGACAACTGGGATACGGTCCTGGTCATCAAGATGGACAGGATCCACAGGAACAGCAAGAACTTCATGGAGATGATGGACGACCTCAAGAAATGGGGCAAAGAATTCTCGAGCATGCAGGAGTCGTTGGACACGAGCACGGCGATGGGCAGGTTCGTGATGGACATCATCCAGAGGATCGCGCAGCTGGAAAGCGAACAGATCGGTGAGAGAGTGTACATGGGGATGAAGCAGAAGGCTTTGACTGTTGGTGGACCTCTTGGGGGGAACATCCCATTTGGCTATGTATACAAAGATGGAGGGCTCCATATTGATGAGAAGGAAAGCAAGGGTGTGAAGCTCATCTTTGAAGAGTATCTCAGTGGACGGACATCGAAGCAAATCGCAAACCTACTTAACTCTAAAGGACTGCGATCGAGAAGTGGAGGCAAGTGGTATGGAATGACCATATCCAGAATACTGAAGAACCCCAGCTACTGCGGTTACATGGAATGGGATGGGATCCTTCAAAGGGGTGACCATCAGGCAATACTGGAAGTATCCATGTTCAACGAGGTCCAGAGGGAGATTGTGCGTCGCATCAGGAAACCATACCAGAAATATGATCCGAGACAGATTGAGGAAGAGGAGGCGGTTGAGTCGAGCGTGGGGGCTTCGGAGACGGCATAGTTTCCGAAAAACACCCCAAATATGGCAACCGTTGGACTGCCAAAGGTTGTTGTACGGCAACAAAACCGGTGTTTTCAAACATAGTTCACATAGTTCAATATGAATTATATAATAGTATAGATAACATAATTCAATTTGTCATATATGAATCATATGAATACAGTAATCAAATGATTAACACAGAACCAATAACAAACATAAAATGATATATATCAATAGTTCTATACACCGGACGGGATCGGATGCCCAAAACCCAAAAAAAGGACCTAACGAGCATACAACTCTCAACAGCAACGAGAGACCGGCTCTACAGATTGAAGTTCCGCAAGACATACGATGAGTTCCTGCAAGAACTATGCGATCTGTTCGATGAATCGCAAGCAGAGGAAGAGTAGAGCCGGTGCCCACACCACAGTTCATCTGAACTCTTCACTAATGAAGTAGATAACGATGTTCAATAAGTTATTCTATCTAACAACTTAACAACCAAGTTCGCAACAATCTTATTGTATCCTTTCGCCCTTTTCCCCACAATGATCGATTGGGCTGAGAAGTACCGCCCTCAAACGCTTGCGGACATAGCAGGAAACTCGCAGGCGATCAACCAAATGAGACGCTGGGCCGAGAGCTGGGATCACAAGGTCCCCGCAAAGAAGGCTCTGGTTCTCGCCGGCGACCCAGGGATAGGGAAGACATCCGCGGCATTGGCACTGGCAAAAGACCTAGGTTGGACAGTTGTGGAGATGAACGCATCGGACAAGAGGAACGCCAAGGCTGTCAGGGACATCGCTCTAAGAGGAGCGGTTGCCGAGACATTCGCAGACGATGGGAGATACATCTCGATCAGGGAGGGAGGCAGAAAGCTCGTCGTATTGGATGAGGCGGACAACCTGTTCGGCAAGGAGGACATGGGCGGGGTGGGTGCGATATCCGAGGTCCTCAGGAACACCAAGCAGCCGATAATACTGATCGTCAACGACCTTTACGGATTGACTAGGAGATCTTCGGCAATAAAGAGGGAATGCACCATAATCCGATTCAGGAAACCCAGGACCTCGTCTGTTGCAAGAGTGCTCAGGGAAATAGCGCGCAACGAGGGTGTGAAGGTAGCAGAGGAGGCACTGCATCATGTCGCTGAAAGGAACGAGGGCGACCTCCGATCGGCCATAAACGATCTGCAATCTCTGGTGGAAGGGAGGGAAGAGGTCCGCATCGACGACGTGACCGCTCTGGGGTACCGGGACAGGACCAAGGACATCTACCAGACACTGTCAAGCATCTTCAGGTCGACCACATGCAAGAAGTCCAGGGAAAGCGTATTCCAGCTGGACGAACCGCCTGATTACGTGCTCCTTTGGATCGACCACAACCTCCCATATGATTACAGGGACCCCGAGGACCTGGAAAGAGCGTACGATGCCCTCTCCCGGGCGGACGTCTACCTGGGAAGGGTCAATCGACTCAAGTACTACGGCCTGTGGAGCTATGCGACGGACATGATGTCCTGCGGGGTCTCGATGGCACGAAAGGGCAGGTACACGGGGGGAAGATACAACTTCCCGACCTGGCTGGCCAAGATGTCGAGGTCAAGAAGCATACGCAATACAATCAACGGCATAAACACCAAGATTGCTAGGCACTGCCACACATCCCCGACTATCGCATCCAGAGATATCTTCGACATGTTCAGGTTCCTGTTCAAGAGCGATCTTGACTTCAGGATACGGATTGCCGAGAAGCTCGATTTCAGCGAGAGAGAGGCAGCTTTCCTTCTGGAGGAGAAGGACGACTCGTCGGTGGTGAGGCACCTGATGGATGCGATAAGCAAGATGAAGAGCCATGAGAAGGACGAGAAGGAGATCTTCGCCGATTACGAGAAGAAGGACAAGGCCCAGAGGCCCCGAAAGGTCCAGAAGAGCTTGGGTGAGTACTGATTTCTCGTAGCAAAACAATTTATCTTGATTCACCAATTGTGCCGTGTGGACTCAGATACCAGAAGGCTGTTCGAGAGACAGGGATACAAGATAGTGGGCGCCCACAGCGGCGTCAAGCTCTGCCACTGGCTCAGGCAGAAACTTCTCCACGGAAGACGCTGCTACAAGGAACAGTTCTACGGTATCGAATGCCACAGATGCCTTCAGATGAGCCCCACGTTGGAACAGTGCAATCAGAACTGCCTCTTCTGCTGGAGGATCCAGAACTTCCCTGGATGGGGTTTCGAAAGTGTTGACGAACCAGAGGATTTATTGCAGAACGCGATCGAGGCGCAGAGGTCCCTGGTTTCCGGTTTCAAGGGTGACGAAAGGTGCGATATCGAGATGTGGGAGGAGTCCAGGAATCCCAACCAGGTGGCAATCTCCCTCACTGGAGAACCGACATTCTACCCAAAACTGGGCGAGTTCATACAGCTGTGCAAGGACGAGGGGATGACCACATTCCTGGTGACCAATGGGACGACTCCAAAGGTGCTGGAGAATCTAGATCCACTACCGACTCAACTCTACGTGACAGTAGCCGCACCGAATGCCGAAATCCATGGGAAGCTGTGCGCACCCATCGGCGAGAGGAGCTGGGAGAGGTTGAACAGAACCCTGGAACTGCTTCCGTCGCTTGACACGCGGACTGTGATTCGTCTCACCTTGGTGGACGGGTGGAACATTGGATGGGAGAACCAGTACTCGGAGCTCATTAAGAAAGCTAACCCGGATTTCGTGGAGTCCAAGGCCTACGTGTTCGTCGGCGCTTCCAGGGAGAGACTGAGCATAGAGAACATGCCATTGCATGAGACGGTGAAGGATTTCAGCAGGAGACTTGCCTCCAAGCTGGGATACGATATCATTGACGAGAAGTCTGACAGCAGGGTCGTCCTCTTGAGCTCGGGGAAGGCTTCACCGAAGATCGCCTAGATACCCATTTTTATACTTGCACTGACATCTTGCAATCGGGTATGCCATGGATCTGATTGCGCTTCTCAGCGATGCGACAGCCAATCCTTTTCTGTTCTTCCCGCTTCTGTTCACGTACAGTGTTCTGGTAGCAATAATCCTGCCCTTGCCCATCGAGCTGGCCCTCATCTTCGTTGAGGATCCCACCTACATGGTGGCCACGGCCATTGTGATCGGGCTGGGAAAGATGGTTGGCGCCTGGGGCATTTTCTTTCTAGGCCTGAAGGTTGAGGACAACATCCGTAGATGGTCCGAGAAGTACAAGATCGTCAACAAGGTAGTCAGATTCTCAATATGGTTCGTTGATAAGACCGGGTATGTTGGTCTGTTCATCCTTCTGAGCATCCCGTTCATGACCGACACCGTCCCAATATACATCTATGCGCTCTTCAACGAAGAAGGCAAGTTGATGAAACGTAACTACTTTCTGCTGACCAACTTCGCTGCCGGAATCGTGAGAGGTCTGATATTCATTCTGCTCTGGAACGCTGGTATAAGGCTCATCTAGGCGTGGGTTTGGGAACGATAGTCTTATTTTGCTGGTCTCATTCCTCACAACGTGTTCAGAATCCTGACGATACTCACCTCAGACGAGCTTCTAGACAAGGCATTCAAGAGGGCATCCAAGGTCTCGATAACCGGGAAATACAGTATCGTGAAGAAGAAACAGAAGATAGCCAAAGCGAAGCTGACATCGTCCTCGCAGACCATCGACTCGACCCTGAAGAAGTACATCAAGGCCTTTCCAACCATAGACAACCTCCATCCGTTCTACAAGGCTCTGATAGACATCCTGCTGGATACCGACAAGTTGAGGATGAGCCTAGCTTCCCTGGAGTGGTGCAGGACGAAATGCCTTCAAATCGCCAGAAATGGCTCGAAGAAGATATCCCGAGCGAGGGAGGCGGAGGAAATCGAATCAATCCGCAAAGGCGTATACGGCAGGATCTCTTCTGTCGTAAAGGACATCGAAGAGCAGTTGAATTTTCTGAACCAGGCCCGACAGGAGATGAAGAGGATGCCGAGTGTGAACCCTGACCAGCCCACGATCGTGGTATCTGGATACCCCAATGTGGGGAAATCCCAGTTGGTGGAGGCCATGTCCAGCGGCAAACCCCGGATCGCGAGCTATCCTTTTACGACGCAGAGGGTCTCGATAGGTCATTTCGAGAAGAAGTTCCAGACATATCAGGTCATTGACACACCGGGATTGCTGGATAGGGAACTCGAAGAACGCAATGCCATAGAGAGACAAGCAATAAATGCGCTGGAGCATCTGGCAGATGTTGTTGTGTTCATGTTGGACCCGACAGAGACATGTGGTTATGAGAATGAGAAGCAGGAGAACTTGCTGAAGACCGTAGAAAAGGAATTCGGGGGGATCCCGGTCATCGTGGTCGAGAACAAGATGGATATGTCTACTACATCATCCAAAAGAATGAAAATCTCTGCGCTGGAGGGGACAGGTGTGGAAGAACTCGTCGACCATGTTGTTGAGGTGATTACCAGCCTCTCTCCTGAAGCCTCTGGTCCGCAGGTATCTCGCTGATCTCGAGTCCTTTCATCGCATCCCCGAGACCTTTTGACACTTCTGCTATGACCGAAGGATCGTCGAAGTTAGTAGTGGCCTGGACGATGGCAATTCCCCTTTCTGTTGGATTCTCAGATTTGAATATCCCCGATCCGACGAAAACGCCGTCACAGCCGAGCTGCATCATCAGGGCGGCATCGGAAGGTGTGGCCAATCCACCAGCAGCGAAGTTGACTACGGGTAGCCTAGAAAGCTCCTTAATCTCAAAGACAACATCCACCAATCCTTCACAAACGTCTGAAAGGTTGCCACCTTCGAACACGTATTCGCCGCCGTTGATCTTCTCCGCGTCCTTGCCCGGGCTTCTGACGTCCCCTAGCAAATTGCAGTAGCTGATAGCGTAGGTGTCTGCCAGCCTTTTCAAAGCGGCATCATCAAGCTTCTTGAGATCGGCAATCGCCTGGTTGATCAGCCTTTGGTGACGGACGGCCTCGATCACGTTACCTGTCCCGGCCTCCCCCTTGGTCCGGATCATTGCGGCGCCCTCGAAGATTCTTCTCACTGCCTCGCCGAGATTCCTGGCACCGCACACGAACGGTACCTCGAACTTCCTCTTGTCGATGTGATAGAACGGATCGGCAGGTGTAAGGACCTCTGACTCGTCGATCATGTCAACGCCGAGGGTCTGTAGAGCCTGAGCCTCTACGAAGTGGCCTATTCTGGCCTTCGCCATAACGGGTATTGATACGGTGTCGATTATCTCAGCAATCTTGAGAGGATCGGCCATTCTGGCAACGCCACCATCAGTTCTGATGTCGGCAGGCACCCTCTCCAGGGCCATCACCGCGACGGCACCAGCCTCCTCGGCGATCGCGGCCTGCTCGGCATTCGTAACGTCCATGATGACTCCGCCCTTCTGCATCTTCGCGAAGCCCCTCTTGAGCAATTCAGTTCCAAATCGTAGCTTCTTCAGGTCCAAATCCAGAGGCACAAAACCACCTCCCCTTTTCGTTGTGTATAACAGGTTGGGTGCTTATTTCTACTTTTCGGTAAACCGATACAGGGGTTGAGGACGAGAATTGGACATGAACTACCACAAATGTGATTGAATTCGCAAATCAGGTGTTAGGGTAGCACCCATCCGAGACGATTTCTATGAAAGACTTTAAAAGCATAAAGCGAATTTCATACACAAGGTGATTTGAGATTCCTGTGGGCGAGGACAAGAAAGATCGGGATAAGAAACTCCAAGAAGTGGAGGACATCATCGCCAGAACGGATTGTCCAAAGGATTTCAAGTGCTATAAGTCAGGATTCGATGAGGTCTGCAAGGCAAGGGACATAGGCCTCGATGCGTTCCTGGTCTGCCTGGAAGATGACCCACCGGATTGCACCTTTTCTTTGACCTACGGGAAAAAGTACTTCTGTCAATGTCCCGTCCGTATCGAGATCGCAAGGAAGTTCAGGGTCTAGTTTTCTATTAAGTCGAATTGAGGTCAACAACAATCTAATATATTGTGCTCCAGATGCTCCAATCGGAGGAAGGGAAATAACCACCAAGGTCGTGTGCGTCACTGGCATGCCCGGCAGCGGAAAGGAGGAATTCATCAAAGTTGCCGCGGACTATGGATTTGAGATCGTTCGGATGGGGGACCTTGTCAGAGAGGAGGCACGCAGAAGGGGGTTGGATCCGAGCGACAAGTCAGTGGGCGGTCTGGCAAACGAGGAGAGGGTGAAGTATGGATTGGGCATATGGGCCACACGTACGATTCCCAAGGTCACTGGCCCGAGAGTGATAATCGATGGAATAAGGGGCATAGCCGAGGTCAGGGTCTTTCGAGAAGCGTTCTCATCAGACATGGTTCTGGTTTCAATAGAAGCCTCGAGCGATGCTAGATATGATAGGATAAGACAAAGGGGAAGAAAGGACGCGACGGTGACAAGAGAACAGTTCGACCGGCGCGACGAGAGAGAGAAGAGATGGGGCATAGAGCAGGCAATGGAAGAGGCGAATCACGTTGTTGGCAATGAGGGGGGGCTGGAGGAATTCCATGCGGCGGTGAGGAAGGTCCTTGAAGGTGCAGTGGGGATGTGAGTATCAGTGTTTCTCAATGTGAAGCTCAGGGCATTCTGTCATGCAACAGAAGACATATCCAAGGTCAGAACGGCGATCGAGTTCTTACTTCCAGATAGCGCCATATTGGAGAAGAATATGACCGGACATCACGGAAACCCGATAGTGTTTCTCGAAACCAAGACGAGTAGGAAACCTGAGATTCGAGACTTCTGGAATCGGATGAAGGATTCCATCCCTCACGATGATCTCTCGAACGAGTTGGATTCGAGGATAGACGGGGAATGCGTCCTGCACGTAAGGCTCGATAAGCAGAAAGCATATCAAGGCGAGATGCAAATGGTGAAGCACGAGGACATCATCTCGGTGTCATCTAAAATCGAGAGCTATCCCAAGAATAGGGAGGCCGCGCTAAAGAACGCGGAAGGTTACTTCGAGCCAACGGGGTGAACTACTGGAACTAACAAGAGAGCAAGAGAGACTACTCAACAATGGTAGCCCGGGTGAAAGGAAAGCGATGGAGCTCCTTATCGCACTCGGAGAGGTCTACGAAGCGGCCAATCTAATACCGGTCACTTCAACGCACATTTCCGGGGCATCCTACAAGACCATTGGCGATCCTGGGGTGAGGTTCCTCTCTGAGATATCTGAAGGCTGCAGTTCCAAGGTTAACTCAACAGTGAACCCAATTGGCATGGACAGGGAGCGGTACGCAGAGATGAGGGTCCGGGAGGAGTTCGCCTCCAAGCAGAAGGAGATCGTTGACCTTTATGAGAAGATGGGCGTGACAAACAGCTGGACTTGCACACCGTACCTCATTGGGAACAGACCTCAGTTGGGAGAGCACATATCCTGGGCGGAATCGTCGGCTGTCATCTTCGCGAACTCGGTGCTGGGTGCCCGAACGAACAGGGAAGGAGGTCCCTCAGCCCTTGCATCATCGATAACAGGATTCACACCGAATTATGGCTTGCACGATGAGGAGAACCGGAAAGCGGATGTTCTTATTGAGTTGGGGTTCGAAGCTGGTGAAAAGGACTTCGCATCGCTGGGATACTTCGCCGGAAAGATCTGCGGGAACAGGATACCCTACTTCAGGAACCTCTCGGCATCTGAAGATGACATGAAGACCCTGTCCGCGTCTCTGGCCTCGTCGGGTTCAGTGTCAATGTTCCATATAGAGAAACTGACGCCGGAATGGTCGCTGGGGCTGAGAGATGGACACGAGAAGGTGCAGATCGAGAGAGAGGATCTGGAGGATGTCGAAAGCGGATGGAACACGAGTGAAGAACCGGATCTCATCGCGATAGGTTGTCCGCATTGTTCGGTCGGTGAGCTCGAGAAGCTCGCCAGAATGCTGGAGAAGGGCTGGAGTGGTCCGGAATTATGGGCTTGCACCAGTGAAGCTGTCAGCAAACAGGTGCCAGATGCGGTGGACATGATAAACGAACACGGCAAGGTCCTGTGCGACACATGCGTCATCGTTTCGAGCGTGGAGGATTTCTCGCAGGCAATCGCCACTAACTCCGGGAAGGCATCCACATACTTACCCAGCCTCTGTAAGCAGAAGATAATGTTCTCCGACCTGGAGACCCTGGTGAGGCGGTTCCAGTGATACTCAAGGGTAGGGGACTATCGAAGGGAAAAGGAGAAGCAGAGGTAATTGTCTCGCGCGAGTCGGTTTCATTCCTCGGCGGTGTGGACCCCAAGACGGGAAAGATCATTGATGAGAACAGCGACATATTCGGTGACAGCATCGGAGGAAAGGTCTTCGCATTCCCGGAGGGGAAGGGAAGCACGGTCGGCTCATATGTGATCTATGGTCTGGCCCTGAACGGTTGCGCTCCTGCTGCCATCCTCAATGAGAAGAGCGAGGTCATTGTCGCAACGGGCGTAATAATCTCCGGGATACCTCTTGTGGACGAGGTGGACATCGGACTTCTCAGGACGGGGGATCGTGTGGAAGTCGACGGCGAGGATGGCAAGGTGGACATCAAGGACCTGGAAGAGACTCATGTGGTGACATCTTTCATTGAGAACGAGGGAGATATCCTGATCCTGAAGAGAAGCGAGCTGGTTGGTGCATACCAGGGGCTATGGGCCGGTGTCTCTGGCTACTTGGAGGAGAATGAAACGCCTCTCAAGAGAGCTATGAAAGAGATTGAGGAGGAGACAGGATTGGAGAATCCCAAATTGGTTGTCGAAGGGGAGCCAGTGATGTCAAGAGATGACACTAGGATATGGGTCATCCATCCGTACATGTTCCACAGTGATTCGAGGGAAGTGACCCTTGACTGGGAGCACACGGATCACAGATGGATCAATCCATCATCAGTAGATGAGTTTGACACCGTTCCGAGATTGTCACGGACACTGGAAAACGTGGTTCGAGGTTCGGCCATCAAGAATCGATAGGAGAAGAAAGAGTTTGGGATAGCGTTTTTATATCATGAGTTGATAGACAATCTGGAATGGCAATCAGTTTCACTGCTGCAGAACAGTCGGTACTCTATGGTCTTGTCAAATACCCGAGGCTAAATGATAGGGAGCTCTCTGAAATCATAGAGGTGAAGCCATCCACTACCACGGCAATTAGGAGAAGGCTCAGGAAGAAGGAGGTATTCTGCACCAAACGGATTCCAATGGGTCACATGTTGGATCATGAGATC
Source organism: Methanomassiliicoccales archaeon (assembly GCA_030593885.1). Lineage (GTDB taxonomy): Archaea > Thermoplasmatota > Thermoplasmata > RBG-16-68-12 > SOIM01 > JAGLME01. Next base: position 11,610 of record JAUVGH010000030.1, read on the forward strand.
ATGGTTATCGCATATGGGAAGATCAGACCATCACTGAAAGAGGAGGATAGAGAAGAGTTCCTCAACTGGGTGAGGAGCATCCCCAACGTCTTTCTTTCATTGGCTTGTTCCGACGCAGTGCTGAACATCGCGTACCTGAAGAACTACAGCATGTACAGGCAGTACACAGATTTCGTAAGCGAGAGATTTCGAAACACGGAACTCGTCGACGCAAAGACATGGACCCCTGTGATCTTCGGTTTTGAGACCTCCAAACCCGTGACCTACTTCGACTTTGCCCCAGCCGTCAGACATGCATTCGGCATCGAGGATGAGCAGTATGAGGAGTCAACATTCGAGAGACCCTCCGGAGAGAAACTGACAAAGAAGGAGAAGAGCGTCCTCAGAGGGCTGGTAATATACCCAGAGTCATCTGACAAGGACATTGCTGAGAAGATTGATGTATCCAGACAGGCCGTATCCACAATGAAACGACGTTTCGAGGATGCTGGATTGATGAAGACCGTTCGGATAGTCGACCTACAGAAGATCGGTTACAGCATATTGGCGGTGGCTCACAGCGCATTCACTCCATATGCTACCATGGAAGCCCGGGAGAGCGGTATGAGGGTGGTGAGAGAATCCATCCCAGCAGTTTTGAACGTTGCCAGCAACCCGGAGAATGTGATGCTCGCCCCAGTTATGGACTATGATGAGTTCCACAGATTAAGAACCCAGGCGGTACGCTACTACATGGACAAGGGCTTCATGAGCGAAGAACCCAGAGTCACGTTATTCCCTCTATCTGACACCTTGATCAATAAGAACTACGATTTTTTCGGGTTCATGGATATCGTTGTGGGAGAAGACGAGTGAATCCCAGTTTGGGGCAAATGATGGTCATTGCAATTGGCCACGCTTTGTTCCCAGAAGATGTGTAAAGGTAACTCGAGATGTAGAACGGATAGCTTTATTATACGAAAAGTGCTTATTCGCCACCATGGGGTTAGACTTCACTCCTGCCGAAAAGAAGGTGCTCACGGGCCTGGTCACTTATCCAAGGCTCAATGACAGGCAGCTCTCCGACAAGATTGGTGTGAAACCGTCAACCACCACGGCCATAAGGAGACGCTTGAGGAGCAAGGATGTCTTCTGCACGAAGAGGATTCCGATGGGTAATAGACTGGGTTACGAGCTTCTGGTAGTCGTGATGGGGAAGATCAAGCTGAACACCGAGGAATCGGAGATGAAGAAACTCATAGAATGGATAAACGAAATACCCGGGATCTTCTACGCTTTCAAATCGTCGGACAGCATATTCTGCGTCGGCCTTTTCAAGAACTTCAGCGAATACAGGATTCTGGCGGACCGTGCCTGGGAGAGTTTTGGAGAGAGCGGGCCGATAGATCCCAACACTTGGAAGGGGATCATCTTCAGCCTGGAACATTCAAAGCTGGTCAACTTTTTCGACTATTCATCTCCTGCAAGAGCGTTGTTCGGCGGCAAGGATGAAAGGAAGTTTGTCAGGTCGCTTGAAACTATAACGAGTGTGAAGCTCAGCAAGAAGGAGAAGACCGTCCTTCAGGGACTGGTCGCGTATCCAGAGTCATCTGATAAGACCGTCGCTGAGAAGGTTGGTGCGTCAAGACAGGCAGTCTCGTCCATGAGGAAGAAGTTCGAGGACGCCGATATCCTGAGGACGATTAGAGTCCTGGACCTTCAGAAGGTCGGAATGGGCATAATGGCAGTGGGTCATCTGCAGTTTCAACCACGGGCACCTCTTGCAGTGAGATGGGAGGGTGTAGAGAGAACTGCCAGCCTAACACCGACAGTATTCTGGGTGTCTAGCAGCCCGGAAACGATAGCAGTCGGACTGATGGGTGATTATGACCAGCTGCACAACTTGCGAAGGGATTTCCTTGAGTACTACGCTAGGAAGGGCTACTACAAAGAGGATCCAGACGTGTTGGTGTTTCCTCTTTCTGATACCAAGGTCATCAAGAACTTCGATTTCTCGGGATTCATGAAGAGGATTGTGGAAGAAGAGGACTAAGAAAGCGTATCCACGACCGAATCCACCTCCCTCTCCAGAAGGTTCAGTTGATTTGTATCCAAAGTGGCTGGGTTCACGTTCACGATCATCGTGGACTTGTTCATGGCCACAACATCTCTCAATGCTTGAAGTAGCCTGAGAACTATTATGAAGTTGTTATTCGTCACGAGGTACTCCAGTCCATCCAGAAGCACAACACCTCCGGTCTCAGTAACGAACTTCTCAAGAGAAAGGCTGAGCTTTTCCAAATCCTTCGGTCTGATGGAGTCCTCCTTACCGATATTGGACAACCAGAGAACGGTAGTGTCGCCCAAGTTGTAGCTCTCCCTGAACTTGTCGGGGAAGGTCCTGGTGACGCAAAGCCCGGGCCTACCTTCCCTCATGGTGGCAGTGAACATGTCCATGGCACGTTGCTGTCGCTCTTCCTTCACCAAATAGATGTGGGATTTCTCAAGGGACATGGCGACCGCAGTATCTTCATCGAAAGAGGGCACATCGATCACCTCAGGCACCTCTGCAGCTTCGGGCACAGGTTCCTCTTCCATGGTCTCCACCTCTTCCTCAGAAACGAAAATCGTGCCGCACTGGGTACACTGGGCTGCATCAGCGCTCGCCGGCGCATTGCACAGAGGGCAGACCAATTCTTCCACCCATTCCTCGAAGTAGACGGATATCCTGCGGGCCAGAGGAACAGTTATTCCTTCAATCTTGACAAGTTCCTCCTCAGAGGTATTGGCAAGTGCGTCGATGTCGTATCCCAGCTCGTGTAGCATTCGAGCCGTCTCAAGCCCGAGCCCAGGTATCTCCATAATCTCCTTGACCTCTTCGGAGATCTCCTCGACCTCCTCCTCAATCAACACCGATCCGCAGTTCTCACATTCCTCCGAGTCGAGCGGTATCTCTGCCTCGCAATTCGGACATTTCTTCATCTCGGGAAGCAGTGAAACTCCGCAACGTGAGCACTCACTGGCCCCCATCTCGACCTGAGCTTCGCAAACGGGGCATAAGGCTTTCTCCTCGGCCCTCAGCTCTTCGGGCTGGTCGAAATACCTGCGTATCTTCCTTGCATCCAACTCGTCAATCCCCTCGACCTCCATGAGCTCGCTCAACGATGCTTGCTGGAGGGACAACATGCTGGCGTAACCTGAATCGAAGAGTGCCATGGATTCCTTCTCATCGATGCCCGGAATCTTGATGAATGCGTCCAAGGTCTCTTTCATGTAGAGGGGCGTGATGGCCAGGCCTATAGCCTCACCTTCCACGTTCCACTCCACAATGTACTCCTCTGTTAGCTCCTCCGGAACGAACTCGAAACTTCTGGATCTGGTTTCTCCAGATATGTAATCGTCATATTCCTCCAGGACCTTGGTTAGCTCGACCCTGACCTTGACCTGGGTTCTGATGAAATCCTCCACATCCAAATCGATCTCCTTTCTCATCTGCTGCACCCTGCGAACAATCTCTCGGGCAAAACCTTCCGCCCTCAGCTCAGGGGTCATTTCCATGTCAATGTACATATCCCCCTTGTCGAAGCCGATGCTGATCACGTGTTCGGGGAGCCTCTCCATGAACTCGACCATATCTGGCTCAATCCGAACGATCTGTCCTTCTATGCCGATCTTGTATTCTCCTTCTCCGATGGCCTTTCTCACTTCTTCAACCGGGCGGCTCTCCAGCATTGTGGCGATCTTGCTCCACCATTGCTTGTATACGCGTCCAATCGCCTCAACCTTGGGCCGAACGTTAAGGACCATTCCATCCCACTCTTCGCCGGGCCACAGGATGTCGACTTCCTTGGAATTGGTTTGCTCCATCAGGATGTCCTTGAGATTCTCCAACGACTTGGCGGTCTCATCATCATTAGATTTGATCACAATATTCTTGACCGGCCATCTTAGCTTCAGCCCAATCTTCTGCCGGGCCTTGGAGACGAGCTCCACGATGCCCCGTACGACCGTCATTCTCTCCTCTAGCTTCTTGTCAATCAAAGCCTCGTCAGTTACCGGCCAATCGGACATGTGGACCGAGAGCAGGTCAGCATCGAGGGATTGGTACATGGACTCAGATATGTGTGGGGTAATTGGGGCGAGAAGTCTGGTCACTGCCAAGAGCGCTTCGTGGAGCGCCTTGTAGGCTGCGAACTTCTTGTTGTTGTCGCCCTCAGGCCAACTCCTGTTCCTAATCAGCTTGACGTACCATCTGGACAGGTCATTGAGAATGAACTCCTCGATCGCGTTGCACGCAGTGTGTATGTTGTACTCCTCCAAATCGTTCTCAACTTCTCCTTTGAGATTCTCCACCTTTGACAGAAGCCAGTTATCCTCGGGGCTGAAGTTGCCGGACATGCCTGCGAGGCTCCAGTCATTCGGATTGAACCTATCCATCGACATGTAGAGCGTCCCAAACCTGTGTACGTTCCACAGGATGTCGAGCGTCTGGTTGGCTTCCTTGACAGCCTCAGGGTCGAACTTCAAATCGTCCCACGGGGGTTTTGATTTCAGCATGCAGAATCGCAATGAGTCCACTCCATATTCCCCTATGACATCGAATGGATACGAGACATCCCCCATACTCTTGGACAGGGGTTGACCCTCGGAATCGAAGACCCATCCGTGCATGAGGACGGATTTGTAAGGTATCTCGCCGAAACCTATGATCCCGGCAAAGAGCAGCGAATAGAACCAGCCATCAGTCTGCTCCTGGGACTCGGTTATCCACCGACAGGGCCACCAGTTGTTGAACTGCTTCTTGACAGCAGGGTACCCGAGCTGGGCCCACATGCTGACACCTGAATCGAACCCGACATCCAGAACATCGGAAGTCCGTCTCATCTCTTTCCCGCATTCCTTGCATTCGAACGTGACAGAATCGATCCAGGGCCTGTGGAGGTCCATGTCCTTGTTGTAGTTCTTCCCTTTCGAAAGGCCCTTTATTGATCCAATGATAGTTGTCTCCCCGCATTCACAGATCCATATCGGGAGCGGAGTTCCCCAATACCTCTGCCTGGATATGCACCAGTCAGTGGCTTTTTCCACCCTTTCTTTCTGCTTCTGGGTTCCCGCCCATTCAGGTATCCATTTTACGTCCTCGATCTCGTCCAGCATTCGTTCCTTGATGTCGGAGACCTTGAGGAACCATTGTTGCGAAGCCCGATGTATGACAGGTGAATCGCATCTCCAGCAGTGGCCAATCTTACGGGTTATCCTGCCCTCGTGGAACAGCCATCTCTCCCTTCTGAGATCCTCGACGACGATGCTGTTGGATTCTCTTACATGCTTTCCGGCATATTGCCCAGCTTCGTCCGTGAAGTACCCGCCCTCATCCACGGGGCAGAAAAGGGGTATTCCGTGGGCCTCTCCAATCTCGTAGCCTTCCCGGCTGTGCCCGGGGGCCAGATGAACGACACCAGTGTTCTCATCCTCCACCAGTTCAGAGCTCAGTACCTTGTGAATCCATTCACCCGACAGTTCATTCTGATAAGGGACCCGGGAAGCCAAGGGATGGAAGTACTCCCATCCAACCATATCACTCCCCTTGACGATCTCCATTATCTGGAAGTCCTGAATGGCCACGAGAGATGTGACGTCGTCCACCTTGTCTCTCCTGAGCCAGAGGATCTCCTTCCTATCTTCTATGGTCATCTCCACCTTGGCATACTCGTACTCAGGATTCACGGCGACGGCCATGTTCGCAGGCAATGTCCAAGGCATCGATGCCCAGACCAGGAGGCTTTCCCCGCTCCTTCCCTTGAGAAGGAACTTCACGAGAATGGAATAATCCTCGAAGTCGGTATACCGAATCTCCACATCCGCAATCGCTGTCTCACACCTTGGACACCATGACAACACACTCGTGTATCGGTCCAAGATCTTCTTCTCATGAGCCTTTTGGAGGGTCCACCAAACGGACTCGATGTACCTGTTATCTATCGTCCTGTACGGATTGTCCCAGTCCAACCAAACACCAAGCGATCTGAACTGATCGGTCATTTGCCCCTGTAGGTCAAGGCTGAAGTCCCTACAGCTGTTCACAAATGATTCAACGCCCACAAGATCCTCGATCTGTTTCTTGTTCACAATGCTGAGCTTCTTCTCCACATTGACCTCGATGGGGAGCCCGTGCATATCGAATCCAGGTTGGTCTCTCACATTGAGACCCTGCATCCTGCGGTACCTGACTATTACGTCCTTCAGGATCTTGTTGTAGGCTGTCCCCATGTGGATTGAGCCAGTGGTGTATGGGGGCCCGTCGACGAAGTAGTACTTCTTTCCCTTTTCCCTCAGGTCCCTGGTCTTCTCGTATGCCCTTGACAGCTTCCAAAAATCCTGCACTTTTTTCTCCAATCTTTCAGGAGAATACTCTTTCTCGGCTTGCTTTATCATCGCAATCCTCCCCCGGGAGGTAAACCGCAGGGCCACGAATTTCTCATCGACGCGACCCCTCGCTGTGGATGTTATGTTCACACCGATTAAAAATCTTTCCAAAGAAAGAGGGCCGGGACCGAGAATTTCACCGCAATGGAGTCATCCAGTGCGGATTTGAACCCGGGTCGGGGGATCCACAGTCCCCTAGGATAACCAGTCTACCCCACCCCGGCCGCGCCACAAATATCCACTTCAGACATATAGATTTTTTCGGCATAGAGAAGAAGGGGGAACGTTTCAGGCCGATGCTTCGGCCGACTCCTTCATGAAGATCCTGACGTGCTCATCCCCCAGCCTCATTTCGACGCTGTGGCTCTCGCCGTCCCCCTGCCAATCCGATGGCCTGAACTTGAAAGAAGCGCATTTGACCTCGGTGACAATGTCGTCTATCCAATCCTCCAAAAGGGCTTTGAGCTCTTCGCTCACGCAGATCTTTATCTCAACCGGATTCTCCCCTCCTATGCCGGCTTCTTCCCGGGTCTTCTCGATCTCGTCAATAATCTCGCTGGCGTAACCTTCCGCAATGAGATCTTCAGTCCGGGTCTTGTCTATGAAAATCCTACCCTTGCCGAACCTGTACTCGGCCACGTGATCTGGAATAGAAATCTCATAGCTGACCATGCTGCTGTCAATGGAGACCTTCTGACCCTCGATTCCGAGGCCGTAACTGCCTTTATCCAGACCGGCCTTGATCTTCCATGGCGATTGGGACTTCAGAAGCATCTGTATCTTCCTGCTCCACTGCGGATAGACCTCCACAATCTTGTCGACGTTGACTTCTATCTCGAGGTCGAGACCTTCCCATTCCTCGCCCGGTGGAACCAACAACAGTTCCTTGGCTCTGAGATGGTCCTGTATTACTCTCTTGAAATCTGAAATGACCGCTGTGGAAGCCTCATCGTCTGGTTTGATGACAACGGAGCTTATCGGGAAGTTCGGACCTAGATCCAGTTCCCTCCGAGCTTGGGTTACGCATTGGACAATCTCGCTTATCATTGCCACATGACCTCTGAACTCGGTGCTTTCAGCCAATTCTCCCAGTTCTTTGAGGAACTCAGCTGACAGGGTGGTTTCCGGGTACGAGAATTCGCCTTTCGCATCTTCGAATCCAGCGGCACTGCCCAAATCCGACACGAAATCCCAGGCTGTGTCCAGGTCTTCGGTTTCAACGACCCTTCTAGCTTCATCGATTATCTGCTGAGCTCCCTCAACACCGAACGTCTTGGTGACCAGCGATGATTCCAGGCTCTCGGTGAGGGCTTCCCTCTTGTCCGTCACGAATATCAGTTCCTTGATGAATTCCCTAATGCCAGAAACGTCGCTCATGAGACCTGTCCAACTTGAAAGGACCTCACCGAACTCCTCCTCGATCTTGGCAATGACCTCAAGGATGTGCAGGGGCAGGAGTTTCGGCTCCTGGCCGACCAGTACGGCAGCAATCGAAATCATCTTCCCCCTTTCCATCATGATCTTGCTCTCTCCGAAGTCAAGCCTCTTCAAACCGACCTTGCCCTTGCTCCTGAACGAGTCCTTGACGAAATCCTGGACGACTGACAGCATACCACTGAACACGTCCTCATCGATCTCTTCTTTGTACTTGCGGGTCTCATGCGCTACCAACCTGCCATCCCGGTGAATAAGGAACACATCCTCCACGAGGTATGTGCCCTGTGACTCCACAGAGATCTTCTCAAGATCTTCCAGGCAGTACTTTTCCTCATCGAAGTATTTCTGATAATAGACCTTGACATCGATGGGCGTCTCACCCTCTTGGGTGGGTTTGAGGCCGATCTCGACCTCCTTCTTCTCCTTTGCATCGATGTGCGAAATCGTTTCCAGTCCCTTCACCTCGAAATCTCCTGAGAAGTCGACGTCGATGTTCCTTGCCGCGGTGTTGCCTTCGTTCACTATCTCGAATACGTACTTGTTCCATATGTCGGCCTGGAGCCCTTTCTGGGGATACTTCAACTTGAGTGCTGGGGACCTTGTTCCAATGAAATCAGCGATCATCTGGGTCGCCGACCTCTCGGCGTTTCCGATCACGGCCCTCAACTTATCGATGTCGTCAGGGTCCAGCTGATTTGTGTCTTCGAGTATACTCTCGGCGTCTGTTACCTCGATGCCAATCGACTTGGCCCGTTCCACCATTCCCCGAACCGATTCCAGATAAGTTTCAATCTCCGCTGCGGATAGTACCCCTCTTGCCTCCTCGAGAAGCTCGCCGACTTCCTTCAATGATTCCTCCATGCCGCTCTGGTCGCCATCAGCCATTGCCTCCTCTGCCGCTTGAAGCCTCTCTTCGACCTTGGAAACGTCCAGACCCAGTTCCTTTGCATTATTGGTCAGGAACTTGAACTCGGCCAACCTGGAGGTTATCGTGTCCAACTCAGCGGTCGTTTCGGCGCTCGCGACGGTCTCTTTGAACATCTGGAGATATCTCTCAGCGGCCTCGAAGTCCTCCTTCAGCTTCGCCTCCACGGCCTCCTGAGCAAGTTCTTCGGCCTCATCAACAGGCACTCCCTCCTGCCTGAGTTTCTCCAAGACCTGCTGGGCCTTCTCGAGTTCCTCTGATATGGATGTCTCGAGGGCCCTTGACTTGGCAATGTTGACGAACTCATTGACCTTCTCCACGATGGAGTTGACCTTATCGACCTCCAGATTCTCCACCATTTCTTCGGTGTTCTTCAGCAGCAATTCTGCCTGGTCGACCTCAAAGCCAAGCTCTCTCGCCTCATCGACCGCCTTCTCCGCTGCAGCAAGAGCGTTCTCTATCTGGCCTCTCAGCTTTGATTTGGATTGCGATGCGCTCACAGCCGCTTCCTCAACGCACTTCCAAGCAGTCTCGTAGTCCTGTTCCTCAAGGAGGTGTTTGGCCTTATTGAGCAGGTCCTGGGCCTGGGAAACGTCGGCTCCGGCGTTCTGGGCGTTCTTCATCATCTCGAATGTGGAAGTAATAACACTAGCTTCCAGTTCCCCGATGTCGGCATCCTCGTCGTCTGATACGAATATGAGCTTCTTCACGATGTCTTCCACGCCCTCAAACTCGCTCAACAGTCCACTCCAGTTTTCCACGATCTCTTCATACTTCTCTTCGATCTCTTTGACAATCTCTGCCATGTAGAGGGGGAGAAGCGCTGGTTCTTCGCCGCTCAGGATTGTGGCAAGATACACGAAATCGCCTCTTTCGATGACTATCTTGTTGTCACCGAAGTCCATCCTGCTGAGGCCTGTGGTCGCTCTCTTTCCGAATGAATCTCGAACGAACTCCTGCATCACAGTGAGCATTCCGCTGAAGATGTCGTCGTCCACTCCCTCCTTGAACTCCCGAGCCTCATGCGCGATCAGCCTGCCGTCGTTATGAACCAGGAAGACATCATCGACCAGGTAGGTCCCGAGCCTGCTGATGTTCAGGCTGGATTCCTTCTGCACTTCAAAGAAGGTTTCATCTAACGGTTTCTTGAAGGAGACTGACACGTCCACCGGAACATTTCCATCGACTCTGGGTTTTAGTCCGACCTCCATCTTCTTCTTCTCTTTCGGCAGAAGGCTTGCGATCTGTTTCAGTCCTTTGACCTCGAAATCTCCCTTCAGGTTCACCTTCACGTCCTCGGCGGCGATATCCCCTTCGTTGATGACCTCGAAGGTGTACTTGTTCCAGGTGTTCGATTCAATGGCTCCGGCCGGGAGGTTCACGAGAACCTTCGGGAACCTCTCCTGGAGGAACTTGCCGATCTGATTCCGGGCCATACCCTCCGATTGCTCCACCAACCTCAGCGCAGCCTCATAATCGTCCTCGCCGAAGCTCTCTTGTGCGCCCTTAAAGAGTTCCTGCACTTCTCTGGCGTCGACCCCAGCTTCTTCGGCTCTCTCAATGAGCTCGGTGATGACCTTGCTCTTTCCAACGAATTCTTCGATGAGCTTCCTCTTCTTCGACTCCCCGACCATCTCTCGGGCGGTATCGGTGAGCATGGAGACTATCCCGTAATTCTTGGATTCGAAAGCATCCTGGGCCTTCCTCATGACTATCTGGGCCTCATCAACATGGCCCACTCCCATGCTCTTGGCCTCTTCAATCAAGGCCTTTGCTTCCTCAAGCTCTTTAATGGCCCGAGCGCTGAGGTACACGACCTCCGCTTCTCTGAGGGACCCTTCTGCCTTCTCAACGAGGACCTTGTACTTCGAGTAGTCCTTTTCTTCAATAGCTAGATTAGCGTCCTCCAGTATGACCTCGACCTCTTCTACTCGAGCACCGGTCGCCCTTGCTCGCTCGATTCCCTCCTTGATGGCCCCGACATTCTCTCTTGCGGACAACTCGATGGACTTCTCAGATTCTTCGAGAAGCTCTTGAGCCATCTTTGCGTATTCGACAGCTTTCTGATAGTGTCCCTGGTTCTGGTGGTCCTGCGCCGTCCTGTAAACGCTCTCCACCTGGGGAACGGAGATGCCAGCTTCAGCCATCTTGTCCAGGGCGAAGCGAATAGAAGCAATGAACTCACCAGATACGTCCTCCAATGATGATGTGAGTTCTTGAACGAGCTTCTCGACCCGTGTGATCAGATTCTCAGCATCAAGGAGTCTCCCTTCTTCCGCGGCTCTCTCTGCTTCCAGAAGGGAATCATCGGAGTCTGAAACATCGACGTTTGCCCTTTTGGCCTCATCCAGTACGGATCTTGCATCGGCAAGCCTCTTCTCCACCTCCTTCTTCTTGAGCATTGACTCTTCCGGGAGACCTTCCTCAGCTATCCGGTAGGCCTTCTTCGCCTTCTCCAGGGCCTCCAAGAAGTTCTCTTCGCTCAGAAGAGTCTCTGCAATGGCGACAAGATCCTCCGCGTCACTGATTTCCATATTCAAGTTCCGCGCTTGCGTCACCGATGACTTGGCTTTGTGAAGGAAGTCCTGGGCCCATTCCCGAGATAGCCTAGCAATTGATTGGATACGCTCAATCTCCTCCATGAGGACTTCTGCCTTGTCCAGATTCCCCTCCTGGAAGGCATATTGGACGTCCTTGATGATTGGCTGAAACTCTGAAACATCCGCACCCTGCTCCCCCACATCTCTGATGAGATTCCTGATCCTGCGGAACCGACGTACTGATCTTTGGGCCCTTTCGTCCCTTTTTGTTGCCTCAATATCCCTTTGTATAAGATCCTGAAGGTCCGAGACCTTGTCAGAGAGAATGGCCTCCTTGAAGCTCTTCAGAAGTTCCTTGGCATTAAGGAAGTCCTCGCCACCCTTGCTGGCTTTCTCCATCAATGCCCCGACCGCATCCATGAGAACTTCAGTTTCCCTCTTCTTCCTTTCCCGCGTTATCCATCTTCTGTTCCTCAGGATGAGGTTCTGCATCTTTGAGTACTTGCCATCTTCCATGGCCTTTCTGGCCTTTTCCAATATCTCTTCGCCGGCTGAGTTGTCGACGCCCATGGCCTTGAGTTCCTCCAAGTTCATGCGAACGTTCTGGAGCTTATCCTCCATCTTCTTCTTGAGCTTGGCATCTGAGATGGCCCTCTTCATTCTCTGGAAGCACTTCTGGACCTCGGCGTGTCTGTCTTCTGTCAACGCCTGTCCGGCCCTCTGAAGGTATTCCTTTGCCTTGGGTACGTCGAGCTGCTCTTCCTCAGATGCGCCTATCTGGCTCCACATCTTCTCCAGGATATCGTTCGATTTCTTCCGCTTCTTGGAACGCCTGATGGCATTTCGGGCGTTCTTCACACTCACTGAAACCGGGCCGAAGTTCCTTTCCTCGAGAGAGATCTGGGCTGTTCTCAGGAATTCCATTGCTTCGGATATGTCAGCACCCATCTCATCCGCGTGATCAACGACAGGCAGGACATTCTGGATCATCCTTTCTG
>JAUVGH010000047.1 GCA_030593885.1 Methanomassiliicoccales archaeon
GGCGAAAACTCTAGCCCGTCTTTCTTTTTCCTTTGATACGATAATACGATAGTGGGTGCTTTATCCGGTTACACAGGTCATCTGGCTCGTAACAGATCCCGTATGATTTCATGGTGCTGCATTCTGGCGGGGTGTATTTCGTGCCCGACGTTATCCCGCTGATGTGTTCTATCTGGTACCTGGTCTTGCTCTCGTCAAAATCCGATATGGTCGAGAACATCCTCATTATGTCATCCGGTCTGAGGCCCAGATGTCTCAGGAACGCCACCAGGGCGAATCTTCCGGTATGCGGTATTCCCTCCCCGGTCTGGACGGTTGCGAGAAGTCTATGCATGCACGGAGGAAGTCTGGTTGTCCTTATCTTGCCCATGTCCTCCGCCTTGTACTTGCTCTTCCTCTCCTGTATCTTCTCGATGAGCTCGAGTGTGGTGTCCTGAAAGGTCTCCAATATCTTCTCGTTCACTTCCAAGGGCAGCTCATCCTCCAACTTCCTCCTCAAGGCATCCTGGAGCACCCTCAGGAACTTCCGCTTGTTCAGGACGACGTACCCGTCCTCCACCCGCTGGTTGATCAGTTTCCATCCCTTGCTCCTCAGCTGTGCCGTGTTCTTCAGGAAATCGGTGAAATGCGTCTTCATGGCCCCGTTCTCGATTATCAGCTCCACATCCAGCTGTTCTGCAAGTTCTTTGACGAAGTCGGTGTCTTCATCCATCCACCTTAGCGTCCCGGTCTTCGCCTCCGAGAGGGCGTATCTCTTGATAAGGAAAGGATCGCCAACACTGGACACGATCATTCTTGCTATCGGGTAGGAAAGGAACTCTATCTTTATCTCGGCCTCGCTTATCAGGCTGTGGTCCTCTATCTTGGTGTTCTCAAGCGCTTCGAAGACCCTGTTCCTGCCTGCGATCCTGGCTTCCTCATATGCTGGGTCCTCCAGGAGGTCCGGTATGGATATGTCTGAGTCCTTGATGTGGCCGCTTGCCTCCTCGAGATAGGGGTACCTGGCGAGTTTTCTGGTGTCCACGGTTGGATAACCGCTCTCTCCAAATAAAAACCTTCTCAAGTGAAGTGGAGAGAATTACTGGCCATACGGGCTGCATCTGGGATATATTGATATACACCTAAGTAGATTCAATTCACGCCATTCTGGTATGGAGGAGTTAGGATGTGGGGACATTCGAGAACAGTGTGGGCTTTGTTTGTGAGTGCTTTGTTTTTGCTCGGATCCTTTGCTGCGGTGATAGGTGCTCCACCTGAGGAAGAGCAGAACTCACCGAAGGAACCTGATGTTGACGTGTGCTGGGGCGGGACGAGCGAGAGAGTCGTGATCGTTGAGAAGTTCACGGCCGACTGGTGTCAATTCTGTCCCACTCAAGCTTTTGCACTCAACAGACTTCATGATGAGCTTGGGACCGATAATGTAGTTGTTCTGGAGCATCATCCGGCTATTGATGACCAGATATACTTCCCTCCAAGCCGCACTAGAATGCTATGGTACGGTGTATCGGGATATCCGACGTCCGTCTTCGATGGCGGAGGTTACTACTCAGGAGATGCCTTTGGGGCAGGCCAGGCTGGTGCGACTCTCTGGATTTCTGGAGGAACCACTAAGTGGCAGAAGTACCTCGATGACAGAGACGCATACCAGAGCGAGAAGGACAGAACGACCAACCTGACCATGTCTATGACGGGTGACATCACCAGTACGGATGGTCGGGTTAGCGTTCACCTCGAGGCGACGGATCCAATAACAGAAACTGGCTTGAAGGTCAGATTCATGGTCTATGAGAGCAACATCCATCTTCCCTATAACCCTGGCCACGCAGGCGCCGAGAACTACCAGCACCACAGGGTATATAACCATGTTGTGAGAGACATTTTGACCGATTACACCATCCCAGATGGGTCTTTTGATCAGGGCGACACTCTTGATATCGAAAGAACATTTTCGATATCCGCTGGTTGGGACATCCGGACCCTTGGTTTTGCGGCGTTTGTTCAAAGTGACAACCGAATAGGTTACCTGTACGGTAATCCGCCTACACGCCAGCGTTATAACGCTCCCATTCTGCAAGGAGTCGCGATGGATTTCGTGCCAACAGGCATTCTCCTGGTTGACGGGAACGACAATGACAACGAGGCTTTGGATTTCGATCACTTCGACGAGATACTCACCTTGGGCGCCATCCCCCACCACAACTGGGACACACATGAGTCTTTGGCCCTGGACACCGAAATCGACAACTGGAGAACTATGCCTTCCTTCACCGACATTCAGGACTATAGGGCCGTAATATGGTTCGAAAGCAGCGACACCAACACCCTGTCTTCCGGCTCCAGAACGGCACTGCAGAGCTACCTCGACGCCAAGGGCAATCTCCTCATCACTGGGGAGGACATCGCGAACAACGCCAATTCGGGAGCCTGGACCACCTGGTTAAGTAACTATCTTCATGCCACTTACGTTAATGACAATGGAATCGGCACCAATGTCGACGGCATATTCGGCGATCCCATCACCGGCGGCATCTTCAATATGGGCATAACTCACTCATCGCCCGATGTCATTGGGACATCTGGGTCCAGTGAGATCTTCATTTTCTCAGCCAGTCCTACGGACATCGCTGCCGTGAGGGCCGATCACGATTCGGATTCACGTGTGGTCTATGATGCATTCGACTACTTCGAAGCTACCGACATATGGGATGGTACCCCCCAAGAGGAGGACCTGATGCGGGCTATGCTTGACTGGCTGGACGGTGCCACACCGCCAGATGTGGATGTACTTCAACCCGACGGCGGGGAGGTCATCGCCAAAGTCACGGACTACGAGATTCAGTGGCTTGCACTGGATGTGGAAATGCCCGAGACCCCTGTTTCCATCGATTACGCAATAGACTCTGGAGCCCTTGTATGGGTTCCCATCACCACGGGTGAACCGAACGACGGGGTTTACCTCTGGACCACGCCGAACGTGGACACCACGAAAGCAAGGGTCAGGGTATGCGCTGTGGACATGGTCGGTCAGAGCAATTGTGTGATTAGCGATGCGGATTTCACCATCGGTGCCCCGACAGATTCCGCGCCACCTGAGGTATTCGCTGTTAGGCTCAATGGAAAGGTCACCGAGATTGTGAACCCCGGAGATCTAGTTGTACTGACGGCAATTCTCGATGACGACATGTCTGGTCCCGCTGGAGCCAATTATACAATCGATGCGGGCCCGCCAAACCCGATGAATGCTCAAGATGGTTTTTTCGATTCGATCAACGAGACCGCAACCGCAACCATCGACACTTCAGGATGGGCCGAGGCCATATACACTATCTGCGTCACTGACGCTTACGATTTCGATTCCAACGTCAACACCACAAGTGCGTGCGCATCTTTGGAGATAACGCTGACACCCATTGACAATGACCCACCCGAGATATACAACGTCGCAGTCGACGGTCAGCCTACAATTGTGATTCCCGTGGGGACAGTGGTCACACTCACAGCTGACGTTGAAGATCTTGAGTCTTTAATAGGAGGCGCAGAATTCAGCGTAAATGGAGGACCAATGGCATCAATGGCTGCTATGGATGGCGTTTATGATTCTCCTGTCGAGACTGTCATTGCCTCTATTGACACTGTGGGGTGGCCTGAAGATGTCTACACAGTATGCGTCTACGCTTGGGACGTTCTCATGAACACCAACTCTACAGGTGACTGCGCCCAGATAGTCATCTCTTCTGACTTCTGGCCACCAGAGATCTACGACGTTTTCATCAACGGAGCTCCTACCCAATCTTGGGACTATGACGTCATCCCACCTGACTTCTTCCTCACCGCCACGATTGATGACACAACTACTGGCAACAACAACATTGGCGAAGCGAACTACACGGTCGGTCCGTCCAACTGGCCTGGAATCAAGATGTTCCCCGTCGATATGGTGTACAACGACCCGGTTGAGGACGTCCAACAGATAGTCACCACACCCAGTCTTCCTGGAACGTACGAATACTGCGTGTACGCCTACGACGACAAGACCAACACCAACTGGACGGGCTCGTGCGCAACACTGTATATCGTGGATCCGAACCCACCGATCGTGCTGAATGTCTTGGTCAACGGTTCTGTCTCCACGGTCGTACCGATAGGCACTCCTGTTACCTTGGAAGCTACCGTCGACGATACTGGCACAGGGAACTCCAACATCCTAAGCGCCAACTACACGGACGGGGCCGCCAACTGGGCCACGAGCACACCTCTGCTTGCGGTGGATGGAACTTACGATGGACCCGTTGAGGACGTGACCATTCTCATCGATACCACAAGCTGGACACTAGGATTGCATGACATTTGTGTTTACGCCGAGGACATTCACGGCAATTCTGACGTCTCTAGTCCGCAATGCGCTCAGATGGACATCATAACCTTTGGGCCGATCCCGCCGATCATGATGGATGCTCAACTTACAGGTGTAGGACTTGCCGATGTGCTGGTTTCTTGGCAGGCGTCTGGCGATGATGGGACCGGATTGGACAACGTCGTGGAGTACGAGATCTATACCAGCAACCTCTACATCGGACCTTACAGTCTTGTCACCACGATTCCTGCGACCGATCTCCCCACCTACCAGTACACATGCACTGGCTGCGGCTATGGGGACCCCGACAACCACTTCTACTACGTCAGGGCATACAACGGCGTCGAGTACTCCGCTTCACCGAACAAGGCCGGCAAGTTCACCAGACATCTGACCGTCGGCCAGCAACTGATATCCGTACCGCTGGTCACATCGGATACTTCGATCGGCTCTGTCCTGCAGACGATACAGTTCGACAAGGCATGGACGTACGACGCCTCCGATGCGGTCGATCCATGGAAGTGGCATGAGGTGGTGAAACCCTGGAAGGGAGATCTCTGGAACATCAATCACATGCAGGCATACTGGATCAACGTGGTCGCCGAGGACGATTGGGTCGTTGCCGGCTTGGTCCCTGTGCTGACGCAGATACAGCTCTACGCAGGATGGAACTTCGTTTCCTTCCCGTCCTTCAATCCTCTCTACACTGTCGGACAACTGAAGCTGGACGTTGCGGCCCTGGACGTGGAAGGTTATGATCCAGGTGTTCCGTATTGCCTTACGGGCCTGGGCGACCTTGATATGATCACAGCAGGCAAGGGCTTCTGGATGTACGTCGCTGCGAACACGGTCTGGGATATCATCCAGTAGGACGCTTTCGAATCCAAAATGTCGAGAATCGGCCAATTTCAGCCCGATGGCATAAACCAAATTAACCCACATCGCATACGGTCATTCTAGAAAAGAGCCAGAAGAGGGGAGGATCACCATGCTGAGCAATCTAGGAACGCTTGCAGAGGAGTACTTCAGGAAGGAGTTCAACTGTGCTGAAGCGCTGTCAAATGCCGTCGCGGAGAAATGTCACATCGAGTCCAGGTCGATACCTCATGTCGCTACGCCTTTTGGTGGGGGAATTGGTGGCAAGGGATCTCTCTGTGGATGCTTGACTGGCGGAATAATGGGCATAGGTCTCCTTTATGGAAGGTCTGACCCGGAGGAGATGGAAAGGAAGAAGCTGTCCTATGAGAAGGCAAAGCTGTACTATGACAAGTTCGTGGAGAAGTTCGGGTCCTCCAACTGCATCGACCTGTGCGGTGTAGACATCTCGACCCAGGAGGGTATGGACAGGTTCCACGACGAAGGTCTCAGGGAAAAGTGTACAGAGTTCGTGAGGGAAGCCGGGAACCTGCTTTCTAAGATTCTCTGAAGTTCATTCTTTACCCAGCATCTGCCAAGGATTCTCAAGGAACTCTTTCATGTAGGCTGCCAACTTCTTGAATGGAATTCTCACGTGCTTGGTAAGCAACGGTGCCGGCTGGAAGACACCTTTCTTGGTGAGTTCGAACTGAAGGTTCGAATAGGCGTCCACCACCACCGAAGATATCTCCGTTGCCCCATTCTTCTTCAAGGCCTCGAACCTGTGGTGGCCGTCCAGGACCGCGTAGAGGTCTTCCTTTGGGTGTTTGATGACTATGATCGGCCTGGGCTGGTAGCCGTTCTGGATCTTCTCGTGGAAAAATGATACCCCGTCCTCGACCGTCTTGCCACCGGCCACTATCCTGTCGATCGGGAGAATAATCGCGAACTTCTCTGGAAACGTGAACGCCCTTAAGATGTCGACCAAGAGTTGTCACCTATCCTCCAGGATGTCACCATCGCGTCGCACTCTTATAGATTTTCCTCTCTCAATGGCTCCTTTGAACGGAGCTTCGTCTGCTGGTGTTCAGGTTGCCGAGATTCTCAACGCCTCTTTCTAACAAAAGCGATGATCAGTATCGACGCCAACAAAGCAACCAACGCCGAAGCTGCCAGGACGTTCAGGCAACTTATCTGGTTCTCTGTCTCCGACCCCATCATGTCATTCGGTTCTTCCACTGTTCCGTCGTTCTCGGCCAATAGAGTTTCCTCGTTTGGAGTGGCTCCGATTGCCGCATCTGGGCTTTCCTCTTCGGATATGGTGGGATCAGGCGTCTCCGTGGGATTCTCCGAGGACGGATCTTCCGTCACAACAACTGGCGGATCATCCTGTATTACCTCAGGAATCTCTGGGTCCTCGGTCACAACAACGGGTGGATCGTCCTGTATTTCGCCAGGTATCTCCGGATCCTCAGCGGGAGTCTGTCCACTTCCACCATCGTCCTTCTTGCCCTTTCCTTGGCCGCCGCCTTTGCCGTCCTTCGGTCCCTTACCTTTGCCATTATCCTTGTCCTCTTCCATCATGACCGTTACGTCATGTCCGTTCGGGCTCCAGTAGTTCAGCTCACCATCTGAATCAAGACCAAAGCTGTCGGAGTGCACCACAAAGATCTCGGACGGGTTCGGTCCGAGCGTCACCTCGACCAATAGGGTCGAAACGTTGTTTCCCGACTCAGTCCCCTCCAACAAACCTACTGGGTAGGTGATCCATGTGGCATTGCTGGATGGTGGATAGACACCGTGAGAACCTGCTGAGACAATATTCAAGTAGAACGGGTTGAAGTCCGCTCGATCGAAATCAGCCAGGGTGAAAGTCATTGCACCGGATGCCCCTCCCTGGATAACGATCTGTTCCATATCGTCCCCGGTCGTGTTCCCTCTGATCGCGAAGAGGACATAGGTGTCCACACTTTCTTCGCCTCTGTTCTCCACGGTCAGGTTGTACTGAACGGTCTCATTGGCCTCGTACTTGACGGCGTAGACCCAGCTCTCGTTTATCCACGCGTCGGTGTGATTGGCTTCGTATTCACTTCCCTCAATGGTCAGCCAAATGTGGCCTCCCTGTTCCTGCGCACTAACGGATGGAATCATAGCCAGAGCTCCCCAAATGGCGACCACTACGGCTAGAACCACTCCTATGAGTTTGGATTTCATACTCCCCTCTCCAGTCTGTCATCTACTTGCTGGTACAAATCGATTTCGGCCATATCACAACTGGCCACATCTTGACGGCATCACCACTACCCTTTAATAGTGTGAAAAATCGGTTTCAATATTCACTTGAATATGGTCGTCCTTAGGATATATTGACTCAGGACCGAGGAGGCAGGGTTGAAGAAAGGTAACAAACCGAGAGTCCCGATCTCTCCCGTCGCATGACTCTCATTGCGACATTCATGCTTGTTCTCCTCTTTCTGGGCCACTTATTGTCTAATGAATTCTCTTAGCCTTCTTGACCAAGGAATACGACTTGAAGGGTTTGAAACCCACCTTCGAGTACGTGCGGATGGCCGGATGGTTGTCTTTCAGCACGTGGATCATTGCTCTGTCACTTCTCTTCAGTATCTCTTCCACCAGGGCGGAGACGACCGATGTCGCATATCCTCTGTTCATGTGCTCCTTGTGCGTTGCCACCACCCCGATGTTGCTGCCGAAATCGATGAATCGCGTATTACCGAATGATAGAATCTCCTCATCCACCTTGATCCCCAGCCAGAATCGGTCCCCCATGTTCTCCTTGACCTTCTCTGGTGTCATGTGCGCCCACCAGTCTGGGTACGATTCTACCATTATCTCCGATATCTGTTCCGCATCATCCATGGACAGTTCCACCGGTTCGTGCTCTCTCTGTATAATCTCTTCTCCCTTCTCCAGATACATCAGGAACATCTCGTTCCTTATCCTGGGGTCGTATCTCTCTAGGACCAAGTCCTCACAATCCATGGGCGCCATCATCTCAATCTCTTCCTGATCGAGCTGATCCAGCAGGACTTTCACAGCTTCACGTCCTCCTCTAACCTGTACAATGGAGTCTTTGAAAACGACCATCATACCCACGATCTCGTCATCCGCAATTGTCATCAGGATTTTGGTGTCATCCTTAGAGAACTTCCAGTCCACGATGAACCAATGATAGTTCAAGGGGTCCTTGTTGACGTGTTGCCAGAACATCCCTTCCGAATCATCGTCAAGATCCACTATTCGGAATGTCATATGTTCATTCCTCCTCATTCAGAGATGTTTTGAACTTCTCATATGATTCCCAGTCATCGAACGTCACCGCCGGTCCGGTATAGTCACATTCTCTGCAATGGTACGAACCCACGAACGCGCCTCTGGCCGAGAAGATCGCATCAAGATCCCTACCACCACATTTTATGCAGGCTGTTATCTGCTCCATCTTCCAACAAATATTATATAGCATCATGTTAGATGTACATTTTGAGGGCTGTTATGCGGGGAGGGACCACGTCCATCAGAACAATAGCTCTGGTTCTCACACTTCTTTCAGCTTTGCTCTTCTCGCTCATTCTCGTTCCAGAAGAAACGTCTGGATATACGCCTCACTCACCGATAGCTATTGACGGCAACCTGCAGTTTACTGGTGCAAACGGCGTGACTGGAGGCTCTGGAACCGCCTTGGACCCGTATATCATAGAAGGCTGGGAGGTCAACGCATCAAGCAAGACCGGAATTGAGATCCGCAATACTGACTCCTTTTTCGTCATCAGTGGTGTCTTCGTGCATTCCGGCCTGAACGGAAGCCTGATGACGCACGATGGAATCTACCTCTACAACGTTTTGAATGGGAAGATTGAGAATTCCACACTCCTCTACAACGAGAACGGCATCCATCTCTTTTACGCGAACCTCACAATCGTTACTGACAATCATTTGTCGGCAAACTCCGAGAACGGGATTTTCTCAGTCTTCTCCTATAACTCGTATATCGCTGGGAACATCGTAAATGCGAACCTCCAGAACGGCATTCTCATATCAGGATCGGACTACTGCTTGGTCACCGGTAACAAGGTTTTCGACCAGGAACATGGGATCGAGATATCGGTCAGTGAAGGAGTCGAGGTTTCGCTCAACGAGGTCTGGAACAACACATACGGGATGCTCTTGACCGGGTCTGTGGAGCCGACGATCGACAACAATAACGTCCACAATAACCAAGACGGGATCCTATTGTCCTCTTCCAACTACGCCGTTATCGTTGACAATACCATTTCCTTCAACAGCCAGACGGGATTGTACTTCTTCTCATCCTTCAACCCCATCATCACCGGGAACCTCGTTGAAGGCAATGGCTTCTTTGGAATCTACCTTTACTCTATGACAGACGCCATGCTGGAATTAAACGATGTCTACTCTAACAACTTCTGCGGAGTTCTCATCAAGTTCTCCAGATTCACAACCATCAGGACCAGCAATGTGTCCCTCAACAACGACTACGGTGTCTGTATCGAATCATGTGACAATACCACGGTGGCCAGCAACATGGTGTTCATGAACGCAGATGATGGCATCATACTCTCTGACTCCTTCCACAGTTCTTTGGATGCAAATGACGTAGTTTCCAACGGGGGCAATGGAGTATTCATCAATTCGTCTCATATAATGCGGCTAAGTTGGAACCAGATATACGACAACGGCTGGAGCGGGATTCTATCTCAGTTCTCATCCCTGGCCGACATCTTTGAAAACAGAATTTCCAGCAATGATTACGGTGCCACTCTGGTCTCGTCAGTCGGGAACTTGTTTCATAACAACGACATCCGTCTGAGTACGTACGTCGGCATATCCCTGACCTCGTCCCTATCCAATACATTGTACCATAACAACATCATTGCGAACACCCAACAAGCCTATGACAACACGGCATCGAGCAAGTGGGACTATGGCTACCCGTCCGGGGGTAACTATTGGAGCGATTACATAGGTCCCGATCAAATGAACGGACCGAACCAGGACATACCAGGCTTTGATTTCATTGGTGACAATCCATACGTCATCGATTCTGACAGCGAGGACCGGTATCCTTTCACATTCCCTCTTTCAGGTGACAGCGTGCCCCCTATCGTCAACATCACATTCCCTCTGGACGGCCAGATATTCGACACCGAACCGATAACCGTTACCGGGACCGCCCAGGACAGCGGCGGCAGTGGTCTGGAGACCGTTATGGTACGCAATCCACCGATAATATCGAGCTGGACGCTTGCCACTGGAACTTCCTCGTGGAATGCCGTCGTCAACTTGTTACCAGGTCCCAATACAATAGAGGCTCGAGCTTGGGACTATGACTGGAACCCATCGGTGATCGACCTCGTGACCATCACCTACAACCCGCCGGGGAACGATCCTCCCGAGGCGAACTTCACCGTGGAGCCCGCGTCTGGTGGTTTGTCCGAGACGTTCACGGTCAACGCATCAACATCCTTTGATTTGGATGACCCAACGTCAGCACTGGCCGTGCGGTGGGACTGGGAAGATGATGGAACCTGGGACACCCTGTGGTCAACGACCAAGACCGAACAGCACCAATACACCAGCCCAGGGACATACAACATTCGTCTGCAAGTGATGGACACCGGAGGTCTCACCAACGAAACCACAAGGCAGGTGCTTGTCACTGCTCCACCA
Source organism: Methanomassiliicoccales archaeon (assembly GCA_030593885.1). GTDB lineage: Archaea > Thermoplasmatota > Thermoplasmata > RBG-16-68-12 > SOIM01 > JAGLME01. Next base: position 10,919 of record JAUVGH010000047.1, read on the forward strand.
CCTCCTCCTCCACCTCCGACAAACCAGCGTCCGGAATGCGAAATCTTCGCTCCAGGTCACGGAGACACCCTATCAGGCTCATACACTGTAAGAGGAATCGCGTCCGATTCGGATGGATCCCTCAACAAGGTGGAGATCAAGATAGACAATGGGGAATGGATTCTGGCTAACGGAAAGAAGTCATGGAGCCTGGAATGGGACACGACCACCGTTTCGAATGGCGAGCACACGATTCATGCCCGATCCTTTGATGGGGAAGACTACTCCAGTACTGATAGCGTTGCGATTACGGTGGACAACGTCGAGGTTCAGGAGGGGGGTTTGGACGTGTTCTGGTTCTCAGTCGCGATCATTCTGTTGATATTGACGATCCTTTTGCTGATACTGCTGTTCCTGGCTTTGAGAAAAAGGAAAGACGAAGAGGAGGACGAACCCGAGGCACCTTCCAGAGAGGAAATGCCAGAAGCCGAGACCAAAGTCTGAAATGTCCCACGGTTATCTATTTATTCCACATCCGAGATACTACAAACATGGCTGACGAACACCGCGTGACCAGCACGGAGATGACTTCGAAGTCCGGAGGGATATTCTGGGGGATTGTGTTCCTGGTGATCGGTCTGGTCTGGCTACTGGCAGCTCTGGATATCATCACGGCGGATCTGAACATAGTCCTGCCTCTGGTCGTCATTCTCGCAGGGGTCTATCTCCTGGTCACCAAAATGATGCGATGATCCGTGCCAGGATTCCATCAAAACATTCTTAACCACAGTTTCTGTTATCAAAAAAGGTGCTCTAATGCCGGATTTGAGGGACAGAGTAGAACAAGAGCGCGGGCTACTGAAGAGGATACAGCTTCACGTTCCCGGATTCGCAGGCTACCGCAGGAAAGAGGACATTCGAACGGCGGACAACATGCTCCGCATCCAGATGGCTGACATGCTCCAGGACACCCGGAGGTCCGTGGAGGACGCCCGTGAGTCCTTGGCAGAGAATTACGTTCTTGAGGTGATGGACAAGATCGGAGGTCTGATCTCAGAATTCCAGACGCTGGAAGGAAAGGTCCGCCATGCAGAGGGAGGATACTCGGGGATATCGGCCGCGATCAGGATCCAGGAGGATGAGCTGAACCATCTCTACGAGTACGACGCTGCTCTGCTTGATGCATGCGTTAACATGGATGGGGAAGCCAAATCTCTGAGAGGCGCTGCCAGTGGTGGCAACGGACTTTCCGAGAAGGTCAGCAACCTCCGCAACATGCTCAGGGACTTCGAGGACAACTTCGAGGCCAGGATGAACGCCATTACACGTACGGATGTGATTAGATGAGTTTGTTCGGTTCGGAAACGTTTGCGTGGGAGGATGCCGCCAAGAGGGGAATGATCCTCTATCGCCACCCCCGGAACATAAGGTTGAACGACAACATTGTCGTGAGAGAGGACGAGATCGCTGTCTTCTACAGGGACGGAAAGGCCATGGCATACATCGACCGCCCCGACAGGTATGCGCTCACAAGCATCAACGCCCCCATCGTGGGCAGGATCGTCAAGTTCCTCAGCGGTGTGGAGCAGAGGGCAGAGGTCTATTACATCCAGAAGAAGCCTTTTGATGGGAAGTTCGGTTCAAAACAACCCTACCAGTTCAGAGATCCAGAGTTCCATGTCGTGAGTCTGAGAGTATTCGGCCAGTTCAGGTACAAGGTCTCCTCGCCGGAGAATTTCATCAACCAATTCGTGGGAACCATGAGCTTCACGTCGGCCGCCGAGGTCGAGGGCAGGATCAAGGAACAGATGGTTGTAGTCGCGTACGACAGCCTGGGAGAGATCAAGAAGCGCGGCATGGCCGTGCTGGACCTTGCCGCCAACCTGGAGGAGATAGAGCAGATCATCCTCTCCAAGTGCAAGGATCATTTCGCACAATACGGCATCGAGATAGTCAAGATAAGCGGGCTCAACATCAACCTTCCTGAAGAGGTTCAGGACGCGGTGGATGCGAGATCCTCGATGGCAATTACAGGAACTGGATACACACAGTACCAGACCGGCCAGGCGATGAGGGACGCTGCCGAGAACCCCGCAGGTGGGGGCGCTGGTGCTGGAGTCGGAATTGGCGCCGGTATAGGCATGGGCTATCAGATAGCGGACACGATGCGGCAACCTTCAGCCACAGCTGGTGCGCCGTGCATCAAGTGCGGTGGGATCATCCCAACAGGGTCACAGTTCTGCAACGTCTGCGGAGCCAGACAGTTAGAAGGCACTGCATGCCCCAATTGCGACAAGTTGGTCGCAAAAGGCAGCAAGTTCTGCCCTGAGTGCGGGACCTCCATGTCGGCCAAGGTGCCTTGTCCGAAGTGCGGTGCGGAGATATCCCGAGGCAGCAAGTTCTGCAACAAGTGTGGCGCCACTCTAGCTGAGACCCCAGAAGAGAAATAGGCCGGGACGAAATCTTATTCTATCCCTTTTCAATTCCCACACGTTGAGTTCTGCACCCACGACTGAGACAGAAGGCGCTGACGAGTTCCGCTGCACTTCCTGCGGCGCTGGACTGACCTACAAGCCAGGCACGCTCAAGATGAAGTGCCCCTACTGCGACACCGAGAACGAGATACCCAAGGATTTTCAGCGAATAGAAGAGCAGAAGATAGAGGACCTTCCCGTAATGCCAGCCCTTTCCACAACAGGTTTCGGTGTCCAACAGAGAAGTTTCAAATGCGAGCGTTGTGGAGCCATTCAATCGATCGATCCCAAACTGATCGCGGTCAAATGCGCTTTCTGCGGTTCGGACGCCATTCTGGAGACCCCCAGCAACCCAAAGATGGTCCGGCCAACCGCTCTCGTCCCATTCGCCATCAATGCTGAGACCTCCAAGCAGAAGTATCTGGATTGGCTGAAGAAGCTGTGGTTCAGACCTGGTGATCTGAAAAGGACCGCTTCCCAGGCAGGGGTCTCAGGGGTCTATGCGCCATTCTTCACCTTCGACGCCCAGGCGGAGTCGGACTGGAGTGGCTGGCGGGGGACGCACTACTACACCACCGAGACCTACACGACCATGGTGGACGGGAGGTCCCAGACTAGAACGAGGCAGGTCCAGCACACAAGTTGGAGCTATCGCTCTGGTCACCACTCCCAATTCTACAACGATATCCTGGTGAACGCGTCCAGAGGGCTTCCAGAGAAGTATCTGAAGAAGATCTATCCATTCCATCTTA
>JAUVGH010000089.1 GCA_030593885.1 Methanomassiliicoccales archaeon
TCTCTGCGGTAAACGTCGCAGGGGAAGGACCCAAATCCACTGAGGCCAATGCGACACCTATGTTAATTCCAGCTATTCCATCAGAGCCGCAGAACCTTCTTGCAGCCTCTGGCAACGGTCTGATGAATCTCACATGGGAAGCGCCTCAATTCGATGGAAACTCCTCGATCACGAACTACCGACTATATCGGGGAACGACATCTGGAGGAGAGGCATTCCTTCTGGAGATTGGAAATATCACAATGTACAATGATACTGGTCTGACAAACGGACAGACCTATTACTACAAGGTTTCAGCTGTTAATGCCATCGGTGAAGGTCCAAAGTCGAACGAAGCAAGCGCAACTCCCGCAACGGTCCCAACTCCGCCACAAAACCTGGTTGCTACGGCAGGCGATAAGGAGGCGTCTCTGTCTTGGGACCCACCAAGCTCTGACGGAGGTTCTTCCGTGACCAGCTATAGAATTTACCGAGGAACGACCCCAGGAGGAGAAGGGTTCCTGACTGAGGTTGGCAATGTCACAGGCTACGTGGACATTGGCTTGTCACCCGGACAGACATACTACTATCAGGTTTCCGCTATCAATGTTGTCGGGGAAGGTCCAATCTCAAATGAAACACATGCCACTCCGACGACTATGCCTGGAGCACCAACCACATTGCAGGCAAGGCTGACCGGTGACGGATTCGTGAATGTCACTGTCACATGGTCATTATCATCGGATGACGGCTCAGGCCAGGACTCCGTAGTTGGTTATGAGGTCTACCAGAACCTGACCTATGATTCGAATGGCTTGAGTTATCAACTCGTGGGCCTCATTCCCAATGGTTCGACAGGGCTGACAATCCAGTCTGAGGGTGAAGGAGATCCCAACAACCACTTCTTCAGGATATGTGCTGTTGACTTCAATGGCTTGAAGAACTGCACTAACGACCAGGCGGCCAAATTCACCCGCCCCCTCTCAACGGGACCAAACCTCGTATCAATCCCACTCATCCAATCCGACGAAAGCATGCAAACAGTCCTCCAAACAGTCTCCTACGACAACACCTGGTCCTACGATCCCATCAACCAAGAATGGAGATCCTTCATGAAATCAAAGCCTTACGGTCAGAGTCTGGAATACGTCAATCACACTATGGGCATCTGGGTGAACGTCACTCAGGATTCCAACCTCACGGTTGCAGGAGTTGTACCCATTTCGACCATGGTCAGTCTGCAAGCTGGGTGGAATCTCGTTGGCTTTCCTTCATTTGATGACAACTACACGGTTGCAGACCTGAAGGCAGCGGTCGCGGTGGAGAGAATAGAGGAATTTGATGCTTTTGCGCCACCGTACTTCCTCAGAGCACTGACCGATGGAGACGTCTTGCAGACCGGATATAGCTATTGGATCTTGGCGACCGTGGATTCTGTGTGGATCGTATAGAGCTAGCATGTTGAAGAGAGCTTGCGACAAACACAAACCCAACTTCTAACATGTATGGCAAATCCTTATGTAGCGCCAAAATCGTTTTCATTTGGATGAAATCGGAGGGACCTAATGGCTCAATTGCGTGGATCATCTTGTTGGCCTTGGGATTGACCATTTCCGCAATTGGAATCTTCATACTTGCTGAGTATCATCCAACGGTATATGGTTGCCAATTTGACGAAAACAGGTCGCAGAGCGAAGAATGTTTAGAGGCTGAGACATACGAGGATATTGGAATTGTGATTACAGTCTCTGGATTCATTGTTTTTGTTACATGTGGAATCATAGTTCTATTTACAAAGGATACCGTCATATTCACTTGTCCACGCTGTCAGATGTCCAAGAGAGTAGATGTCTCGTCTATTCCGACTGCCTGTCCTAGGTGCTACGTACAAATTGGGGAGCTTGAAAGCTATCAGAGCAGGAAATGAGCGTATGAGAGGCATCAACCGAGGTTCTGACTCGGCTATTGCTTTGTCTTGCGTGTTTGAAACCACATAATGAGAACCACTCCCATCGCAATTGCCAGAGTAATCATAGTCCAAGCCACAACTCTCCAGGGATCTTCTCCAAAGGCAAAGACCAACGCCAATGTCAATGCAATCATAACTACAAGGAAGGACGTACCCAGAATATCCCAGAACCCCAAACTTCTCCTTTGCTTCTTCTTTGGGACCTTTCTCGCCTTCGGAATGTCTATCCCTCCGAGATCTCCATCATGAGATAATTCGTGGTCTATTTCAATTCATCGCGAGAGGCCCAAGCTGAGATTCCGAGAGGCTATTGCTTTGTTATGCGTTTTTGAAGTATGACAATGAGAACAACCACTATCGCAATTGCCAGCATAATCAGAGTCCAAGCCACAGTGTTCCATGGCTCTTGTCTCCAGGCCATAATCATCGCCAATCCGAAGGCAATCATAACTGCAAAGATGAAAACCAAGAGAAAGTCCCGAAATCCAACAAGGTCATATGGGTTTCTTCTACGAACGGATTTCCCTTTTGACGTATGTTTCCCTCCGAGGATCTCCATTCGAGAGATATTCTGTGGCATATTTCAAAGCATCGTGAGAGGCACTAGTCGAGGATCTGACGCTTGAAAGGGCTGATTATCCGAAGAAGTAAATCACTAGCAAGATCGCTCCGAGTATCAAAGGGATTACTGCAAACCCTCTGAATCTCGGTTCTGCAGAGTAAAGCATGACACTGGCCGTGACTACACTCAATCCCATAAACAACGGAAAGTGTGCGTTGAACAGAATGCCAAGAAACATGAATGCGAACATGGTGATAAGGAGAGACAATCCTAAGATATTTCCTCTCCAACTGTACTGCACATCACTTCTCATTTCTTCAATCCCTCTCCAAAGACCGCATCAATCGGGAGCGTATTAAATTTAGGCATATGAGAAGCACAAGCCGAGTTAACAACAAGATGCGGAGGCGAGGAATCGAACCCCGGAACTCCTTCGAGACGAACCCCTGAACAATGTCACGTTCAAACAATCGATGAGCGAGAGAGTGTCTGGGGCATCTGTCTCAATTGAGATTCTCACTCTCATGGGTGAGAGCATCTCGTTCGCTTATGTCCTCTCATCTATCAATTTGGCAACCTCCACCAGCAGTCTCCGTTTGCCATTTCCAAAATTCAGCCTGGAACATTAAGATACCCGTTTTCAGATCTATGAGCCGGCTTCCCAATATCTACGCAAGAGTGGATTTGTCGTTGTTCAATGAGGAGTACGACACATTCTAGTTTCAATTGGTGGTGGACAATGCCCTCCCCTCAGATGGCATAATCTCACACCTCCCTCCTTCAGGACACCAGCATGGAGGGGAATCCTTATGTATCGTGACACTGTTGCCATCTCTGCTTATCTAAGCATCCCTCCACAACGAG
>JAUVGH010000046.1 GCA_030593885.1 Methanomassiliicoccales archaeon
CCGTTTCTTCGAACATCTATTCACCTCAAAGCTCTTGTGAGGAAAGGAAGATCGTAATGAAATGGTACCAGTACAACTTCGTCCTGAATTCCCCTCATACCGTATTGGGTCCTATAGTATTTTTTCGAATTATCCTTGAGAGCATTTGGAAAGAAGTGTCTTTCAGAACCAGTGTAGGTCGTGAGATAGTTCAGTCGGCTTTCAGTCTCCTCTGGGATCTTGTTCTCGAAATAATCAGCTCCGACCATTGTGGAGCTTGTGATATAGGATTTCTTGATAAAATCGATAAGTTTGCCTCTATTCTGGCTGTCTTCGAAAACTTGATTCACTTTCTCAACTGAATAGAGAGGCTCATCAATGATTGATGAGAAGTAGTTCAATATAGCCGCGTTGAAAACCGAAGTAAATGTCTGCTTAAAACCGAGCTTCGCCCAGCGTGAGATTGGAACATCCTCAACTTGATGCTCCAAAATCTGATGATAGTCGAAGAAGTTCTTGTAGAAGCTCAGATCCCTAGCCCGGTTTGGGTAGAACCAAACAAAGATTAGCCCCGGATGCTTACGGCCAACTCTGCTCAAAGCCTGTATGTACTCTGACGTATTCCGCGGAATTCCCTGAAATGCCATGATATTCCATTTGTCTATATCCACTCCATGCGATACTATGCTAGTAGCAAACACTGACAGTAGTTGCTCCTTGTTCTCCGGTTTGGAAAAATAGGTGTCAATAAGGCAAATTAGCTCCTTGATATAATCCAAGGTGTTCTCCCCAGTCAGAACTTTTGACAAAATCTGGTATGTATCAAGTTTCGAATTCACTACGGCATCAAGGTAGAAGTTCATCGAGTGAACGTCAGCCTTCTTGTTATGATAGGTCAGGATATTCTTGTAGTTTTCAATTATTCCCGGTAACTCCTTCTCACTGATGCCGCTCTCAGTGGAGAACGAAGGTATATCGGTTTCTGCGCGACATATGAACTCCGAAATGTATCTCAGAGTGAGCAAAGTGGAATACTGGTTATCCCTGAGATTAGGTTTGAGACCGATTATCTGTCTCTGTATTACGCCTTTCTTGTTCTCATCCAAAGTGAATTCGAAGAAGAAATCGTTTCCCCTTTCTTCCGGGGGAACGCCAGGGAAGACATTCACCCCTTTATGATATAAGTGCTCAACCTGTTCTCTGGCACCAGTCAAAGTCGCAGTCAGGGCGATGTTCTTGAAACCATACCCACTCAATTCACACTGCAAGACTTCCATCAGAGATTCGAAGTGGGAATTAATGGTGCCAAAGCCCTCTCTTATCAAGTGCATCTCATCCTGGATGACAAGTGTAGGACCTGTTCCGAAGCTTACGTCCACGGATTTACCCATCTCATTACACACTCCGTCCTCAGTCCCCACTTCACATTTGTCATTGTGAGGTATGAAGCCATGACCTTTGGGGCAATCATCAATCTTACCTCCGAATATATTCCGAAACCTCCTATTCGAAGCAATACCTGCCAATTTGTCCACGGTGGATACAATGAGCGTGGGTAGGAATCTATAGATCTCCTCGTCTGTGAAGAACAACCGGTATTCCCTTTTGCATCCGGTGCACCTGTGGATAATGTACCTCTCCTTTTCCTTGTAGTCCAACACTACACTGTCTTTACAAATGGGGCATATGTCTGCGATCTTTCCTGGGGTTTCGATGTCCTTTGCCTTAGCTTTCTTGATTCTGTCAATCAGTTTCTTTGTGTGTCTGGGAAACTCTTCCGTTGACCCAACGAAGTACGCAACAGAGAAAGGATCTCCACCTATATCCTCATTGATTCGAAACTCCTCTGCCCAAACCAGCAAACCCGCAATCCTCTGCAATTGCTGGATAGAAAGCATTCTGAGAGGGAACTTGGTGATTGCAGTAATCCCGAACTTCTTCCCGGATAATCGATCCCAGAAGGCTGAGAACAGTACGCAGGCAAAATACGCTTCTGATTTACCACCAGCGGTAGGAACGTGCATCACTTCACATATGTCTCTTCTCTTGGCTCTGTCGATCATATCAGGAATTAGACTCACGATGAACACTATTTGGAAGATTCTCCATCCTTCGTACGTACTGGCACTTCGAAACGATTTGTTCATGAGCTCGAAAGCTCTAAGTGCACTCTCATTGCTCTTGAGTGTGCCTAGGCCCTCCACAAATCTGCCTACAGTTCCAGCGAAACCATCTGCATAATGTGAGAATTTCTCATCTTCCCCGAACCGAGGATCCTTCTCAAGTTCTTCGTGGAAAGACTCCATTTCCACTGCCAGTTCCTCGAGCTTCTGTATGGCCCCATCCGAGGTCGAAAGGGCCTCAAAGAGAAGTTGGCCAGAGTCAATGGATGTCCGAGGGTCTATTCTTGACTGACGAAAAATGCTGAAATGTCTGGTTCTAATCCTGTTACGATCGAGATCGGCATGACAATTAAGACATCTGAGGAAGTTCTCGTAAGAGTGTTCGAATCCTTCGTATTCATAGTTGTACTTGAAGGGTACAGGCTCAGTGTCATTCAAGTCAATCTCCAGATGGCAGTCGAAGAAGAATGTCTCATATGACTTGCTCTCCTCTGTGTCATTGACGAGTGTTACCACCACAAGATGTAGAGTTTCCTTATTCTGTGTGAACTCTTCAACTTGTACTGTGACACGGAGTTTCCATTCAAAAGAAGGGATCGAACGGCCCTTGAATTGAGATAGTTCCTTGGAAAATGAATCTCCGTCGTCCAGACAAGACGAAGTGATTGCGGTTCCGCCGGAGAAGATTGCCTTATCCTCCTTGATGGCGTTTATGAAGGGTCCCATATCAATGACAATCTCTGTGAAGTTGTCGGCTAAAGGGATATCAATAGGCTCAACTGGATATTTCTTTCTCTTCCAGATCCTTGCTAGATCAACCTCCTCTGGAGGCTTTTCGTAGTGTTTCTTGACATAATCTCTCTGTTCATCGAGTGATGGATATACCCTGTAGTAAACCGAAGCGGATGGGCTTACTCTCAACGACTTCGGCAGTTCCGAAGCCAGGAAACCGACAGATAGACTGTTATTCTTCACGGTCGTGAGAGTGCGTTTACTATCTCCGAAGTTGTCAGAGTAGTTCTTGCTTTTGTCACCTAAAGTTCCCAAAACAATCAACTTAGAAGGTTTGTCGGGAACTTCCAACCGATCAAAGCTCTCGTGTGTTCCATTGAGTTTGCCAAGAACTTCCCTGGCCATCACATCAGTGAATTGTGCGTACGAATCGCTTTTCGCCATCCTCATCCTCTCCAGAGGGAAAGACGATTCCCAGGACCAAAGATAATAACTGACGTCTCTCATCCAGCCATTTGAACTTGGTCGAATGGGAATCAAGACCGATGGGTGGGCCTTCTGAATAGGAGATAAGGATACTTAACGTGCCATTAGATCTCTTTAGACGAAAGCTCAGCCGTGGTTCTCCTCCAATCCCCCTTATGGGGAATAATTGGATATAGTTCCTGGGTAATATCTTTTTCGCTGACTTTTCGCCACAGAGTGCCAGAACCTCACATCCCTATTGCTGGGAGACTATTCTGGGCTTAATGAATGTTGGTTTCATTCTCAGGGAGGATGCCATCAAGCAACGGAGGAGAATGAAGACGACCCGTGAGAAGTGGAGGGGGAAGCGTATGATTGTTGGCTGTTGGCGCGTGACGATCTGTTTGCGTCTGGATAAGCTCCACTGGGTACGAAATGGAGACCTACCAGGATGATTCCGCAGAGTGAGAGCATCCAAGGGCATAGTCCATTGTGATTGCCATTCAATAGGAATGAATCCAGGAACAAAAGTCTTGACGGCTAGTTACCCTTATAATGGCCGAATGATATCGGGGTCAACACAGTGACTCTATCGAATTTCAATGGCGACAAGCGAGTGGGAATATGCCAAAGAAGAATATCGTCCGTGGAGGTCAACAGACATCGCTCGGAAATGCTCAACGAACAGCCAGAGGGGAATCTTTCCAAAAGAGATGGTCACTTCTGGGTGATGACCGAGCAGACCTGGATTTCCTAGCTGATGTTTTCCTTCTGAACTCTGTCAAAGGCTTTGGACCTGTTAAGTTCAGAGACTTATTCAACTCTGGAATCTCGCCACAGGTGGCAATTCATTCTCCTTCAAGGATGAAACTTGCTGGAAAAGTTGCTGCTAAGATTCGAAATCAGCTCATCCATTATCCACGAGACACCTATCACGAGATCAGACTTCGCGCAGAGCGTCAGCTTGAACTCGCTGAGAAACATGGTGTGTCAATGGTCTCTTATGGTAACAGAGAGTACCCTGAACAGATCTTCTTAAGTAACAATCCAGTTCCAATTCTATTCGTACGGGGGAACACGAGTGTCCTTTCGAATAAAAGAACCGTAGCTTGTGTTGGATCCAGAAAGATTAGATCGCCCTACTCAGAGCTACACTCTGAATTCGTAAGGATTGCGTCTCGAGAGGGTTTTGCCATCGTGTCTGGATTCGCCTTAGGAGCCGACACCATTGGCCACGAAGAAGCTCTTGACCATGGAGGAAAGACTATTTGCGTGATGCCTAACGGCCTTGACAGGCCGTTTCCTCCGGAGAACCGAGAGCTGTGGGAGCGTGTGATTAGTCATCCGCGAGGAGTCGTTATCAGTGAGTACCCATTGGGAATGAGAGCCTCATCGCTCACATTGCGTAAGCGTAACAAGCTAATCGTGGCGTGCTCGCTTGGAGTTTTAATATCGCAAAGTGGGAAGAAAGGGGGATCCTTGAACGCCTTCAGGTTCGCAATTGAACAAAGAAAGCCAATTGCCACTTTCATAGTCCCGTCTGACATTGGGAAAGACAGTCTTGGTAACAGTATGATTTGCGACAGTGTGAAGGGAAACGTAACTGCATTCTATGATGATGACGACAGAGAGGAGGGATACAACCGTTGGTTGCAGAGGCTATTATCCTTGACCTAGATGGCACCTTGTGGAGGGGCTGGGAATGGTATGCCGACATCCTATCAGATGAAACTGGAATAGAACCTTCTGAGGTCTTGGGGATGCTGATTCACGGGCAGTCTGTGATATCTATTGCTCGATCTCTGGGGGTGACCAGGAGCGCCATTATCGAGTTGTGCATTGGGAATGTTGAAAGACTAGAGCTTTACCCAGGAGTCAGGAAAACCCTGCGTAAGCTAACGGACCGTGGATGCAAGCTGGGAGTAGCAACAAGCCTTAGTGGCAAGATTGCTGAGCCAGCACTGATGGGACTAGACCTTACTGACTTCTTTCATGCAGTCGTCCATGCTGGAAATTGCCGAGCTGCGAAGCCAAGTCCAAGACCTCTGCAACTTGCCCAGAAGCTTATGGAAATTGAAGATGTGGAGAAAGCTTTCTTCGTTGGTGATTCCGAAAAAGACGCCTATGCGTCCCTTGCCGCAAATCTACCTTTTGCATGGGCATCGTACGGATACACAGAGGAAGCTCCTAGAAATACACATATCATTCTACAGGATTTCACAGAGGTGATTTCGCTTTGAAGTTCGTGTACAAGATTTACAGCGGATATGATGGATTTACACCACTGGAGTTAGGAACGCGGATCTTACCAGGCAAGCAATTGAAGCTGATGTGGAACAGATATGTTGACGAATTGCACATGAGAGATGAGGTTTGGATTTACTTCCATGGACCTCATTCCTTCACCAACGGGGTATATGCAAAGGGAAAGGTGAGCAAGGTCAACTATGGGCGTGGTATCGCTCACGTAAAACTGTCCAGATACTCCACAGACCATCCAATCATATCCCCAGAGAACTCAGAACGTGTAGCTCAGCTAGTGAGAGCTCATGGCGTTCAGGTCTTCTATCTCCCTGAAGAGTGGCAACCAGTTGAGGAATGTACTGCCCTTTCCACTGCCGACTCTTGTCGTAATCGGAAATGCGAGTGGTGCCCCCTTTGGGAGAATCTTCCGTTGGCAAAATACTACAACCGACCTGAACGGTTGACCGAGGATGTTGCAGAGTTTGTGACTGGATATTGGGCGATCCCACGACGATGCCGCTACTCAAAATCCAGATTGAAGAAGAAAATCATTTGGACAACTGACATATTCTCCAACTTCAAAATGGGGCTGAAGTCCCTTGGATACCCCCTTGCCCTCGGACTTCATCGCGCAATGCAGGCTCGTGATATCTCAGATATCGATGCAGTGATACCGGTGCCTTTGTCTCCTGATAAGGAGAAACGAAAAGAGATGAATAGGACGCTTGTTCTTGCTCGCGAAATCTCGAAGTTCATCAAGAGTCCTGTTCGAAGGTCGCTTGAACTGTCACAGCCCATATCCAAGCGACGGTTTATCAGAAATGGAGGCACCACATCCGAATTTGAACAAAGATACTACAAACTACTGAGAACCAGCAACCTACCTAAGAAAGGTCGGGTTTTGGTGGTTGACGATGTCGCAACCAAGGGAAGTACATTGTCGATGTGTGCACGTCGAATAGTTGAGAACTCTTCTTGTGAAGTTGTTGCGGGTACTCCGTCACTCATGATACTAGTAGCTGTTGTGAAAAGGGAGTCAGAGCTGCTACGATAAATCCCAAACTAGAGTTAATGCAATTCATCTTGTTAGGATATGAATGTTGTGAACCTGATAGTCTTTCCATCACCTGACTGCTTCTGGTATGCAAGGGCAAATCGCACAGGTCTCTTTCAGTGTCTCCACAGCGTCTTCATCATGCAACAAAGGCCCTTTTCTCCATCCCCTCACACACCATCCTCAGAACTCAACACACAGAACGGACGACCTGTCACCAACACCTCCGCACCCGTTCCCAAAGCCTCCTCCACCCTCATATTCGAGAACCTCACCTCCATATTCGCTCCTTCTTCTATCTGTCGTCTTTTCTCGTCTCGTTACCGCCAATATGCCTTCAGGGAAAGGAGATTGACAGCATAGAAATCAAAGCCAACAGACCCAAGATGAGCCCCACAACCATGACACCTGCTATTATCTTTACGTACATTGCAAGCCGCTCCAATGTCTTTGTAAGCTGGTACAATGCATTCAGCCTTGCAACAATATCATTGGTTGTATCGAGCAATGCTGCTATCTGTTCGGTGGGGTCATATTTGAAAGACTTCTCATTTGAGGTCGTCATGGCACATCCTCAGATTGGGTAAGAGACCCGTGATATGAAACGCTTTCGGGGAAACACTTTTAGTGGGTATAACGGATTCAACACCCAGCCATTCAGGGGAACGGAAAGATGGAGGAGAATCTCAGGAGGAGATAGGCAGTTCTCAGGATTGGACGTGGTTGTGGGCGGTTCTCGTGGTTGGGATCGTCAGCGGACTGGGCGTGTTCGCGATCCTGATGAACCGGAGAAGGAAAGACTATTATTAGGGACTTCGGACATTATTATTCTCAAGGAACCGGAGGGAGATCTCGGGTCACGGGAGGGTCAGATGAAAAAGGTACAGCGTCCTCACAGATGCGCCCAGTGCGGAAGGAGCTACACCAAGGCTCAATGGCGCCGCAACGACTTCTGGTGTCCCAAATGCAAGAAGTTCGTCTGCTACGACTGCGTGTCGAGGGGGTTCATCTGTCCGGCATGCGGAACGAAGACCAGGAGGAACATCAAGAAAGGGGCCGGCTATGGCGCGGGGCTGGGGACAATGTTCGTGCTTCTCTCTGTCTTCGTCTTGGCTTTGAGCTCTTTCGATCTGGAAGGTCTCTATTTTGTATGGGTCTGGATGGCCATTGGTACGCCTTTGATCTTCGCGTCGGTCATATTGTACACGTTGAACAAGAGGCAGGTGAGGATGCACCAGGCATATCTGTCCGGATTGCCGAGCGGGACCATCCCCCTTGACCGGAGAACCGGGTACGGCGACCCACGCGTGCAACAGAAATGGAGAGAGGCGAACCTGGCAATGAGCCATCGACGATCGGTGATGATGAAGGAGACCTACCCCGACCACATATACTACGGACTGCTGGGGGACTGGGACTTCCCGGTCATGTCCAAGCAGGAGAGGATCTCTATGACAGCTGGAATCCAGAGAAAAGGTCTGGTTTGGGGCGGCGGAACGATAGGGCTGGGGATCTTCATCATGGGGCTTGGTATCTTCGTCGTCCAAAACGTCGTGGGGCTCTTGGTGGGCATACTGGTGATCCTGGTCGGGTCGCTGATGGTCTTCATTGCAGGATACGCGAGGCAGATGGTCCAGAGCGACGCAGAGGCGGAGGTAACGGTCTTCTGGAAGACGATTGGGTTCAAGAGGGCGAAGGGCGCGGTGGAGGAGTTCCTCGAGGAGCAGGGTCTGGAGGCAGTGCTGACGACAAAGGAACTGCCGATGTGGCAGCACCCGGAGCACAGGTACGAGCTGCCCGACGGCAACCGCATCTTGTTCACGTACAGCGAGGACAGTTCAGGACATGTCTACGGCTGGATCGAGATCGGGTTCATGCCCTCAGGCGCATTGGCCGCGAGAAGACTGCAGAAGGAATTGGACGAGTTCCTGAACAAGAGGGACCTGATAAGGAGAATCGGCTAGGAGATCACGGTCACGGGTTCGGGCACGGATTGGGGTTCGGATACCGCCCTAGAATGACGAGGGAGGTCCTCACTCCTTCCCCATCTCGCCCATCAACCCCTCCAAGATGCTCCCGAGGTCTGCGACCATGATCCCCCACTCCGGCCTCTCAGACCTTCTCCGCTGTAACTGTCCAGGTCCACGTCCTCCGAGAACCTTGGGAACAAGACGATAGGACTCCTTCTGCCACCACTCCGCCGGATTCTTTTTCGCCATCCCCCCTCAGGTGCGAAATGCTGAGCGTGTATCTGGTTCCCCACCCTAGGAGAACAGCTCGCGGGACCCCAGTTCCTCGAGAACCTCAACCGTTGTCCAGACCCTGACAAGGTTCTGCTTGTGCACATGGGCGTCATTGCTCCAGATACCATCGCCGTCCACGTGAAGGGCGAGAGCCACGAATGGCGCATCATCCTCATCGATCCCTACTTCAACCGGACTTGTCCAGCAATCCATCGCCTGGATACTTGACATCCAACACAACCGGTGTGACTCGAAAATCAGATGCGGACCGGCCATGCTCATTCCTGCAGCATCTCTTCCATTATTCCCAGAACCTCCTCTCTTTCCCTATCACCGAATAACGTCGTCACGAACATTCCGCGCCAGGAGTCGACAAAACGCTTGTCGGACATGTCGGGGATGATCCTCTCGGCTATCATTCTCTTGAACAGTGCAGGATGGGGGACCATCTCACCCACCCTTTCAGGCAGACCGCTCGGTATTCCATTCTTCCAGACCAGTGCCGCAACGTCTCTCACGTCGCTCGGTCTGCCCGAGACCACTTTCAGAATGAAATAGTCAAGGTATTCAGGCACGAACAACTTCATCGTCCTGGTCCCAACATCAAGTGCAACGCTCTTCCTGTTCTCAATGAATTTCCTGTCGATCAACACGATCTGTTCATCTGTCCTTCCACGGACCTCTCCTTCCATGAAGTCCATCGAGACCCGAACTGTCTTGTTCCCGAGCCTGAAAGCGCGAATCAACCTGAGAAAACCATATGTTGAGTGTTTCTCGAACGCTACCACCTCCATATCACCCCTGAACCATTCCCTTATGGAATCGATCGCCCAACCTTTTCCCTTGGGTACAACGAAGTCGCAGTCCCTGGTGTATCTAGAGAAGGGCACGAAGGCCCGAAGACCGTAGCCACCGATCGTTGTTATTGGAGGCTTGTTGAATCCATCGGACTTCCTGGAGACGCTGTCTATCACCTCCGCCATGGTCTCTTCCCTCTTCTGCATGATGTCTATCTGTCTAACCAAGGGCGATCACCCTGTCCAAGGCCTCATCGACGTTCCTCTTCACGTACTCGTCCCTAATGCTTCTTGCGGGCTGGCCCATGATCCTGGACCACGCGTACTCCAGTATCTGCCTGAGGCGAATGTTGCTGCGTGGCAACCGCTCCCAGTAGTGCCTGCGTTTCACCTCCGTCAACCCTATCTCGTCTTTGTTGTGATAGAGGATCGCGAACGCATCGTGGAAGGCGTATCTCCTCAAACAATCCACCACGGCTTGTTCCATGGTCTCAACGAGCAGCCCTTCCATGCCAACATACCTCAACTCCTCGGTCGTGTATTCGGCGTGTATCTCCCACCCCCTCGTCTCACCGAAGCGCTCCAACGCCTTGGCGTAGGACCTGTCCCTGACCTTCAATACGCAAGAGTCCCTGTGGATGAAGTCGCCGTTCCAGATCGAGGCGGCTGTCTGCCCTGACAGGACCTTGAAGTTCATGTCCATCCTCAAGAAGTCGTAGACATCCGACATCTTTGCCGGGACCCAGTACCATCCCCACATCACCCGCTCGAGGGCGCCTTCCTTGACCAAACTGCTCAAATACTCCTTGGCATGGGGTTTCCCAACATGGCTCACTTTCACCAAGCTCCCCTTGAACCTCGTTTCCAGATGTCTCTTGAATTTGCGCAGGTAGGGCTTCATTCCGTTCACCTTTTGTATTGTTATGGCAAGATATAAGGTTTCGCATTGATTCACCTTTTCGTGGTGTTTGGCAAAATTGAGTGAAGAACTCGAAGTATGGATACAGAAGCGCCTTCCTGGTGAGGGAGTCCCTTATCAGCGCCGAGATGATGATGTTGGTATCCACCACCAGTCTCATCAAAGATGCTTCCTGTATTCCTTCGACATCGCTTTCTTGACCTTGTGGTCCAGTTCGGCGACGTCCTCTTCGGTCAGTTCGCTGTCCTGCAGCAGAACGTCCAGCCTGTCCAGTCTTTCCGCGTACTTACGAAGCGCCCGCCTGGCGACCACGCTCCACTTGATCTCTGGATGTCTCTTCATCATCTCCCGAAGGTCCTCGGGTATAGCGAGCGTCATGTTGACCATAAACGTCACCTTGAGTAATATATGTGTGCATACTTAATTAAGGTTTTCTATCACTTCGATCCACAGCGGGTCACAACAACGCCAAGACCTGCGTGCGTCCAGTCGTGCAAGTGGAGGGGATGATACTGGGGGAGGTCCTGGAGTGAAAAGCTTATATTCACATTAGGATATATCTATTCAATAATGAAATCTATAACTATTCTAGGAGGGAGGACCGAACGGGAGATCCTGGAAGCGGTGGAGGTTCACCTCCGGACCGGCGGCTACGAGATCGTTCCCCAACTCAGGATTAGGACCTGGAAGCCCGATCTGATCGCCCTGAAAGGAGAGGATCTGGTGATAGTCGAGGCAAAAGGCTCTCTGGGAGATGTCGACAAGGCAATTGCACAAGCAGCGGCCTACACCATTGACGCTACCTTCACCTACATCGCGATCCCCGAAGCAAGGCTGACGAAGGATCTGGAGCGAAGGGCGGATGCCTTGGGAATAGGAATCATCACGGTCAACGATCATGTGCACACGGCCGTTCAGCCTCAGAAAAAGTCCCCAAGGCCTTCCCTTCTGAAGAGAGTTCGGGCAGCTCTGGAGAAAGGACCTGGTACCCCCGAAAGAGAACGGCCCAGAGGTGGAATACCTTACGACAGGTTCTTGAAGCACAAGGAGGTGATCGACGTCCTCTTCTCGGTCCCAGGAAGAAGATTCACCATCCGTGAGCTCTCCAAAGAGGCTGGCTCATCTTACGCGACCACCTGGAGGCTTGTGAACGCACTCATTTCAATGGGAGCCCTCAGGTCGGAGGTCGTCGGTCCGAGCAGGCTGTTATCCATCAACGAGGAATCTCCCATCATAGCGGACTTGAAGGGGCTGAAGGAGATGGATCTGCTCCCCCATCGAAGGGTGGCCGAGCGCTTCGCCGAGCTCGTGAGCGGGATACCGAGCGTGCAAAAGGTAATACTCTTCGGGAGCGTTGCAGAGGACAATGCAAACGCGGACAGCGACATCGACATCGCAGTGGTGCTGAAAAGGAGGTCCGAGAAAGCCATGGGTCAGGTTTACGATACGGCGGCCGATATCCAGGACGAGACGGGCATGAAGGTGGTGCCCATCAGGGTTCTGACAAAGGAACTTGAGTCTGACGATCAGCTGATCCGGTCGCTGAAGAAGGGTGTTGTTCTCTTTGAGAGAGGTTGAGGAGGCCAAAGCCTGGCTCGCCGGGGCGAGACATCTCGTGGATGTTGAGATGAGCAGAGAGCGGTTCACGGTTGCTGTAGCGATGACCATTCATTCCATCATAAGGGCGAACGATGCCTTGACAATGAGATTCCTGAGGCGAAGGTCCACCAGACACGAGGACGCGGGGATGCTGTTCCGGGAGATCGTGAAGCAGAAGAAGATCGATCCGAAGTATACTGGACTGAGGAAGGTGTTGGCAAGTGCGATCCCTCAGAAATCACTCTACGATTACAAGGGGGCAGAGATCGGCAAGAAGGAAGCGGTGAGGTGGGTGAGAGAGGCTGAGAGGTTCATCTCGACCGTGGAGGAGATACTTGGTGTTGGAGGCTAGACGGAAGCGCATGAAGATGAAGAAGCATTGAATAACCAAATGTCCACATTACTTTCGGAGATTGCATGGAATCCACTAAGAAGGTCGTCCAGACCGAGCTCGAGGTCGAATCGTACAACATCCTCAAAGACGTCGTGAAGAAGAAGGGGATGTCCATTAAGGAGGGATTGAGGCAGGCGATCAAGGACTGGACCTTGCAGGAATCGAACTTGAACATCGACCCGTTCTTTGACACGTCAAACGTCATAAAGGGAAGGAAGGTCACCGACGCAGCCGGAATTGACCAGACACTCTACGGGGGAAAGGACGAACGGTAGCCGTGTTCTTCGATTCCGGCGCCGTGGTCGCCAAGTTGCTGAAGAAGGACGCTTGAAGGTTCCCAGCCAGTAACTCGGCAACATCAGGAATTGCCGTTTCTCCATCTTTTTCGGAGGTTCTGACACTGTCCTCAGAATTCGACGAACAAAACGGACGATCGGTCACCAACACTTCATCTCACTGTGCAAGAAACCTGCAGTGTGGAATGGTCTAGGGAAATCCTTTTAATGAGTGCAACGGATTCAACACCCAGCCATTCGGGGGAACGGCAACATGGAGGAGAAGTTCAGAAAGCACAAGCTCTTCTCAGCGATATCGATCATTCTAGTCTGCACTCTCACGATAACACTCATAGCACCCCAAACCACCGCCTACTCCAACGGCGGATACTCCGCCGACCCCTCCGACCCCGACTACGGCACCCACGACTACATCGCCCAACACGCCCTTGATTGGCTCCCGGACAACGAGAAGAGATACATCTCCGACAACCTCAACGACTACCTGTACGGCACAGAGCTCCCGGACAACGGCGCCGCACCGGACGGCATCGGCGACTCCTTCAACCACCACGTCTACTTCGACTCGAGCGGGAACCTGCAGGACGACATATCCGCTCTCAGAGCCCAGGAGGAGTACGACGAGGTCATCGACCGCCTCACGAGCGGCGAGGACGCCCTTGCGGCCAAGCAAGCGGGCATCATGAGCCACTACATCGTCGACCTGGCCGTCTTCGGGCACGTCATGGGTTCGAGCACCGATTGGGGTTCGGAGGCGCATCACAGCGATTACGAGAACTACGTGAGGGATCGGACGACGGGGTACGTCTCGAGCGAGTTCGATCCTTACCTTGTGTTCGATGGTGATCTTGTTGAGCTGGACGCTTATGATGGCGCTTTGGATGTCGCCTTTGTTACGACGTTCGGGGATGGGGGTGATGTCAGGAGCTGCGTGTGGATGGATGGGAACTATGATTGGTCGGATGGGGTTTTCAGGGACAGTGCGGGGACGAGTTTGAATCTGGCTGTGAATGTGTTGGCCGATGTTTTGCATGGGATCGCGGTGATTGGGATCGAGGAGGAGGTTGATCCGCCGGTGGTTACGGGGAGTGTTTCTGGTAGGGTTGTGGGTGAGGATGGGGGTGCATTGGAGGGCGCAGTAGTCCAATTAACGAATGCTAGCGTTGGAGATGTTGTGGACAGTGAGATCACTGATCTGGATGGTGCGTTCCAGTTCTCAGATGTTCCATTTGGGAGCCACAAGGTCCTGGTTTCCAAAGGAGGGTATCTTGATCATGAGACAGCGGTTCTTTCCACATCAGAAGGAAGTCCAACGGCGGACATCGGTGATATTGAGCTCGAAGGG
>JAUVGH010000028.1 GCA_030593885.1 Methanomassiliicoccales archaeon
TGCGAGATTCCTCTTCTACAGGCTGTGATTCAATCAGATATTCTGACATATCGTACATTATCGTGCACTGGATATTATACAACTGCCAAATCGTTAGGCAACCCACTAACAATTCAGAATCCTTTAAATATCCAAAACTCAGATGGGAAACGGATGCAGGAAGAGGGATCGATCACTCTGGACACCGAGAGCATGAAGGCTTTGTCCTCGGAAGCAAGAGGTAGGATTCTCAGAGCATTGGATGAGAAGAAGATGACGCTTTCCGATCTGTCCCGAGCACTGGAACTTTCGAAGCCCACCCTGAAGGAACACCTGGCCAAACTCGAATCGACGCAGTTGGTGAGGAAGGCGGACGAGGGCAGGAAGTGGAAGTACTACTCCCTGAGCAGGAAAGCAAGGCAGATACTCCATCCAGGGTTGACCAGGTTCAAGATCCTCTTCTCATTCTCGTTGAGCATGATCGTGCTTTCTGTGTTGATGATGTTGTACGTATGGTTGACAAGAACGGGGACCTTCGCGGAAGCGACTTTAGCCTGCAATTACTGCGGCAATCCCTTGTATGACACATTCATCCCAATGTTCGCAACCCTTCTGGCGATCTTCGGCCTTATCGTGATGGTCTACGCTTACAGGGAGCTGAAGATGCCCGGAGGGCGCAGGGTTCTCTCGCCTCCAGAATGATCCTCGGATATGTCAATCCACAAAATTCTATATATCGCAAAGGTTATCTAATCCGTTAGCCCATAACCCGCAATCCGCCCCCATGGTGTAGTGGCCTATCATCCGAGCCTGTCGAGCTCGGGACACGGATTCAAATTCCGTTGGGGGCGCCAGTTCCCTTTTCACTTGGATAGAACATCAACGAGCTGATCCAGCAGCACGTCCTTCTGTTCCCCAGTTTCCATGTCCTTAATGCTCACTGAGCTCTTCGACCACTCATCTTCTCCGACGAAAACAACCTTCTTGGCGCCCATCGAATTGGCGTAGTCCAGGTTCTTGGAGGGGCCCCTGCCGATCAGGTCCATGTCCGATGAGATGCCGTTCTCCCTGAGGGTCTTCAGTACGCCCCTTGCGTTCTCTCTCATCGCTTCTCCGATGGGGATCACATAAACCTCAACCGCCTTGCCGGGGAACGAGAACTCTTCCTCCTCCAACACGAGGACCATCCTGTCAAGGCCGAACGCAAATCCAGTGGAGAAGATCGCTTCGCCGCCCAGAACATCTGCCAATGAATAGGAACCTCCACCGCATATCTGCCTCTCCGCACCCAGCTCCCAGCAATCGATCTCGAACACCATTCCCGTATAGTAGTCCAGGCCTCTGACCATTGCTGGCTCGAATTGGATGTCATCCGTAACGTAGCCCTTCAGGCTCTCTCCGAGAGTCTCCAGGTATTCCACTTCTTCAGGGGCATCATCTCCAACGATTCCCTTGACCTGCTGGAGCACATCCGGTCCCTTCAACTTGGCCAGTGTTAATATCGTGTCCTCTTTGTCTGAGAGCCCGTCCGCTGCCAGGCGACCGCTCAGATCGTCGAACTTCTCAGTAGTGATGAACTTCAAGCTCTCGTTCACATCCGAAGAACCTTCGAGCAGCTTCCTAAGAATCCCGATGTTGCCCAGCCTCAGCTGGAAGCTCTTGATCCCGAGCCGCCTTACAACATTAATCGCGAGGTTGATTATCTCCACATCCGAATCGAGAACACCGCCGCCCACGAGTTCCGCACCGTACTGGAAGAACTCCCTGTATCGACCCTTCTGAGGCCTCTCATACCTGAAACATGGACCCAAGTAGTAGATCTTCAGCGGCTTTGGGTAGTTCTTTAACTTCTCCACGAAGAACCTCATCACGGACGCGGTCAACTCCGGCCGCAAGGCCAGTTCCCTGTCGCCCTTGTCCTTGAACACATACATCTGGTCGACCACTTCGGGGCCGGAGCGCATGATGAAGAGCTCGGACCTCTCGAAGGTGGGGGTGGATATCTCCCTGAAGCCAAAGCTGTCGCTGACCTTTCGTATGACGTCCTCGATGTAACGCCTCTTCTCCATCTCTTCGGGGGAGAAGTCCCTCGTTCCTCTCGGCCTTTTGACCATTGGGCACTGATAAAAGAGATATGAGATAACGTTTTCTATTCGACCGTTACCGTTTTCGCCAAATGTCTGGGCTTGTCTATCTCGCACCCTCTCTCCTTGGCGACGTGGTAAGCGAAGAGCTGAAAGGCTAGGACAACAGGGATGGCAGAGAATATGTTTGAGACCTTCGGGATGAGAATCAGGTCATCCACGAACTTCCGCAGGTTATCGTCGCCCTCGTATCCAATGCCGATGACGGGCGACCCTCTGGCGTTGACCTCCCGGATGTTGCCGAGGATCTTCTTGTATGTGTGGTCCTGGACCGCTACCGCCAGAACGACAGCTTCCTCCGACATCAAGGCCAGGGGACCGTGCTTAAGTTCTCCAGCGGCGAACCCTTCTGCATGAATGTAAGAGATCTCCTTCAGTTTCAATGCGCCTTCCAGTGCGATCGGGTAGTTCAGTCCTCGACCCAGAATGAAAGCGTCCTTCACGTCGTGGTACTTCTCCGCGAGTTCACGTATCTCCGGACCCATCCCCAAGACCTTCCATGCGACCCTGGGCAGAGTCCTCATCTCATCCAGCATCCTCCTGATCTCGTCCGAGTTTTTGGTGTGTCTCTCCTGAGCCAGTTGAAGAGCAATGAGATAAAGCGCGATGAGCTGGGCGACAAAGGTCTTGGTGGCGGCGACGCCGATCTCGATCCCTGCTCTGGTATAGAAGACCCTATTCTCTCCGACCGTCCTTGCCAGTGAACTGCCCATGTAGTTGGTGATGGCGAGAAGCGGACAGCCCCTCTGCTTCGCCTCTCTGGCGGCCCCCAAGGTGTCCAGCGTCTCCCCGCTCTGGCTGATAAGAATCGTCAAAGGCCTCTCGTGGGCCCGGGAGGAGTACCTGTATTCGGATGCCAATTCAACCGTGGTGGGGATCCCTGCGATCTCCTCAAGAATGTACTTCCCCGCCATAGCAGCATAGTAGGAGGTCCCGCATGCGACCATCTTGATGGCCGAGAAATCGTCACCCAAAGGCGGACCCAGGTCCAGAGCTGACATCCTTCCCAGAATCGTATTGTGGATCGTGCTCGGTGCTTCGTATATCTCTTTCAACATGAAGTGTTCGTAGCCGCCGCGTTCAGCGTCCTCGACATTCCAGGTTATGGTCTTCCATTCCTTTGAGATCTCGTTCCCTTCCATATCGACGACCCTTATGGACTTGGGTGTGATGGTGGCCACTTCTCCGTCGTGCAGGTTGGTAATCCTGTTGGTCTCCTTCAGCAGTGCTGGAATGTCCGAAGCGATGAAGTTCTCGTCGTTCCCCTTGCCCAAGATCAACGGGCTCTCTTTCCTGGCAACGACTATCTTACCCTTCTCCTCGGCACTGATGGCCACGAATGCGTAGGATCCCTCAATCTCCTTGAGGGTCTTCAGCATGGCCTTCTCCAGGTCGCCCTCGTAGTACTTCTCCAATAGATGGACGACGACCTCGGTGTCCGTATCGGATTTGAACTCGTGGCCTTCTTCCAGCAGCTTCTCCTTGATGTCGAGGTAGTTCTCCACGATACCGTTGTGGATCAGCGCAATCATCTTCTTGCAGTCCGTGAACGGGTGTGCATTAATCTGGCTTGGCTTGCCGTGCGTCGCCCACCGGGTATGAGCAATCCCGACAGAGCCTTCGATCTTCGGAAGGTGTTCCACCAATACGGCGATCTCACCCTTGTCCTTGTGGATGACCATCTCCTTGTCGATGATAGCCACCCCGGCAGAATCGTATCCCCTGTACTCCAGCTTCTTGAGGGAGTTGAGAAGAATCGGTTGGGCCCTTCGATAACCAGTATACCCTACAATGCCACACATGCTAGATCACTATGCTCTTGTTGGGAAGCTTCCCGCTCAGAACGGCCTGGGATTGAACCCTGGAACTGGCCCCGATTATGGAACCAGGCTCCGCCACCACGCCGCTGTCTATGACAGAATCCTCTCCTATGAACGTGCCCACGCTCGCTAGTTCATGCTGCTCTCCTTCCAGAATGAAAATGGTCGGTCCGCTGCTGGCGGTGAATCTTGAAGAGAACTGGCATCCAGGTCCGATGACCGAGTTCGAGAGGTATGAATGTGGCCCGAGACTTGTGTCGCTCATGACCACGCTGTGCTCGACCAGGCTGAAGGGTGCGATCCTGACGTTGTGCCCTATGCTGGTGGACGGGTTGATGGTGACATTTGGCCCGATCTCACAACCTTTCCCTATCACAACTGGCCCTGCGATGTAGCTGCCTGACTTGATGACCGAACCTTCCCCAACCGAGACGGGGCCGTTGATGGTGGCGCCCCTCTCCACCGTCCCGGCCTTCTCCCCCGTTATCCTGTTGAGCGCCAGTGAGTTAACCTTCAGCAGGTCCCACGGATAGACCGCGTCCGCCCACATCCCGGAAGTGAAGATACCCTGCACGGTCTCCTTGGCGACCACGGTCTGGATCAGGTCGGTGATGTCGTACTTGCCTTCGTCCATTAGAGGAGCCAAAATGTCGAATATTGAAGGTTCGAAACTGCAGATTGCGGTGCTGATGAGATTGCCCGCTTCCTCGACTGGCTTCTCCACATACTCCTTGATGACGCCCTTGGAGAGCTCCACAACGCCGTACTTCGAAGGATGTTCGCTCTCGGTGATGACTATGGATATGCCCTTCTTCTTCTCCAGCAGGTCGGCGATGGTTGTGGGATCTATGATGTTGTCCCCTGGGAGCATGATGAACTCTTCATCCATCAGGTTCTTAGCAAAGAACAGAGCGTGTGCGGTCCCAAGTTGCTTGTCCTGGGTGACGTACTCGATGTGTGCATCGAAATCTCCTCCATCCTCGAAGTGGCTCATAATCTTCTCCTTCTTGTAGCCGACGACCATGACGATATCCCTGATGGCGTTCTTGACCAGTGACTCCACCACATACTCCAGGATGGGGCGATTGGCCACGTCTATCATGACCTTGGGTTGCGATACCGTGAACGGGTCGAGCCGGGTACCCTTTCCAGCAGCTAGAATAACAGCTTTCATAGGACCACGAGGAACAGATTATGATGTATAATATAACCTTTTGTGCACTGTTCACGAGTCCAAGGCCTAGGCCAAGGTCTTCACTTCGTACTGGATCGGGTCCTCCAGCGTTCTGTTCTCCGCCTCCAATTCCGAAATGACCACGGGCACCGTCTCCCCAGATGCGATGATAACCACATCCATGCCCTTCTGCGCGGCTTCAAAGGAAGATGGAAGGGGAGCGAAATCGAAGTCCAGCTTGATGTCCAGTGCGTTCAGCAAGGCACGGGAGACAACGTCCATGATAGCTACTCTGTCGTACTGAAGTCCTTTGAGCACCTTTCTTGCGTCCGTGATTGAGACCTTGTGTGTTCCTCCATCTTGAAGAGAGGGAATCTGAAGGACTGTTATCCTGCCCGGCCTGAGTGATACCATCCCGCTCGGATCCTTCACTGCCACATCCTCTCCTTTCCGGGAATCGTTCATCGCGGTGCCTCTGGAAGGAGAGTCCCGGCCAGAATAAGCCACGAGCACCCCATCCTCCATGAACAGTCCGACCTCTTCATCCTTCCTGACATCATTCCCGGCAATGGCCCCGCAAATATCGATGATCTCAAGTTGCCTTATGGACGAATCCACGAACTCCTTCAGCTCGAACATTCGGCTTTCGAGCAAATCAACGCCTTTCTTCGTGGCCCGATACTCTCCGCTTATCTTCTTGACCAGTCCCTCTTCCGTCATGCCCCTGACGTAATCGGACATGCCCTGAACGGTAATGCCCAGTTTGGAGGAGATCGTTTGTAGCGCCCTTGGCCGCACATTCACTATCTCCAGGAGTATCAGGAGCTTGGTCGTCTCCTTCAGATCGCGCAACAGTTTCATTTGCTACACCGGCCATAGACGAAGGTTTAAGTAATTGCAAGTCTATTTTACTGCATTCAAGTATACTTGAAAAGTAGATAAAGCTTACTATACCTAGGGACAGGGGGAACATGAACACGAAGAGACTCATCGGAACGGCAATCACTCTGAGCATCGCCGCAATGTTGGCATTCTCTCTTCAGCCAATGCATGGAATGGCGTCCACGGAGGAGGCATCCCTGCTCATCGACATGGGCAACGGGGAGTACTACTGGGCGGAACTGGAGATAGGCGAGAACAGGACCGCGTTCAACTTCACTGAGAGAGCGGTGGAGGAACTGGGCCTGGAAATGGAAGTGGAGTGGTTCTCATTTGGGGTCATGATCAAGAAGATAGGTGAACGGGACTGTTCGTTTCCACACTATTGGCATTTCTACTTCTGGATCTCGGAGAACGTGACGTGGGGCATGGCTCCTGTTGGTCAGAGCGATTATCTGTTGGAAGATGGGGAGTCCATTGCGCTCTACTGTGAGATGGACTATCCTGACTGGTCAAGTCCCTTGCCGGTTCCCACTCCGGAGAACGATCATCCCAGCATCATGTTCAGAAACACTCTCAACAACCAGGGCAGTTCAACGAGCGCGGCTCCCGAAAGGGGGAGAGTGAAATGGGACTTTGACTCCCAGAAGCTCGAAATCGATTCATCTGCTGCTGTCGGGTGGGGAAAGGTCTTCATCACAGGAACCAACGGCTTCCATGCACTGGACCAGGAGACCGGCGAAGTGATCTGGAGCAAACTCACCATCAAGGGCATGTCCTCTCCGGCACTGTATGACGGGAAGGTTCTGGTCGGGGCAGCGGACGGAAGGGTCTACTGTCTGAATGCGGAGAATGGGAACGTTGTGTGGAAAACCATGGTCCAGCCCAATCCCTGGCGTCAATCAATCACCTCCTCCCCCAAAGTGTGGAACCATCGAGTCTTCATCGGGACGTTCAACGAGATTGGCGGAGACGCCTCTGTGGTGTCACTGGACATCGAGACCGGTTCGATCATATGGGAATACGAGACCGCCTCGGTCTACGCTTCATCCCCCGCGATTCAGGATGGTGTTCTGTACGTTGGCATAGCCGGGACCGCGGTCGACCACGGCATGAGCTTCGACGCTCCGCACGGCCTGCTGGCCTTGTCCGCCACTAATGGCAGCTTCCTGTGGATGTTCGATACGGACGAGAGGGTGATGTCCTCCCCGACCGTCAATGATGAGAACATATTCTTCACAAGCTGGGATGGAAACCTGTACTCAGTTGGAACCGACGGAACTCTGAACTGGAAGAAGCAGATCGGTGAGAGCACCTCATCCCCGGCGGTGTCAGATGATGAACTGTTCGTGGGCACGGGTCTGCTCGGCCAGTTCGGTAAGCTCTTGGCGTACCGGATGGATGGGACCCTTCTTTGGGAATACGAGGTGGAAGGTCCGATACAATCTTCTCCTGTTGTTGCGGATGGAAAGGTATACTTCGCCACGAATGAGCTCGAGGGACAGGTCTACTGCCTAGATGCCGCCCATGGTAGTCCAATCTGGAACTACAGACCTTCACCAACGAACTACATTCTATCATCGCCAGTGATCGCGGACGGCGATCTCTTCATCGCCTCGGACAACGGACACGTTTACGCGTTTTCCGACCACATCGCCTCAGGGTCTGACCAGGTTAACGATTTGATGATCATTGCGGCTCTTGCCTTTGTTCTGCTCATGACAGGCAGTGCCGTTGCTTACAGCTACATCCAGATGAGGAAGGTGGGGAATAGTTGAGCCTGAAGGATATGCGCGAGAGGAACAAGGCGATCATATTCGGTATCATCGTTATGGCTGGAGTGCTCGGCCTGGCCCTATTGGGAGGCTTCATCATCGGACAACCGGTTGAGCGAAGCGAGATCGAGGACGTTAGCATCAGGCTGATCGGTGACGGCTGGACGGTCGATTGCTCAATGGACAGAACGACCAACAACACCGTCTATCGTCTCCTGGAGGAATGTGCAGAAACGAACGGTTTCGAAATCGAGGGCACGATCTGGGAACCGTATGACGCCATCTTCGTGGACTCCATCAACGACCTGGAGAACGGTCAGGGAAGGTTCTGGCAGTATTACGTCAATGAGAATTACGGGGATATATCATCCGACAGAAGAGGGTTGTCCGACGGGGACCAGGTCGAATGGAGATGGGAGGACCCCCAGATATGAACGGAGGAACTCTGGAATGAAGCTCACGAGAAATCCCAGAATGAAGACCATTGACAGGATGGCGTTCGCCCTGGCGCTGATACTCGTGGGGGTCGTGGGAAGGATCCTCTTGATCAAGTATGCGAATTTTGAGACCGTTCTCGTCGTCTCCCTCCTTGCTGGGGCCCTGCTCGGAAGAGTCTACGCACTTGTGGTGCCCATTGTCACCATGGCCATTTCGGACTCTCTGATATACCTCCTCGGGTTCGGGGACCAGTTTGGGATTGTGGCCATACTCGGGATATCGCTCTTCACCTGGACCGGATTCCTATTCGTCGGGCTGATGGGGACACGACTCAAGGGCAAGGTGATCACCGTCACTAAATCCATAGCACTGATAACGGGCACCGGGTTGATCGCGACACTGATCTATGATATCTGGACCACCCTGGGCTACTGGTACTTCCTGAGGCCCCATACTTTGGAGAGCCTCGCCCACACATATGCGGTGCTGGCACCATTCACGGTCTACCATCTCATGAGCTCGTTGATGTTCATTCCGCTCGTAGGGACGATATTCACGTACATCCACGAGAACGGGATACCGCAACTGAACATAGCGCCAATAGCAGGAAAATCAGATGAGGAAAACGGCTTTACAGGAGCTTGTCCAGCTTTGCCTTCATCTTCTCAAAGGCCTCCTTCCTCTCTTCCAGCCGGGTCTCCTTCCCCTGGAGGTCCTTCATCTTGGCCTCCAATCTCTTCTCCATCGCCTTGAAGTCCTTCTCATTCTTCTTGTGGTTCCTTTCCAATTCCTTGACGGTCTTCTCTCTCCTCTTGAGCACACGGGCAAGGTCGGTTTGCTCCTCCTTCCCTCTCTTCATGGCCTCGCGTTCCTTGACCAGCATGGCCTGAACGACGATCTCGGCGTTCTGCTCCCTTTCTTCGGAATCCTCCATGTCGGCCTTGACCTGCTTCCAGAGAACATCAATCTCGTCCTTCTCCTTTGACAGCGATCCCTTCTCCTTCTCGAACGCCGCTTCCCGTTCCTTGAACTCCTTTTCCCTCCTTGAGAGTGCGGACTGTAACTCGATAAGCTCGATCTCCTTCCTTTCGAGGGCTTCCTTCTGCTCCATCTTCTTCTGCAGTTCCACCCTCTGGTCCTCCAGCTGCTGGTTGGCGGTGTTGATCCTCTCGAGGATCTCCTCGTTCTTCTTCTCCATCATCCTCTGACCGTGATTGAGGAGGTACATTGCGTTCTCCTTCATCTCCGCTAGCTCCCCTTCCATGTCATCCAGCTCGGCCTTCTTCCTCTCCCTGACTCCCATCTCCTCGTCAAGCAGTAACTTGATCTGGTCCAGTTCGATCTTCCTCTTGGCCAGGTTCTGCTCTTCGCTATCTACAGCTTTCAGCCTTTGGGGCAAACTTTCTCTCAGGTCCTCCAGTTCCTTCTCCCTTCGGGCGAACTCCTCTCCTCTCTGTTCTAACTTGAGCTCCCTGGCCTCTAATTCGGAACGAATTATGCCGATCTCCTCTTCCCTCTTCCCGAGGGCCTCGGCCCTCTTGGTGATCTCCGCTGTTTCCGATGCCAGTCCATCTTCTCTCTTGCTCAAGGCCTTTCTCCCCTCTTCCAGTTCCTTGGCGATGACCTTCAGCTCGGTCTCGCTGCGGGACAGGCCCACTTCCATTTCCTTTGCCGCGGCCGTTCGCTCCTTGAATTCTTCCTTTCGTTCTCCGAGCCTTGCTTCCTTCGTTTCCAGCTTCCTGGTGTCCCTTGCGAGATGTTTCCATGAATCGTCAAGATTCAGTCTTTCCTCTTTCATCGTGGTGGTCTCGTCCCTCAGTCGGGTCTCCTTCTTACGGAGGTCCTCCTCCCTCACGGTGAACTTGCTCTGGATCGATCTGACCTCTTCCTCCTCGGTCTTGAGGTCATTCTCCCTCTCCAGAAGCTCCGACCATCTTACCTCGAAGTAGTCTGACCTGTCCTTGAGGGACTCCTCGTCCTCTTCCACTTTCACCAGCCTGTCGGTCATTTCCTTCTCCAAGGCCTCAAGGGACTCCTCCTTGGCCTGAAGTTCTCCCTCCAGGGCGTTTATGCGCTTGATGCTGTCCTCGATCTCGCCTTTCTCTGAAGCGATCTCCTGGGTCTGGAAGTTTATCCTGGTCTCCCGTGTGGTGAACTCTCCATCCTTGATCTTCGATTCCTTTTTGAAAGCCCTAACTTGAATGTCCACATCTGTCTTTCTCGCATCCAGGTCGCTCTTCCATTGCTCCAGCCTGGACTTCTCCTTTTCCTGTTTCTCGGCGTTCCGGACGAGCTCCACGCCAGTTCTCCCAAGCTCTTCTTCTTTGTTGTCCAGGGTATCCTGCCTCTCCCTGATCGCCACCTTCTCCCCATTGATGAAATCCTTGTACTCGTCAAGCGTGAGTTTGAGCTTGTCCATGCTCTCCTTCTCGTCAGCAAGATCGTGCTCCAGTCCGTCCAGTTCTGATT
This sequence comes from Methanomassiliicoccales archaeon, assembly GCA_030593885.1. GTDB lineage: Archaea > Thermoplasmatota > Thermoplasmata > RBG-16-68-12 > SOIM01 > JAGLME01. Next base: position 10,679 of record JAUVGH010000028.1, read on the forward strand.
CCCTCTCATTGAGGTTCTCCTGGAACTCGTTGAGCTTCACGAACCTCTTCTCCTGATCCGCGTTCTGGAGAGTCAACCGGTTGTCCTCTGTGTCCAATTCGCCTTCTCTACGCAGGACCTCGTCCTCTTTGCTAGACAACTGCTCCCTGACGGCCTTCATTTCCTCTTCCCATTCCCCCAAGGCAAGAGAATCCTCCTGAATCCTGGTCTGGGCCCTTTCCTGCTGCTTGGCCTCCCGGAGCAGCTTCATCTCTTTTGCAGATAGCTCCCTCGATAGTGCGGCCAGCTCATCTTCCTTTACCTTGAGTTTATCCATCTCTCTGAAGACCCGCTTCTCCTGCTTGCTGAGGCTCTCCTTCTTTGTTCGGACCTTCTTGGCCTCGGTCTCGATCCCCTCCCACCGCTTCAGCAGCTCTGACTCCTTCTGCCCCATCTCCTCCTCTGTGAGCGTAATCCCTTTGCGAAGGTTCTCTATCTCGCCGCGTCTTTCATCCAGCTCCTTCTCGCGCTGGACAGACTCCTGCTCCCTCTCCCTGAAGAATGAGGCCTTTTCCTCTTGGTCTTCCTTGAATTCTCTCTCCCTCTCGATCAGCCCTTTCTCCATGGAATCCAGACTGGCCAGCTTCTCAGCAAGCTCCTGCTCCCTTGCCAAGAGCGCGCTTTCCATTTCGCCTGTTGACTTTGATTTGGTATCAAGAGCCTTCCGGTCCTTGGCAAGTCTGCCTTTCTTCTTCTCGAAGGCATCTTTCTCCCTGTTGAGCTTGTTCCGTTCTCTCTTGATCAGTTTTGATTCCTTCTCGTACCTGCTCTCGTTGGACTGGTAGGTCTTCTTGAGCTCCTTCAGATCGCCAGTGAGTTTCTCGATCCTCTTCTTGAGCCTCTGGGACTTCTTCTCCTCATTGGAAAGGAACTTCCTTACCTCGGCCAGCTCTTGTGAAACGCCCCTAGTCGCTTCCAATCCAGATTCCTTTTCCCCCAGTTCCGTTATCTTGGACTGAAGTTCTCCCTGAAGTGTGCTAATCTCACCATCCATCTCCCGAATGCGGTTCAGATTGCCTTCATGATCGGATAGAGCCTCGTCCTTCTCGCGAACGGACTTCTCCATATCCTGAATCTTCTGCTGCAATTCATTGATCTGAGCGCCTTGAGCTGTCCTGCTTTCCAGTGCCTTGTCCTTTTCCTTGAGGAACAACTCCTTGTCCTCGAGCTCCTGTTGCATCGTTTCAATCTTGGCCTCGAGTTCGCCTATTCTGATCGAACTGGCTTCTTTCTCCTTTGACTCTCTGTCCGCGAATTCCCCAGTCTTGGCCTCGATCTCCGAATCTCTTCTCTTTATCTCGTCCTCCAGTTCCCTGATGACCTTTTCCATGTCCTCGCTCTTGGCGAGTTCTGAATCCTTGATCTCGCTGTCCTTTCTCAAGGAATCCAGCTCTTGGTCCTTCTTCTCCAACTCTTGGACCTTTGCTTTGAGCTCACCTTCCAGATCACCTATCCGATTATCCATGTCCTTGAGATTCCCAAGTTCCGAATCCTTCTCCTCGGCGATCTTCTCCTTCTCTCCGATCTCTACGTCCTTCTTCTCGAGCTCGCTTTCCAATTCGCTGACCCTGTCCTCAAGCTCTTTCATCTGCTCCATTTCAGTGTCCAACTTCTTGGCGGTTTCTGCCTTCTCCTCGAGCTCCTTGTCCTTCTTCTCGAGCTGTTTCTCAAGGTCTTTGATGGTCTTCTTGAACTCCTTGGATGACCCGGTCTCGCCCTCGATATTCTTGAGAGACTCTTCCAGTTCCTTGTCCTTCTTCTCAAGCTGTTTCTCAAGGTCCTTGACCTTGCCTTCAAGATCCCCCACCTTGGCGCTTTCCCCTTTCTGATCCTCAAGCTGCTTCTCCTTCTCTGTAAGCTGGTCCCGGGCGTTCCGGACCTCCTTTTCGAGGGATGTCACCTTCTCTTCCAGCTCCTTCAAGATCTCAGGTTTGACCTCTGCCTCCTCGGAAGCCTTTTCCTGCAACTTCTGGTAATTCTGACTGAGCTTCTTGTTCGCTTCCTCCAGTTCTTTCAAGGTCTCCGCCTTGACCTCAGCTTCCTCCAGTGCAATTCGGGCCTTGGAAACCTCCTCTGCATCCCCCTGCTTCTTCTCTAATTGTTCCTCCAGCTCCCGGACCTTGCCTTCGAGCTCACCCACCTTGGCGCTTTCCCCTTTCTGATCCTCAAGCTGCTTCTCGAGAGTTGCCGTCTTCTCTTCCAGCTCCTTCAAGACCTGGGGCTTGACCTCGTCCTCTTCGGAAGTCTTTTCCTGTAACTTCTGGTAATTCTGACTGAGCTTCTTGTTCGCTTCCTCCAGATCCTTCAAGGTCCCCGCCTTGACCTCAGCTTCCTCTAGGGCACTCTGGACCTTTGCCCTCTCCCCTTCCTTCTCTTCAAGCTGTTTTTCGAGGGAATCCAGTTTGATCCGAAGCTCACCAATGTCTTCCGAACCTCTGGCCGCCTCGCTTACCTCCTTCTCCTTCTCTCTCAATTCCCCTTCCAGATGGGATATTCTGCTCTGGGCCTCTTCGAGCTCTTTGTTCTTCATCTCCAGCTCTTCGCTGGCAACAGGTTGAAGTGGTGCAGCGTGATCGCTGACGACTGCCGCATCTCCTCCTTCTTCGGCTTCGATACCGGCAGATTGGGCCAACTTCTTTGCTTTATCTCGCAATCCCATGTTCTCACATCTCGAATTCCTCGAGGACCTTCTCATACAGCTTGAAGTCCTCTGAATCTGCAAACTTCTTGATCTCATTGTCGGGGAGTTTCTCTAGAAGATCGTCCAGTATCTTCAGAATCCTCTTCAATTCGACCTGGTTCTTGGTGAACGTCTCGTTGACCGCCTTGAGATTCTCCCCCTCTTCAACGGCTTTCTTGACCTGCTTCTCAAGCTCGTTTATCCTTCGATTGATCTCTTCCTGGTCGGGACTTGGTCCTCCGCTGGAGTCAACCGGGACGACCTCCGCCTCGGTGCCGTCTCCCTTCTTGACCCAACCCCGCTTTGTTTGAAGCGAGGATGAATCCCCCGTGAACTTCATCTTCATGATATCCAGCTCTTCCCTTCGAAGGTCCCGCATCTTGTCCTTGAGCTGTTTCTCTCGACCCAGGATGCCCAGTTCCCTCTGTTCAATTTCCTGCAATCTCCTCTGGATCTCGGTTTCCCTCGTCTTCAGGTTGTCTTCTCTTGACCTGAAACCGTTCCTCTCCTGGGTCCATTCCTCCACCTTCTCCTCAAATGTCTGAAGCCGGCTCCTCAGGGCGTCCTGTTTCTTCTGCAGCTCGGTCTCCTGAAGGGCCAGCAGGTTCCTGTAAATCCGTTCCATCTCGGCGATTCCTTCCTCGATGTTGACGATCTCCTCCTTTTCCCCCATGATCTCTTCGACCTGATGCTTCAGTTTCGCCCTCTCGGCTTCGTCCTCAGGAGTCTGGTCTTCCTCGAGGGCTTCCAGCTTCTCTTTTGTCATCTCCAGAAGGTAGTTTATCTTGGCCAAACGTCTCCTCCGCGACCTGATGACCTTCTCGAACGGTTCGGATAGCTCCCAGAGGCTCTGTGTCCTCCTCTTTGTGGCCTCCAAGTCCTTCTTCGTCTCCTCGTTCTCTTCTTCGATAGGTTCCTGTGGACGGTCAGAGTGAATCTGTTCGGATGGAGGAGGTGTTGGGACGACTTCGGCTGGCTTCTCCTCAAGTGGAGGGGGCTGTGGTTCCTCCTTGGGTGGTTCTGGTGGAGGAGTTTGCTTCTCAGGCGTAGCGGCCCTCAACATCTTTCCGCACTTCAGGCAGGAAATGGATCCTGGAAGGTTGGGAACGCCGCAAGATGCACACCGTGTTGCATCCTGGTTGGTGTCGAATGACTTGCCGCAGTTGGGACAGTTGGAAGCCAGTCCTTCGACCTTGGTGTTACAGCTGGAACAATAAGTTGTGCCGTCTTCGGTTCGAAGTCTGGGTATTGCCATCGGTCTACCTCGAGGGGACTCGTTCAAATGGATAGCGAATCAAGGTCTGGGAGGAGGAACAGATTCAAATCCTCGATTACTATGCCTGGGTCTTATGGTTTCCAAAGGAGCCATTGGACCAATTGCTCAGAGCTTTGGGTCTGAATATATAGGTGTCTGTCCAATTATTATCAAAGATAATCATACGCTGGCGGACGGGGGAATGCAAAACAAATTTTAAATGAAGGGTCACATATCACTTCGGTGCGGGCCCATAGCTTAGCATGGTTGGAGCGCCCGGCTGATAACCGGGAGGTCGAGAGTTCAAATCTCTTTGGGCCCATTCTCTGATCCGAAGCCATCTGCAAACGCCATACATGAAAGCAAAGGTTAATTAGCCCAGAATATCTTGATGGATACGCAATGTCCGAGCAGAGCGATCCGGAGCTGGAGCGCATTAGGGAAGAGAAACTGAAGCGGATGAGGGAGAGTATGTCTGAAGAACAAGGTTCGGGGGATTGGCCTTCAGGGCCGGTCGAGGTTACGGATTCAAGCTTTGATGATTTTGTGAACAAGTACGATGTGTCGGTGATTGATTGCTGGGCGCCGTGGTGCGGTCCGTGCAAGATGATAGCTCCGATAGTCGAGGAGCTGGCACAGGAGTACAAAGGGCAGATAGCGTTTGGTAAGCTCAATACGGATGAGAACCAGGCCATATCGATGAGGTATCACGTTATGAGCATCCCGACACTGCTGGTCTTCAAGGACGGAGAGCTGGCTGACCAGATAGTGGGTGCGATGCCCAAAGTGACGCTGGAGATGGAGATAAAGAAGCATCTCTGACTTCCGCAAATAACACAGGTTCTTGCCGATATCCATCTAGAATAAACTTTCATATACCCTTATCTCCTTTTCACGAGAGGTTCCATGCCAAACATATCTCTGGACTACTACGACCTGATAAACCTCATAGGCAAGGAGATTCCGCTGGAGGAGCTCATTGAGAAGGTCCCCATGATGGGCGCCTCGATTGAGGGCGTCGAGGGCGACGAGATAGAGATAGAGTTCTTCCCCAACAGGCCCGACCTGTACTCGGTCGAAGGTGTCGCAAGGGCGTTGAGGGGTTTCTTCGGAATAGAGACGGGGCTGAAGACGTACCCGGTCGAGAAATCAGATGTCGTCATAGAGGTCGACAGATCGGTGGAGAACGTGAGACCTTTCATTGTCGCAGGCATCGTGAAGAATGTCGAGATGACGAATCATCTGGTGAAGTCCCTTATGGATGTTCAGGAGAAGCTCCATGCGACGCTGGGGAGAAAGAGGGCCAAGGTCTCGATAGGTGTCCATGACCTCGACAAGGTCGTCCCGCCGTACACTTACAAAGCGGTGGACCCTAAGAGCGTGAAGTTCGTTCCGTTGGCCAAGACCGAGATGATGGACTTGGACGAGATCCTCCAGAAGCATGAGAAGGGGATCGACTACGCGTTCATACTGGAAGGATTGGACACGTATCCTCTGATAGTGGACAAGAACGACGACGTCCTTTCGTTCCCACCCATAATCAACGGTGTTCTGACAACGGTCACCGAGTGGACGAGGAGCCTTTTCCTGGACGTTACCGGCACCGACCTTGGGGGATGTGACACTGCTTTGAACATCATTGCCACCGCACTGGCCGAGAGAGGCGCCAAGCTCGAATCTGTTGAGGTGAAGTACCACGATAAGACGCTGACAACACCTGACTTCAGTCCGACGGTGAAAGAGCTCAAGGTTGATTACGCGAATGACTGGATAGGGATATCTGAGAACGCGGAGCAGATCGCCAAGCATCTGGAGAGGATGGGGTACGGGGTTGAGATCAAAGGAGATGCTCTGGAGGTCCAGATACCCGCATACAGGAACGATGTGCTGCACCCGGTCGATCTGACGGAGGACGTGGCCATCGCTTTCGGCTACGAGAACGTCGAGGACAACTTCCCCAAAGAGCTGACCTTCGGTTCTCTGCTGCCTCTGAACGACTTCTGCGCCAAGCTTTCCGATTTGATGGTGGGCTACGGGTACCAGGAGGTTTCCACTTTGACGCTTTCCAGCATCCAGGAACAGGTCGGGACCGAAGAGGAGGACATCACCAAGGTCAGGAATCCCATCACCGTGGACCACACCTGCCTCAGGGCCACGATCATACCTTCATTGCTGCACGTGTTGAAGGCCAACAAGCATCACGAGCTCCCGCAGCGGATCTTCGAGGTGGGCGACGTGGTCACAAAGGGAAAGAACGCCAGGAAACTGGCGGGAATATCATGTCATGCGAAGGCCAGCTTCACGGAGATGAAGTCCGTGGTCGAGTCGGTATTGAGAGATGTTGGCTTGGATAACGAGATCAAGGCCAAGAAGGACGCGAGGTTCCTGAGCGGTCGCTGCGCAACTGCCGTCAAGGATGGCAAAGGAATAGGTGTCTTCGGAGAGCTGGATCCCGAACTGATAACCCACTATGAGCTAGCCAACCCGACCGCCGCCTTCGAGTTGGATGTACTGACGCTCTTCCAGGAATGACCACCCACAAACCCGATAACTTCAATAACAGCAAATCGTTTTAGTTGGTCTGCGCTGAGGTAGCTAAGCCCGGACCAAGGCGCCGGCCTTGAGAGATCTCATCCAAGATAGTCGGTGGTGTTCTGCACCGCGGGAGTTCGAAAAACCTTATGAAAAGGTTCGAAAATCTCCCCCTCAGCGCTCAAACGCGAGGGTAGCCAAGCATGGTCAACGGCGCCAGGTTGAGGGCCTGGTCCTGTAGAGGTCCTTGGGTTCAAATCCCAACCCTCGCACTTGCTTTGCCGTCAGCGTTGCGAGAGTGGTGGGCGGTCTCCCAAGAACCCGTAAGGTTTTTAAAGTTCCTTTCGCTTCACTATACAATGGTCAAGGTCGTCAGGCCATTGCCAGGGGTCTTGGAGGAGGAGGAACAAGCACTCGGAGGGATTAGTGTCGGAAATCTCAGATTGGATAATAACCCAAACAACTTATATATCCGACAAAATAATCAGAGATATACAGGGTATCCAGAGACCCCAGTTCGGAGGTGAAATCCATTACGAGCGAAATGATAGATGTCGAGTTTGACGAGAAAGCGATTCTCAAACAACTCAGAGGCTTTCGAAAGAGTACGTTCTGGATATCGAAGAACATTATGAAGATGAGAGCGAAGTTCCCTGACCAATACATAGCAGTCCATAATAGGAAAGTAGTTGGTTCAGATGCTGATTTCGACTCACTCTTCAACAGACTGAAAGGTAGATACGATATGTCAGAAGTGACAATTGAATTCATTCCATCAGAAGAGGTCATATTGGTTCTTTAACGACTTCTCTTTTCCGAGGTTGGGGGGATTGCTTGAGAATCAATTTAGGTATTGTGAGTAACGGTCTGACGGTTGATGCCCATTTGAAGTGCCCCTCTCTAAAGAGTGCAGGTGAGGTCTCTTTCATTGTCGATACTGGTTCTCCTAAAAGTCTGTTGAGTAGTGAAGATGGAAGAAGGCTGGAGATTGAGACTAGTGGTCTGACTCGAAGTCATGTGCCCATTTTTGGAATCGGCGGATCAGCACTTGGATGGAATCTGCCAGAAGTAATACTCTTCTTCGAGAGCGATGATGGGTTGGAGATATTCCACAAAGCTGACATGATAATCTACAAGAACCCTACAGTGAGGAGGAAAGGGCAAGATATTACTCCACGACTAGTGAGCCTTCTGGGAAGAGATTTCTTGAAGGAGACAGAATTCAATCTGATTGTCAACATGAAATCAGATGAGGCATACCTTGAGAGATGAGAAGAGGTCACAGAAGAAATATGCGTTCACTCCAAGCTAGAGCTTCGGCTTGTGCTTCTCATACGCGCTCTTCAACATTTCCTTGTCAGAATGAATCATATGGCCGTCAAACGTTCAACCTTCTCAATTATGGTTTTTTGCCAGAAACCATTATGAGCTCTGATTGGACATAATCTCTCATCTCAGATTTGGGGTGATGCTATGCCTTGGCCTGCAGAGAATGAAGCCGTACCTTGTGATGTGTGTGGGAAGAAAGCGCGATGGGTGGGGAACAATGCCACCAACTACACTGTTTACGATGGTCCCCCGAACGAACCTAACGTTGTTCTGGTCTGTAAGCCGTGCGAAGCGTTGATGGACCATTTTGGATTCAGCACCTACGCGATGAAAAGATATTTGGATCATGAGAAGAAGATCCAAGCCAAAGCATAGATGTGTCTCTGTGGGTCTGGACACAAGGCTTTCGCACTCAGCAGATGTTCGAACGTCATGCAATGAGGAGGCTCGCACGGAGAATGTCCGCCGTCATAGAACTCGGCTGCAGTATCTCGGGATTGCACTAAAGCTTGCCCCGTGTCGCTAGATAAAGGAGTAGCCCCCTGGGACGCGAAGGTCCTTCCAATCTCTCCAGGAGTCCCATTTCCTCCAGCTTCTCTGCCCTGGACAAGCACTCGACGAATGGAATGTCCATCTTTCTAGATACGCTCATCAAGGTGATTGGGCACCCGGAGGCCAGGGAGAGCATTTCGGAGTCTGTACCTCCCAGTTTGGAGGAAGAGAGTGTAGGAGGATTGGGTATGCCTGTTTTGGGTGTGTCGCCCTCACGCGACATAGGGATTCGATCCTCTCTTCCTCCGTTTTTCCTCATGGATCCCTTAAGCCTCGAAACGAACGTTATTCAATAGAAAATAAATCTTTCGATTATGTTACTTAGTCTGATAATGACAAACTGCAAGATACCAAACAAAAAACTAGAAGGAAGCCTGCAGGACTGGATGGACTTCAGCGTCTTCTCCCACGGGTCCTTTCCCTCTTTATCATAGCCGCATAGGCATCCTCGGTTGTGTTCATGATCTTGGGAGTGTTCTTGAGATTCCTACTTGGTGAGAAGATCAGTGCAATTGCAGACAGGCTACGCAAGCAAGGGATTGATGAGCAATCAGTCCTAAGTAACAGCTCTAGTGGCTGAGAAATTGCCAGTGTCGAATTCGAACGCAAAGTAACCGGTCTCGTGCTCCGTCCCTCTCATCTTGACGCACCTTATCCTCCTTTGAGTTTCGATCGGACTTGTCTGATCCATGGTCAGATGTATTATGCCATCGGCTAGGAAGCTCTTCTTGTCCCCCTTCAGATCGTCGAAGTGAAATCCCAGTTCAGGACTAGGATATGGCAGTTCAGAAATCAGAATCGAGGTCACCTCAAGACCCCTCAACCACTTGAACAAATTGAAGTACTCCATCTTGAAGTCCTCGAAGTCGGCAAGGACCTGAAGTGCATCCAGTGAATCCAGGACCAGCATGTCGTAGTCGAAGCTGCGCCTTATGCTCTCCACGTACATTTTGAGCATGTTCATCATGGTCTCGCCACGGAGGTTCCCGATCTTTATCCTCATTGTGGCCAGGTCAAGTATCGCCAAGGCGTCCTTGACCTCTTTCCGTTCCATCTGGAGGGACTCCATCTGGTCCTCGAGGCTATCCTTGCTCTGCTCGAGAGAGATGAAAAGAGTCCGTCGACCTTCTCTCTTGGAATTGTTGTAGAGTATCGAATAGGCGAGAGAGGATTTCATCGTCCCGGGCGCCCCGGCCAACAATACGGCATGGCCTTCTGGAATTCCGCCACCAAGGTTCACGTCATAACCACCCACATACGTCTTTATTCTGGATACCATTCTACCGTCTCCTGGGAATTCTTCCCAAACCTTTCTTCAGATTCTCTGCTGTCACCTTCAAGGATCCGTTGGCAGATTCAACGTTAACAAACCCGCCCATCTCAGAGAGGGTTGTGGCCGCACTGTCGGCCAGCATTTCAACATCCTCCTTAGTCATCGTCTTGGGTTCGATCCCCAGACTTGCACATTCCATCCTCAGCAGGTCGCTACCGAAATCCCCGAGCGAATCAGCAAACACGCCGGACACCTCATCGTGAAGGCTCACCTTTTTGTATGTTGTTCCCAGAGCTTTCGGGGTTACAGCCTCGCCTGCCACCATTCTCATCTTGGGCTTCTTCCTTCTAGGCTTCTTCATCCAATCCAACGGGTCCCGGTCCATCCATCCGTCAGAGGAGAGAAAGGCTATTGGCGCGTTCTGGAATGAGGCCAACGATTGCCTGAGACCAATGACCTGACGCTCCCAATTCTTGAGAATTGCTTCCTCCTTGGTTGCGTTCCCCAAGGCCCTCATGCTATGGGCCAGGATCGACGACAATTCTGGAATGTCCTCAACAGTGAAGTCACGGGCTTTCTTGTTCATCATCCTGCATGAGAGCTTGAGAAGATATTCGGACAAATCCCCCAGATGGGCGGTAAGTATCCGTGATATGACATCCTCAGGGGGAGGCATTTGAAAATGCACCACACCAAGACCCTGCAAGGTCTCTTTCTCTTCCTTGGTCATCAAGGAGAAGGAAATTATGAGGACACCATCGTTCCGTTCAATGGGTTCCATCAGTTTCTGGATGAGTTCCGCGACATCCATAGTATCGTTGTTACTGAGCATGTAGTGAAGGCAGTCGACCAGCATGACAGGCTTCCTGTTCTTCTCCGCGAAATCGGTCAGCGTGAAAAGGACCCGGCCGAGATTGGTCGCCTTCAATGTCTTAGAGGTGTCCCTCGAAGTCATTCCTATGACTGTTGAACCGATGAGCCCTAGATCCATTCTCAGTCTGCCTGGGTCTGATGAGGTCAGGACCATGGTCGGATATCCGGAATCCGAAAGGTCCTTGAAGAGAGTGTAGCAGTATTTGGACCTCTTCTCGGAAATCCCGTAGCACGTCCCATGTTGGAGATCGTAGGTCGGTCTGGACTTGGTGATTGTAAGGTACGGCGTTTTCACGAATGGCATCGGGTTCGCCAGTACGAGGGGTGCCAGGATGAAGGCACCAACGATTGGGGCGCCAAGACTTGCTCCCCGCAATCCCCAGAATCCCAACATCTCCAGTTCGTAATCATACAGAGGTCCTGTGGCAAGAAGGACAAGGAATGCAAGAATGAAAAGATAACACTGGTTCCTCACGGTACGGGAACCCAACCATCCCCATATGGACTCCACAAGCCCCAGACAGATACATAGAATGACGAAGAGGTAAACATATTGAATCTCATATACCTGGCTCGCGCCCACACCGACCTGAGAAGCCCAAGATCCAAGTACGACCGCTGGAATCATCAGAAGAGAGAACGTCGAAACCTGTTTGACCAGGTTCCTAGGATGGAGGAACGCCAGAATCAAGAATGTCGCCAACGGGAAGGTCAGTATAGTGGCTGACCCACCGAGGAGCGAGTAGAATGATGGCTCGATTCCGAGGAACCCCCCAGGCCCGAAAAGCCAGCAGAAGTTCACGATCAGGAAAGCGGTCATCAAGGCCGCAAATACCGACCGCAATCCCCTTTTCTTCAGAATGATAATGCCCAACAGCAGGAGAACCAAACTTGCGATGAACATCACCAACACGAGGAAATACGCAAGGCCGTCCAAGGTCAGAACCTCCCCTTTTCCAGGACCTCGAACTCCACAAGATACACCTCGAGGTCATCGGAAAACGTCACGCCCGATTCCTGGGCTTGTGTCTGAAGTTCGTCGATGTCAGAGAATCCCATTCTTGACAGGTCCTCATCTTCGATGTCCGAAACGATAGCCCGATTAACATCCTTGATCGTGACGTTGGCAAACGGAGCCCTCTTTCCCCTGTCCACTCTAGCCACACATAGAGAGCCCTGGCCTGGGGGCTTCTCATCATCAATCGGGATGGAGATCATCGAGATTGTCCCGAAAACGACCTTGGTCAGGTCTTCTAGAGGGAAGTAGAACGATCTCTTCCCTCTCATCCTCAGAGACTTGTAAGGACGAGTCAGCCAACTGACCGTCGCGATCAATGCCGCAATGCCCAGCCCTCCGAAGACGAACAAGGACAGCAACCCGTACCGGTAAAGTAGTTCGTGGTACCAGAACAAGGCCATCACACCGCCAGATATCAGGAATATTATGGAGCCCCTGACCATCCAGCTGACCACTTTCCTCTTGATCAATGCACCCCTCCTAAGTGGATATCGCCTTAGCGATCTCGAACCCGCTCCCATCGTAGAAGAACGAGTAATAGTCAGTGCTGTGATTGGTCCCCCTCATCTTGACGCACCGGATTCTCCTCTGAATGTCAATGTTGTTGATGGGTTCCATTCTCAGCTCGATGATACCGTCAGCAAGGAAGTCCTCGTAATGGATCTCGGGTCCTTTCGGGTCTGAGGATTCCAGCGATTCCTCGCACACCACCAGACAGGTGAGACCGGCATTCCTTATCCACTCGAAGAACTCGAACATGGAGACCCTGGCATTCTCTGGATTCATCACAAGATGCAGGCCGTCAAGTGAATCGATCACGACAAGTTCGAACCCCATTCGGTCCCTCATCTCATCGATCTTCCTCCTCAGGAGGGACATCACGAGATCCTGCCTCTTACCGCCTTGGGATGAAACGCTCCCATCCTCTTCCATCTTCCTGATCTTTTCGGAAAGCTCCTCAAGTCTCTCCTTTCCCTTGCTCAAATCAAAGATGTGTAACAGATTCTCGCCCTTGGTGTCCACAAAACCAAGTGAAGACATCTGCTGCTCCAGACTCTTTCTGTCCTGCTCGAATGTGATGTATAGAGAGTTCTTGCCGGCACTTGCGTTCTTTGAGAGGATGTAATAGGCCAGAGAGGACTTCATGGTGCCAGTAGACCCTTTGATGAGCACTATCTTATTGCCTGGAATTCCCCCGCCCAACGCCTCGTCGAAGCCATCCACATACGTCTTTGTTCTGCCATTTCCCATTCCTGCATCACCTTCCTATCGCTTTTGTGACCTTGAACCGTCCTTCGTCCCACATCAAGGAGAGGTACCCGGTCTCATGTTTGGCACCCCTCATCTTGACACATCTGATCCTACGTTGCACATCGATGGCGCTGGTGGGATGCAGGGCGAGACTGAAGATACCATCCGCAAGGAACCCTTCTTCGTTATTTGGATGTGAAAGGTGCTGTCCGAATGGACATTCGGACCTTTCCGTGATGAGGAACGAAGTCGCCTCCATATCCCTCAACCACTCAAAGAGTCTGAACAAGTCCGTCCTGCGGTTCTTGAAATTGGCAAGAACCTCAAGCGCTTCCAAGGAATCGATGACAATGATGTCGAAGCCCCGTGTCTCCCTAATGTTGTTGACGTTCTCCGAGAACATCTCGAACCAGTCCTTCTTTGATTTGGGAATGTGCTTTCTTATGTAGCCCAAATCGAACACCCTGAGGAAGTCCTGCGTTAGCTCGGGGTTCATTCCCAACGAGTACATCTGGCCGAGAAGGCTCTCAAGTGTCTGCTCCAAGGTGACGTAAAGGCACTTGGCACCACCGGAGAGGATATTGTGGTACAGAATGTAGTATGCCAGTGAGGACTTCATTGACCCCGCTTCTCCGGCCAATAGGACGATACTGCCATCGGGGATCCCTCCACCAAGTAGTTCGTCAAAGCCGTCCACAAATGTCTGGATTCTCTGAGAGGGGGCGCCAACCTTCATCGACCTTGCCCTAACAGGTACGGCCGACATCCTGTCCGGATCCGTTTCCACATCCAGGTCGATGCTCTCACCTTCAACGTCAGGAGTTGCCATTCCACTGAGAATGTTCTGAAGCTGGTGGATCTTCTCATCCTCTTCCCCATCCGGCATGTCCTCTTCCATCGATTCGAGCATAGCTTCGGCTTGGGCCGCTGATTCAGATGGCACGACGTCTTCATGAGAATCTCTGGGAACGGTCCCATTGACCTCTTGAACGTCCCGATGTGGAATGGCATCTTGGGGGTCATTCCCAAGCCCTTCGGCTGAGCTAACGATTTCCTCTGGATGATAGTCTGGTTGGACATCTCGTTCGATAGGTTCTGAAGAAGCTTCAGTTTCGGGCATCTCTGCTTTGTTCCCACCTGAATAGAGCCTCGCCAAAGAAAGCCTCCCGAATCTCTTCTTCTTGGGTTTTCCGGAATCAACTGGTGCTTCGCAAGTGGGACAGTGTGAACTCATCTCTTCCATTGAGGAGCCGCAGTTCTCACATATCATCTCTTCTTCCATTTCAAACACCTCTAGACGCTCACCGCCTTTGCCACCTTGAACGAGCCTTTGTCGAACATCATGGCAAAGTTTGCTGTTTCGTGGTTCTGCTTACGCATCTTCACACACCTGACCCGTCTTTGGACCTCGTGGTCATCCATCCTCTTCATCTCCAGTGAGATGATGGCGTCCGCCAGATACTCGGCGTCGTTCTTCTGCGGAATAATCTCATGACCGTGAAGTATGAACTCGGGACCAGTCTCAGCAACCAAGAAAGTAGTGAACTCGCAATCCCTCAACCATTCAAAGAGTGTGTATATCATAATCCTGCGATCCCCAAAATCGCTCAAGGCTTCGAGGGCGTCCAGAGAGTCAATGGCAACGACGTCGATATTGCCCACATCTCGCCTCATCTCAACACACTTCTTCAGGAAATCCAACCATATCTTGTCGCCCGACAAAGTCTCCAGCTGCTTCCTGTGTTCGACGACGTCCATAATGGCCAGTCTTCCGAAGGCTTCCTCCTTCTCATAGCCCATAGTCTCCATCTGAGCCTCTAGGCTGACCTTCCTGTGCTCGAGCGTACTGTAAAGACAATCCCTGCCATCTTTGGAGGCACAACCGTGGAGGATGTTGTAGATGAAGGTGGATTTCATGGACCCGGGTTCGCCCTCCACCAGGACCACCGACCCTTTCGGGACTCCGCCCCCCAGCGCTTCATCGAAACCTTCCACATGGGTCTTCAGAACTTCTAACATCCTAGTTTTTGCCTCCTACATCATTGTCCTGGGGAAGAAGTTGACCTCGAACTGGCAGTATTCGTCCCCCCTGGACTCGCACTTGGTCTCGATCGACTCGCTGTCCATATTCGACGAAAGGCCCTTTCCCAGGCCTGCGAAAATACCTCGGGTGAAATCACATGTGGGAACCCCATCGATGCCATTCTCGGACACCTCGAAGTTCCCGTGCGTCCTAATCAGGATCTTCTCCCCCGGAACGAAGCTCTCCACCGTCAATTTCGAACCCCAACCAAAAAGAGTGTAGACAGCAGGCAACCAATCCGGGAATGAGTCTTGGGTG
>JAUVGH010000032.1 GCA_030593885.1 Methanomassiliicoccales archaeon
GGGGGCGGCGATGACGTAGAACACGCCCACTCAGCATCGTCACGCCTTACCGGACATTACGGTATGGGCATGCAGTTCTGGGGTTTCGCTCCCGGCCAGGAAGAAGGCAACGAGGGTAACGGAAACGGTGGCTTGACAGGACAAGACCGCAAGGACGTCTACGGCTTCTGAGCCAAAGTTGTCTAACGCCTAAACCAAAAACCAACCTTCTTCCCTTTCTTTCCTTTATTTTTGGAAAACACATGCGGGTCCCTCGGGTTGGCTTCAGTAATCTCCCCAACAAAATCCTTCCCCAAGGACTCAATGTTGTTGGAGGGCCGACCGTGCGGTTGAATTCCGCAGACCCGCTTCATGTTCTACTACTCGCAGTGCAAACTTCGACCTGTTGATCATGGTCTGGCTCCGAAAACGTTTTTACCTATGAAGTTCATTCTGTGCGAAGAAGAGGGGGTAGATCGAGTGAAACTTCTGAAGGTATTGTACCCAGCAATCGTATTGTTCATCCTCGTGTCCACAGCTTTCATGACTCCTTTGTCAAACGACCAATTGAACACGAATGCAGGAGAGGAGTTCGATACTCCTGCAATTAACGAGCTAGAAACTGGTGAAGATACCGAGACCTCCACGGAGGCCGTCGGGCTTCTACAGGTCTTCCTTATGGATGCCCCTCTGGACGATTTGCAGAACCTTGTCATACGGATTTCGAGCGTGGAGGTCCACAGTAACGCCACAGGTTGGTTGGTGTTGACGCCCCAGATCTCAGAGGTTGACCTTCTTGAACTGCAAGACATCTCTCAGATAATTGCCGTGGGCGATCTCTCACCAGGGGACTACACGCAGTTCAGGTTGACGCTTTCATCTGCGGAGTGCGTCGTCGATGATGAGGTCCAACCCATCACGATTCCCTCGGCAGACAAGAGCGGTGTGAAGATCAACCTCGCACCCCCTGCTCCCATATTTCCTGGGAAGGTGACCAACCTGCTGCTTGATTTCGATGTCAATCGATCCGTGCATTACTCCCCGGGCAAGGGATGGATGATGCGTCCGGTGATTAACGTCCTATGGAATTCAGTGGAACCAATCATGGAGATCGACCCCGTTCAGCTGGCCGCGTTCCATCTCTTGGACAACGCTTCTTCGGAACCAGTTGAGATTCGTTGGGGTGAGGGTTTTCTCGTGCCCGAGTTCATAGCGGGAAACTGGGAGACAGACCCGTCAGCCACAACCCCACGAGACAAAGCAGAGGCCTTCCTCCTGACTTATGGGGACCTGTTCCTGTTAGATCAAAGACAGGATTCCTTCAGGTTCCTGGGGATTCAGCCAAGTAGATTGTCAATGGACAACGTCCGCCTGCAGCAAACCTACATGGGCGTTCCCGTTTTTGGGGCGGAGCTGTTGGTGCACATAATTCGTGACGGTGTATCATTTACCCACGGAACGTTCGTTCCAGGTATTGGCATCAGCAACATCCCGATCCTGGGACCTGGCGAGGCTGAGGCGATCGTCGTTGCCGACCAGGAGAGTTTGTACGGCAGCATAGGAGGCCTGACGGTCGAGAGATCGGAGCTGGTCGTTTACAACCCTAGAATCATCAACAGGCATTCTGAGAACGTCAATTATCTCGCTTGGCATCTTGAGGTCCGTGTCCATGGTCCCCCCGGCCACTGGACTTACTTCGTGGACGCTCTGAGCGGCGAGATCCTCACACTATGGGACGAGGCCAAGTCCTTCACCTATCCCTCAGAGACATATGATGCCATCAACACGGCAAATCGCACGGATGACATACTCTGGTACGTGAACGGTACAAAGGACAGGCCAGGGACCCCTCCTGATGAGGTGCTCAATCTGAATACCTTTGGATTCCTCTTCCACTCCTATCTCAAGGACAAGTTCGGATGGGACAGCCTCGACAACAATGGAATGGCCATGATCGGGAGAGCCAATTACTATCACGTGAACATGAGCGCCAACAATGCGTGCTGGAGCTGTGGACCAGATGACGCCGTTTTCAACGCTGGTATGATCACGCAGGACATTGTGTCCCACGAGTTCGGCCACGGAGTTGTACAGATGAGCGCCGGTGGGCTCGTATACGCGGGCCACTCTGGGGCTCTCAACGAAGCCCATGCGGATATCTTCGCTGAGTACCTGAACTGTCAGCTCGGCTGCAATTGGCAGATGGGACTGGATATGTTCGGGAATCTCCCTTCCAGTGGTGTCATACGCGACCTCTCGGACCCGACACTCCATGGTCACCCAGATTCCATGGGCACGCTGAACATTGCGATAGATCCTTGCGGAAAGACCAATGACAACTGCTTCGTCCACAGCAACAACGGAGTGGCGAACAAGGTGGCCTATCTGATAGCCGATGGGGATACCCATTACGGCGTAACTGTATATGGAATGGGAGTTCCAAAGGCGGAACAACTGGTCTTCGCCACTCTGCTTGATGTCGGTCTGACATCAACCGCCACTTACCAAGAGTACCGGGACGTCATGATGAAGGCATGCGATGCACTCAAGTCGACCCCCGTTGCCCTATCTGACTGGAACTGTCGCAATGTCCACAGGGCATGGCTCTCAGTGGGTCTCAGCCACCTGACACAGGCAATGACGGGCGGATGGGATGAGAGCTACGACAACTTCGGCAGGGTCATTGCATCGGGGAACTTCAACGGCGACGCATACCACGACCTCGCTGTCAGCGTCCCATTCGAAACCTACTCGGGGGCTGTCAGTACTGGCGTTGTCATGGTTTTCTACGGTTCATACCTCGGGCTTCGCCCAGCCTATTCAGAAATCATCACACAGCAACACGTGGGTGCGGTCTCCGAAAGCTCTGACAAGTTCGGTTGGTCTCTTGCCACCGGGGACTTCAACGGCGACTCGTATGACGACCTGGCAATCGGGGTCCCGTATGAGGACTTCGCGGGAGTGGTGGACACTGGCGTCGTGAACATCCTGTACGGAAGTACTTGGGGTCTATTGAAGGGCGGCTCCGCCAAGTGGGAACGGCTCGACCAGGAACATTCCTCGGGTCTGCACAGTCAGGGGGACAAGTTCGGCTGGGCACTCACCACAGGCAACTTCGACGGCGACGCGTACGATGATCTTGCGGTCTCCAGACCCTACGAGAACTACTTCTCTGAACCAGACTCTGGCAAGGTGGACGTCTTTTACGGCTCAAGCAACGGCCTCTTGTACCTGGATTCGGCAGACTGGGAGTCGTTCGACAACGAGGACTCTGGTGGGGTCGTCGAGGAGGGCGACAGGTACGGTTACACCCTGAGCTCTGGGAACTTCAACGGAGACCCGTACGACGATCTGGTGATAGGACATCCTCACGAGGATCAGGGTGGCATTCCGAATGCAGGGCACGTCACCATTCTCTATGGTTCATCCTCGGGCCTGTATCCGGAGAACTGGTTGGTTCTTGGTGAAGGTCTCGGGGGCGGTCTGGTCGAACCCTACGATGCATTCGGCTACTCGCTCGCCAGTGGCGACTTCGATAACGATGGCTACGATGATTTGGCCGTCGGTATCCCTTACGAGGACTTCGGTAGCACGGTCAACGCGGGTGCGGTGACGATCTTCTACGGTTCGCCCAGCGGGCTGTTCCCAACTGACTGGGTGCGGTTGGATTGGAGCCTGATGTACGGTCAACCCAGCATGACCGACGACAAGTACGGGTGGGCGCTCGGTGCTGGTGATTTCGACGGGGACGGATATGACGATCTCGCAGTGGGCATCCCCTACGATGACTACTCAGGTCTCACGAACAATGGCGGCGTGCATTACTACTACGGATCATTCAGCGGACTCTATCCTCCCAATATGGGGTTCGGGGGGCAATCCTACCTCGGAGGTCTGGAAGAGAGCGATGACTACTTCGGATACTCTTTGGCAGTGGGAGATTTCGACAACAACGGTCTACTGGACCTGGCGATCGGGGCACCTCACGAGGACCTGTTTGGTGGGGCCAAGGATTCTGGTGCTGTGTACGTGAGGGAATTCTAGGATGACATGCGTCTCGGGATAGACTCACTCTTCCTTAACTGACCTTTCAGAGACCACTATCTTCTCTATCTCCCCTTTCTCGTTACGGGCTGCTGATGCCTTGCATTCCACTGGGATCCTACTTCCATCCTTCCTGACCAGTTCGACCGAAGCTTCGCTGTGACCTTTCTCCAATAGGATTGGGAACTTCTCCATGAATATCTTCTGCGACTCCGGACTGAAGACCTCTGGCAGGTGTTTCCCTACGAGTTCTTCCTTGGTGTATCCGAGCTTTGCCACCGTTTCCGGGTTGACGTCCAGTATCGTTCCCTCTGGGTCCAGCACATACAGGATATCTGGGGACGATTCGAACAATGACCTGTAGAGGTCAGCGCTTTGAACCAACTCATCCTCTACCTTCTTACGCAATGTGATGTCTTCGGACAGTATTGAACAGCCAACAGACTCCCCGTTTTCGTCCTCCACGCACTCGAAAGAGAGCTTCACATCCAGTCGCTCTCCCGACTTGCTCTGGGCCTCGGCCTGAACATTGACGACCTTGCCCCCTGACCCGACCTTCTCCAGGAGATCGTCCAGTGTCTTTTCATCGGTGAAGATGGGACTGGGCTTTCCCTGGACCTCCTCGTCCGTCCATCCGTACAGTTCCTCTGATGCTTTGTTCCAGAAGAACACTTCAGAGTTCTCATCCATAATTATGATGGAATGGTTTGTCTGTTCGACCACGTTATGAAAGAATCCTGGCGCGGCGGTCATGTCCGTCTGCTTCCTTACTATCTCGTTGAACATCACCATGTTGCTTTCCATCTGCGGCGTGAGGTAGTAGACCTCTCCAGCTCCACCAGCTTTTGATGAGCTCGCCAGCTCCGCTTTGACAAGAACATCGATGTGATGCCTTACTGTTCGGTAATTGACCTCCATTATCTCAGCTAGCTGGTTCAGGTTGTAAGGCCTGTCCGCCAGAAGGTCTATGATCCGTATTCTGTTCGCTCCCCCCTTCTGGCCCAGGATAAGATACGAGAGTGTCTGCTTCAAGGTCGGCATTCTGGTCCTCCCCTAATAACGTCGTGAAGACAACAGTCCAGTTGCATATAAGTCTTCTTTCTGAACGGGGTCTACCTGCGAATTCGGTTGAAATCGCCTTCGTTTGTATATGATTTGTAAGAACCTTTCAACAGAGTTTGAAATTTCCCCTTATACCCCCCCGTATATCTTAGTAACATGGAAATAGCACACATCGCGGACATCGAGCAAATCGGTGGGGCAAGGACCAGCAAGACGGTCCCCATCATGACCGAGGAGGTCATGGCGACCGTGCTTACGATGGGCCCGGGCGAGACTCTGGCCTTCGGCGACCACAAGCAGGACGGTGTCCTGCATGTCGTTAACGGCACCGGTCATATCTCAGTCGGCGGAAAGGTCGGCCGGGTCGGGAAGGGATCGTTGATACTCGTCCCCAAGGGGAAGACCTACTTCCTGTGCACCTCCGAGGATCCGATGACCGTGCTGAGCGTTCGACCCGTAAACGGGTACGATTCCAATAAGCAAAAGGAGATGAAATAGATGAATGAGACAAAGAATAAGAATTCGGTAGCAAAGACAATCGTGAGCATGCCCTTCGGAATGGCCTTGATCCTGCTCTACGCAGCCGTCGTGCTGGTACTGCAGACCCTCACGCCATACGGAGGATACGACTGGTGGAATTCCTGGGCCCTGTTGTTCACGGGTGTTGGGGTAATATTCCTGATAGGCGGACCGGCGGGACTAGCCGCAAAGCAGAAGGGAACGGCAATCTTCGACTCGATCATCGGGACAATCCTGGTGGTTGTTGGCCTGGCTCTGTTCGCTTTCCCATGGCTCTGGACCGTCCTCCTAGTTGTCCTCGCGGTCATTATGATCGTCGCGGCCATCATGATGTTTGCCCTGGCCTTCAGCCCCGAGCCGGACTTCTCCAAGTTCTTCGGCTCAGACGGCGACGATGGCTTTGAGATGCCCTGCCACTAAGACGGCTGGATAGCTAGAACCGGTTAACGAAAGAAGCGCGGGTGCCGGATCCTCCGAGAGGAGATGGTGCCTGCGCCGGTATCCACTTTTTCTTTCTTCTTTCAAGTCGATTTCCTTGTATGATCCAAATGTCATCGGGGCTTTGCTCGATGTTCCGGAGGCATTGTTCTTTGATGGGCCGACTTTCAGACCGAACCCTCGAACCTGGTAGGAATGACAATATCTGGTACTATTCCCCGAATTCCTAGGTTTTACCCTGTTTCAAGCCCAATATGGCAGAAAGAACCATATACCCATACTTCCATGCATTACATAGCCTCTTTGTGACCTGAGAGGGGTCGAATAGCCTTGGAGGGCGCGTTCACAGAGGGGGGAGGCTGGGAGAATGAAATCGGCAAGTGAAAGATTTGGGTCTTTTGGGATACAGAGAATCGTGTGTGCCTTGATGACAGTGTTCTTGGTCGCTACGGTGTTCGCTACATCCGTTTCGGACTATGATGCCGCTGAAGAGATAGTCATCCTCGATGATGTGGTCATCGATGAGAATGTGGTCATCGATGATGAAGTCGCCGAGGATCCGGAAGCAATTGTGGAACCCGAAGAGGAAGAAGTGGAACCAGAAGTAATTGTGGAACCCGAAGAGGAAGAAGTGGAACCGAATGTAATTGTGGAACCCGAAGAGGAAGAAGTTTTGGAAGAGGAATCGGAAGTGCCTAATCCACAACCACAGGCCGGCCCAATTAAACTGGTCATCGGCACTGACAGCAACCAGTATCCAGGGGATGCCATGGGTTACCTCTATAGATCCAGTACGAACTACTACTCCTACGACGCGTACTATATGAACGTATATGTCTCAGGCACGAACTACGAGCGTCGTGGCAGGGCAGTGTACGATTTGTCAGATTTGACACAATACAATGGGATTACAATCACATCGGGTGAAATATGGTGGAGGCACGATTACCGCGTGAACGCTGGTCAGCTAGATTTCTGGACGATGGATTCGATCCCGTATGATCAAGCACCGTCGGCGACGGCCAAGGCAATGTTTGACGAGATCGGCGGTCCTAGCTCTGTGAAATTGGGCAGCAACATGTTCAGCGGAACCTCCAACTATAACAACTTCGATGTCAACCTGGCCATCTCCTCAGGCGGCATAGCGTGGTTGAACTCCAAATTGAGCTCCGGCGATTATGATGTAGCTATTGGCGCCAGTATCTACAGCCTCATTTCTGGAACCTACGGGTACGTCTACGTCTACGATGCGCGGTTGGTCTTGTACGTTACTTACACAGATGCGGCTTCGGCAACTGGCGAGGTCGCCGTTGGCGATGATCTCAGTGGATACGTGTACTCAAGCGGGACGCACTATGACATCGGAAGGCTGTACACAAGCAGTACCACCGCCAGAGCGTATGCAGTCTGGGACCCAGCGGTCATCATGGGGATGATACCGTCTGACGGTGCGGACGTGACCGTGACGGGCGTCACGGTCAGACTGAATTCCCCTTACGGCTACTTGAACACGCTCGGCGTCTATCACATGTCAGGAGATCCTAGGACCGCCACTGCCCTGAACATCTTTGCCGATGCACGTGATGGTACGCAGTACTACAATAACCCAAGCGGGGGTTATGTAAGCACCCCACGAGAGTTTGAGTGGGACCTGGGATCTGCTGGACTGAGCGATTTCATCGATACCTTGGACGGCTCTCCGAACTTCTTTGCCCTGGGATTCTCTCGGACGACCAGCTACAACTACATGTACTCACCGAGACTTGTCATCGAGTATGAATTAGAACTCGCGGCAGTTGGCGGGCCGACTGCAAATGCTGGTCCCGACATGACCGCGAACGAGGGTGACAATGTGCTCCTGGATGGAAGCGGCTCTGTTGGCAACCTTTCCCAAATTGTTGCTTATGAATGGGACTTCGACGGCGACGGAAGCTATGATTATCTCGAGGGAATCATACCGGCAGGGGATAAGATCATTCTGCTGGGCTCAGACAATCCAGAGCGTCCTGGGCATGCAATGGGATATTCGTACAAAACATCGAGTGGGTACTATTACAACTATGCAGCATATTATGCGTATCCCTACAAAACCGCCTCCTACGAGCGCCGCGGTTGGACAACGTTCGACCTAGCGGACCTGACAGAATGGCCCGATGCTACGGCTGTATCTGCCAAGCTGGTGATACACAACCAATATCGATACTATGCCAGAGAATTGGTTTTCACAGCCCTGACTACCACTCCGTACGACTACCCCGGCTCTGGAATCTCAAAGGCAGTCTTCGATGAATCAGGTCCGACCGGCAATGAGATTGGGTCCTATGTAGGGTCCGCGACAACAGATACCACTCGCCGTACGATCGAGGTGGACCTGAACTCGAATGCTGTGACGGCGATCAACAGCGTCCTCAGCGGTTCACCGACGTACTACACCTTCGGAATAGGCATCTACGTAAAGAGCATTCATCCTGGTTACACCTTTGGCTACGCGCGATGGATGGACATCCGGTTGGAGGTCACTTTCGATTACAGTAGCGAACTCACGGAAACTCCGAGCGGCCAGGGAGTAGCCTTCGGTGACGATTGGACGGGACGGGTGTACAGGTCCTCATCTGGGTCCACATACAACTACCCAGATGGCTACATGTATATCCGCACTTATACGACCTACTCGTATCGAGGATATGCACAGTGGGACTTGGACAAGATCGCTGAGGCGCTCCCAAGCGATGCAGAAATCAAGGCCGTAGCCCTGCACTTCAATCATGTATACAGTTCTCAAACCAACAACTACGTGTACCAGATGGAATATGATGTGAAGACCGCATCACCTGCGCAGATCCATACGGATGCTGGTGACGGAACGCAATATGCTGGTCCGTACTCGGTTTCCTCATCGGATAGTGAGTATGAATGGGATCTTGGCGCTGGTGCTGTGAGCGACCTCCAGGACGCCTTCGATAACGACATCGGGTTCTTCGGTATAGGTTTGATTTCCACTGCCACATCGGGATACGCCTACAACTACGGCCCCAGACTGGTCATTGAATGGAAGGCAACTGGTGGTGGAGGAGGACCTGTTGTTGACGGAGTGGCCAATCACACCTACGGCGACAACGGAGTCTATGAAGTGAAGCTTAGGGTCCATGACGCGTCGGGCCTCAAGGGCACCGACACCTGTAACGTCACCATTGTCAACATTGCGCCGACGATCACACCATTCGGTCCATACGTAGTGGACGAGGGTACGCCTTTGAGCGTAGAAACTGACGCCGCCGATATAGGCAGCGACGATCTCTCGTTCCGATGGCAGTTCGAGCTGAGCTCCACATATACGAACATACACTACGCTGACGGAATAGGACCCGACCCGTATCCAAGCCCATATGGGACCTTCCCGGTCTCGGCGTCGGATGCGATTACCCATTCCCATGGCGACAATGGAGTCTACGACCTTGTACTGACCGTCACCGACGACGATGGCGGTGCGGCAACCTACACGACGACCGTGACCGTGATCAACGTCGCACCCACCATCGCGCCTTTCGGACCGTTCACTGTGAACGAAGGCTCTCCGCTGACCATGGATGCAACTGCGGCCGACCTTGGCAGTGATGACCTGGA
The DNA here is from genome assembly GCA_030593885.1 of Methanomassiliicoccales archaeon. Classification (GTDB taxonomy): domain Archaea; phylum Thermoplasmatota; class Thermoplasmata; order RBG-16-68-12; family SOIM01; genus JAGLME01. The sequence goes on from JAUVGH010000032.1 coordinate 9,667, forward strand.
GTTTGAATGGGTGCTTGAGCTGGGACCCACGACTACGGACACGCACTTCAACGACGGAACTGGACCCGACCCGAGCCAGAGTCCATGGGGATCTTATCCATTCGTCACCACTGACACCGTCACTCATACATACGGAGACAACGACGTGTACGGAGTCATACTGACCGTGACTGATGACGACGGTGCCTCAGCCAGGTACTCGACGATAATAACTGTGAACAACGTCGCTCCGAGCGTTAGCCTTGAGGCGTATGTAATGGCAGACTTCACCCTGCGGGTAAGCGGTGAGAAGTGGCACGACGTGGAGCTATACGTCCTCCGCAACAGTTACACATTAGGCTACGCGCGCGTCCTAAGAGAACCGGGAGACCCGGACGACCAGGCCCTCACCATCACAGATATCATGTGCGACGTGACGAAGAGGGTCACAACGAAGGTCGTGTACACTCCGTTCGACGATGTCATAAACGGCCAGATAAACGGAGCGGATCCGGTTTGGGTCACACTCACCTTCGCGAACGGTGACGAGTTCACCTACGACCATACGTTCAACTACAACCACCCTGAAGGCTGGACATATATCACACGCATCAACGAGTTCTTCGTTGGGCATGAAATGGTGTTCGAGGGTACAGGGACCGATCCGGGAAGCGATGACCTGATGTTCACCTGGGAGTGGGGCGATGGGTCGCCCAGTGAGGGAGCTACCTACTACAACGATGGTGTTGGACCCGATCCGACCAAGAGTCCGGTTGGGACGTTCCCGTACGTTGTGACAGACACCAAGCTACACACATATTGGACACCAATGGACCACACTCTGACATTGACAGTTCAGGATGATGACGGCGGGGTGACGGTGGTCTTCATCACGATCTACCTGACCTGAGTCAACGATCTTAGCTGTCCAACAAGCTATCGATTAACGCGGTATCAGGGCACTCTCTATCCTGTCCTGCTTCTGAGGCAGTTGGACAACTAGAACCGGTGAACGAAAGAAGCGCGGGTGCCAGATCCTCCTATAGGAGACGGCGCCGGCGCCGGTATCCACTTCTTCTTCCTTCTCTTCAGTCGACTTCTTTGTATGATTAGTATGATTTGCATGATAGGACATATATGATTGATTCGCTTTGTGGAGGGTTGGCTGATGACATGTTGCACGGAATGAAGTTATACGGCGCGACCACGGTCGGGCAGAGAGGGCAGATGGTTCTACCTGCGGATCTAAGAAAGATCAAAGGTATCGAACCAGGGGACAAACTCCTAGTATTGATGCACGAAGAGGGCGGTCCGGTACTGCTCGTGGATGCTGACTCTGTCACCTCGATGCTCGAGCAGACCGGCGAGGCACTCGAAAAGATCTCCAAAGAAGTAGCGAAGTCGACCAAGTAGGACCCGGATGTGATTCAATGGATGAGAACGCAATTGTTACTAAAGACCTGACAAAGAGGTTCAAGGACCTGGTGGCCGTGGACCACGTGAACATCAACGTGAGGAAGGGAGAGATCTTCGGGCTGCTGGGACCCAACGGCGCCGGCAAGACCACCATGATAAGGATGCTGTGCACGCTCACCTATCCGACCGAGGGCACTGCCACTGTCGCAGGATATGACATCGTCAAGGAAGGCGGCAAGGTCAGGGAGCATATAGGTCTGGTTTCAGAGAAGATGATAATGTACGACCGATTGACGGCGTACGAGAACCTGAAGCTGTTCGGGAAGCTCTACAACATCCCCAAGGACACTCTGGATGAGAGGATCAATCACCTGCTTAAGCTGGTCCACATGGAAAAATGGACGAAAAGCCAGATAGGGACCTACTCCACCGGCATGAAGCAAAGGATAAACGTCATCAGGGCTCTGCTAAACGTTCCCGAGATATTGTACTTGGATGAGCCAACGTTGGGACTTGACCCGCAATCCACCAGCGAGATCAGGGAGTTCATCAAGAAGATGAACGTGGAGAACGACACTACGATCATTCTCACCACCCATCAGATGCTGGAGGCGGACATGCTCTGCGACCGTGTCGGGATAATAGACAAGGGGAAGATCGTGGCCCTGGATACCCCCGCGAACCTCAAGAGGATAGTGGCCGGAGGTAACGTCACCAGTGTTGATGTGAACCTCACCAATCTGACGCCAGACATAACCGCTTCCATCAAGGCCCTGAGCAACGCCATATCAGTCGTGCAGGAAAGGGAATCGCATCTTCTGATAAGGGCCAGGGGGGACGATGCGTTCGACGATATCATCGATACTATCCGGAAGAAGAACGGAAAGATCGCGTCGATCAAGAGCTTGGAACCTTCACTGGAAGATGTCTTCCTGCATATCACTGGAAAGGAGATGAGGGACGAGGTGACCAAGAAGGTCAAGACGTACGACGGAGGTCACGGACCCGTAGGTCGGCCAGCCAAGAGGGGGAGGTGAGGTTATGGGACTTGTGGACATTCTAAGGCACAGTTTCTGGATATCGTGGAAGGACCTGGTGGACCTGTGGAGGAACCGGATGGCGGTGGTGATGCTGATACTCATGCCCCTGTTCATGATGGTGATGGTCGGCTACATCTTCCCCGATGAGTCGACTATTGAAGGTTCGCCGATAGGATTGGCCAATAACGATGATGGACCTTTGGGAGCGGCGTTCGCTCAACAACTTACCCTCGTCGCTGAACAGACTGGTATGATGGAGCTGAAGAATCGCAACGGGTTCGATGACATGAAGGACGGGATACTCGAAGGAGAACTGTACGGTGGGGTGATCATTCCATCGGATTTCTCGGTCCAGGTCTTAGATAATAATTCTCAAGCGGTGATCGAGCTGGTCACCGACCAGTCCAATCCTCAGATGTCATTGACGCTTGAAGCGGTCCTTGCACAGGTCGTGGAGGAGCTGGGCAGACAGAACGCGACCGTGATGGTCAGCCTGGGGCTCAACAAACCTCTTGGCGAGGCTCTCACCATTGTGAGGCCCTATGTCATAGAGAGCAGGGGTCTGGTCGCCGGCAATCCGTCCTACTTCGACTTCATTGCTCCAGGCATCATGGCGATGACGGTGATGATGTCCGTGATGACCGGTCTGCCGCACGCGATATCCTACGAGAAGGAGTTCGGCACGCTTGACGGGATGATGGTGGCACCCATAAACAGGATGGCCATCATTCTCGGGAAGACGCTCGCACAGACCGCAATGGGTCTGATACAGGGGTTGCTGGTACTGGCGTTGGCGATATTGATTTTCGGGGTCACGATCCAAGGCAACTTCCTCTTGGTGCTGTTGCTGCTCATTCTCGGCGTCTTCAGCTTCGTTGGGTTGGGAATAGTGATAACCTCCTTCGCAAAAGATGAGCAGACCGCGAGCATGGTGTTGATGACGCTTATGTTCCCCATGATGTTCCTGAGCGGGGTGTTCTTCCCCATCCAGCAGATGCCGGAGTTCATGCAATACATCGCTTGGTCCCTGCCTTTGACCTATGCCACGAGTGCTTTGAGGAAGGTGATGGTGTTGGGTGCAGACATTTCATCGATAGGTACCGAGATGATCGTCCTAGTGGTGTTCGGAGCCGTCCTGCTGGCAATCGCTGTGCCCTTGTTCAAGAGGGCTATGAAGATGTAGTCATAACACCTTGTTTAGTTGGCTCACAAATCCCTTGGCGACTATCATTCCGACATCCCATTCACCACCTAAGAGTCCGGAACCATCGATCGTTCGAAGTGCACTCTTATATAGGCCATCCCCCATCCAAACCTGAGGGTATTTGAGGAGGGTAGAATGTGTTGGGAAGAACATCTCTACTGGTTGTAGCAGTACTGGCTTTGATTTTCGGATTGCTTCAAGCGTCGATAGTCATTGACGCTGAGGTCCGATTGGAGGAAACGCCTTCATGGACGACACCTGCATCCCGTGATTCCTCAGATGTGGAGTTGGGCGACTTTGACTACGACGGCGATTTGGACCTCGCCAGCTACGGGGAGGACAACATCCTTGTGTACGAGAACGTGAATGGGGAGATTAGAACCAACGCGATCTGGACATCAGCCGAAAGCACTGGACTATCCGGTCGTGTCATGTGGGCTGATATTGACAAGGACAACTATCCAGAACTTGTCACCAGTGAAGGGATCTACGACAACAACAACGGAGCTCTGAGCACCACGGCGACATGGACCAATCTGACGTTTGCCAGCACATTTGAGATCGGGGATGTGGATCTGAACGGTTATGTGGATCTCATTTTGGGAAAGTCCAACCGGATAGACCTCTACGAGAACTCCGCAGGTACGATAGACGATATATCGGACTGGAACACGACAGAGGACAACTACCCGAACGATTTGGCACTGGGCGACGTTGACAACGATGGTTTCGATGAACTTGCCGTGGGCAATTGGCTGCTCGGCAATCCGTTGAGGATCTATGACAATGTCCCAGGCTCCTTGAACAACGTCTCCGTTTGGAACTCCACCTGGCCCAACGATATGGGCTGCGTTGAATGGGGCGATGTCAATGGGGACGATTATCCAGAACTCTTCGTCTGCACCGAGTCTTTGCTCAGCGGGTCCCCTAACTGGTTGTACACGAACAACGGCGGCACCTTGGAGGACACACCGAGCTGGACTTCGCCATTGAGCAAATCATCTGAGGCTAAATTCGTTGATATTGAGGGTGATGGCGACCTTGACCTTGTGGTTGCAAACGTTCCCTATCTCAGTGGACTCTCATTCATCAGTGGAGAAGAAGTGGTCCACCTCAACAACGGTGGGGTCATGAACCGGGATTACGATTGGGTCGGACCATACAATGACTGGAGCCATGGCCTTGACGCTGGGGATGTCGATGGTGATGGATATCCCGATCTTGTGGTTGGCAACGACGAGGATTCTTACTATCCTTCGCTTGGCGGGTTTCCGGGCAGGATCTTGATCTACAGCAATCTGGGTCCCAATGAGGATCCACAGATTGGCAGCATCCTGTTCGATCCCCTTGTCCCCGAAACCGGACAGGAGGCGACCATCACGGTGACGGCAACCGATGCGGACGACGACACTATGACCTACGATTTCTCGGTCGAGGCTGGAAATGGAACGATCATATCTGAGACCGACAACACGGCCGTCTGGCGTGCGCCCGATGAGGCGGGGACCTACTACATCAACATCACGGTGGCCGATGGGAAGGGCGGATCCGACTACCAGGTGTACACAGCGACGGTCGTTGCGCCTCCGGCCGATGAGGAGCCCTCTTTCTCTTTGAGCAATATCTGGTTCCTGCTAATACTAATCATCATAATCGTCGTCGTAGTCGTTGCTGTTGTAGCGGTAGTCGTTCGAAAGAAGAGATCGCCTCCAATCGAGGAGGAATACCCTCCGATGGAGGAGGAATTGCCACCGCCGCCCGAAGAAGAGTTGCCACCACCTCCGCCATAATCTCCGCCAGGGGAGAACATAGAATGGACGACTTCCTTTCCTCCATCCAGGTGAAGGCCTCTGTCCTTTGAAGCTTTGACTTTCGATCTTGGTGGCACTTTGTCCCACCCTTGGAGCGCCCAGCTTAGACCCATTGAGGCCGTCAAACTCATCTGGCAGGACCTTGCAGACAAGGGCTTTCGCGTATCCCGTGATGAGTTTCTGGTAGAAATGGAGACGATTGAGAAGTCGTATTGGGAGAGAGTCAGCAGAACGTGTCAAGAACAGCGGATAGACGAAAAGATATCATTGGCGCTGAGCAAGCTCGGAGTTGAGATTGCATATGATGATCCGATGATGGCACAAGCCGTAGACAAGTCCATGGAGGTCCTGGAAACAATCTGGTATGACGATTTGGAGCCAACAGCAAGAGGGCTGCTAGGGAGGAATCTGAGCATAGGTGTGATTTCAAACACATCTTGGCCACTTCCTGACAGAGATGTGCGATACCTTTCTCAGTTCTTCAACGTCATAATAACATCCTACGAGCATGGCTTCAGGAAACCCCACCAATCGATATTCGCCTCCGCCTTGGAGAAGTTGCACGTATCTCCTGACAAGGCTATTCACGTTGGAAATAGCAAGAACGATGTTGTTGGGGCTAGAAGCTCGGGAATGAAGGCGGCATTCATCAAAAGGGAGGATGTGGAATTGGATGCGGATTTCATTCTGCTTTCATTGGAGGATATCCTGGGAATAGTAGACGTTTGAACCCCCTGTATTCCATGTGGCAGGATTGAAGTTCTTTGCAGTCGGTGAATAGTCCGCTTTGGTGTTGTTCATTGCCTTGAAAAGAAGAAGGATGGAGAATACCAGAGTGTTTGATATGTCTGGGCTCCACTTACTGGCGCATTATGTGCACATTGACAAATTGGAACCCAACTCTCACGCCTAATCTTATTTCTTGCGCCGGGGCATACTCTTCTTCAGAGTGACCCTTACACTGGGGTCTGGTTTTGTCGATGTGATGGGCCCACCGCCCTTTGTGGACTTCTTACCTCTCTTATCCATGTCTCCACTCTCAATATACTTGACTAACGACTATGACGGTTATAAATGCTAGCATTGTCCCAACGGCAAACACCAGGGACCTTTGGGCGGATTTCGTCAACTCTGCCAACCTCTCCCGTCTTCGGTAGTTGATATCGAACTCATCCGCGAGTTCCATGACAAGGAATCTCCTGGTTTCGATCTCTGACTTCCTTTCAAACGCCTTTACAAATGATCCCGGGCTTATTAGCTCGATTTCGCTACTCATCCAAGCCCTCAGCGATAGCAGCATCGTAAGCGTGCAGAAGAAAAGGCCCACGCCCGTAATCAGAGCCGGTAGCCAAGATATTCTCGGCATTATTTCCTCTCCTGCACTGACTGAGAGAACGCCTACTGTGAGAAAAAGGCCAGCCACGACCGCTCCCACGTTGAAGATGCTTCCTGCTTTGGAATCAAGAGATTCGGACGCCTGGAAAAGCTTGTCGTACGATCTCTTTGCCGTTTCGTAGATTATGTCCAAAGGAGAATCGTCCTCGGTTTGCGAGGATTGACTTGGCTCTGGATCGTCGTTGGATGATTCCATTCTGACACCCCGACTTCACAACGTCTTCGCATCACTCCACATCTGAAACGTCCTGATGATTTAAGACCTTTTGGATGATGGACCACAGTCGTTCGTCTCTTCTTGCACCTTTGACATTCTCCTGAATCCTATCAGAGTGAGGGCTGTCAAGTACAGCAGGAACACAGCGAAGAACAGCAGATTGTGCCATTGAAGTGCCAACAATCCATGCCAGGACAAGTAGGTATAGAACATGAACTCGAGTATGCTGACCGTGAAAAAGGCAATAAACAGGTAGAAGGGGAAGAAGACAGGGTTGAAGGCGTTCCTCAAAGAGAATCGATGTAGAAGTCTCCTTTTCTCCCCCTGCATGTAGCTCTTCATCCTCCAGACATCTCCTGCGGCGACCAGGACCATTACGAAGGCCAAGACCAATACTGACTCAACCAATAGATCCTCGAACGAATTGAAGGCGAACACCTGAAACTCGGTGCCGTTCCAAGGGAACAGGAACTGGTATCCGCTGAACAAGTAGTCATTCAGAACATGTGTGCCAGTTGCCAGGAGGAGAACTGGGAAGTGCCTTTTCTCGATCAGCCCAAATCGGTTGAAGAACAGCAGCCAGAAGGCTGCGAACAGAAATGTCCCTGCTGGGTTGTGAGTAAACGCCCTGAAAATCCCTGCGTGAAGTGCGTCCGGTAGATTTGCGAAGACGAATATGAACAGGATCAAGATGGGTTGGATTCTCCTTCTTCTCGCAGTGTAGTATGCCCAAATAATGAGGTAGGCGAAGGCGGTGTGTCCCACGATCCACATGTATCCTCACTTCTGTCTCATTTGATCTTCAATCTTGTCCTCCTTCTTCCACGACTTCCCGTATTCCAGATACGTGGATAAGAACTCTGGAGGTGGGTTCCAATCGAGGCAGAATGAGGGACGAAGTAAGCCCGTTTCAGAGCAGGATTGAAAGCCCAGATCTTATTAATGATGCGTACTCCAGAAGCTCTTGCTGGACACTGCAATCTACGATCCAATCGTTAGGGGAGTGGCCACCGAAGCACCCGTCGAATTTCCCGATCAAGTCATGCTCCAGCTTTTCAATTGCTTCCTGATACTCCTGATCCATGACCAGATTCTCCAAAGCTCTCAACTTGTTCAACAAGGCATTTCTGCGGTTCTCAGCGTTCTGCTCTTTTCCATTGCTCTTGAAGGCTGAGATTGGTATATTCTTGATGTAATCCTCGAGCTCATCGATGAGTGGCAGAAGACTTCCTGTGACAACTATGTCCAACGTATCAGAGCCTGTCTCTCCCGATTCGTCAGTGACCGTCAGAATCACCGTGTAGTTGCCGGCTTTGGTGTAATTGTGTGTCACCGTCACGCCACTCTCTTTGGCCGACCCGTCTCCGAAATTCCATTCATACTCCAGTACTGGCTCGGAAATGGCTCGGTTGAAGTAGAGGTCGTAATCCCCGTTTCTGGCATCTGTCCACATGACATGGGGATTTCCAGATTCTGATACCGCCAAGTCCGGAATCATCTTGATGTACGGGCCCGTCACGTTATTCACTCTGATACTCTCGCTGAATGTAGCCCAGTCACTTGAGGTGGAATAATAGATGTCGGACCATGTTGCATTTCCACCCCTTCCATCCCCCCATACAACATGAACCCTTCCTGACGCGTCGACTCCAATCGCTGGTAATTCCTTCCTTCCCGTGCTGTTGTCATTAACTTGAATAGCCGCTGAGAAGTTCTGGCCATCGGTTGAATAGGAGTAGTATATGTCCCCCTCACCGCGGAAGATGTCCGGGTCCGGGGAGTTCCTCATATCTTCCCACACTATGTGGATTGCACCGTCCTTGACCGACATGACAGGATTGTGTTGAGAGAGCAATGTTCCCTCATCCCCGACCATTATGTCTGTTCCGAAACTCCCTCCCTTTGGTGCACTATCATAGAAGACGTCGTGGTTATTCTGTCCAGGCGGGTTGTTGATGTTCCTTGACCCTCCCCACACGATGTGAACCCTGTCATTCTCGTCCACTTCTATTGCCATCAGTCCGTTCCCGATTTCCCAAGCATCGCTGACATTCACGCTCGGCGTCCATGTTTGGCCGCTGTCGATTGAGTAAGCGTAATAGACCTGATGCCAGCCGTATGTCGCAAACCAGGCCACGTGTGGGTTCCCATTTGAGTCCACTGCAACTTCAGGCCATTGTTGTACCTTCTCACTGTTCGAAACCCTCTCGCCTTTGATGAAACTCCTTCCGCCGTCATCAGATCGGGAATAATAGACTCCACATGTATTCTCACATTCCCACCATACAACGTGAATTCTCCCCATATGGTCAACTGCAATCGATGGTGTTGACTGTGAGACTCGAGACCCGTTTCCTTGAGGGAACCCATCATCGTTTATCGGGTAATTCTTGCTCCAGGTGGCTCCACCGTCCGACGAGTTCGCGTAGTAGATGTCCCGGTCATAGTTGCCTTCGCGATCATCATTCCAGACGGCGTGTATTGATCCGTCCGGAGCCAGGGCCATGGATGACCACGCTTGCCACAAGCCTGAGGTGTCATCATCCACTCTCACGTCCGAGCCGAATCCCTCACCTCCGTCAGGATCGTACGAGGCGGTCCCGTCAAAGACCATCGGTGTCCCGACTTCTCCAACCGTATCTCCAGATATTATCGCCACTGGAGGCTGATTACCGTCCAAAGGCTGGATTTCGAATTCTTCTATCATTCCCACTGGTGCCGCCAGTGCCCCGACCAAGAAGATCAAGACCATTAGGCAAAGGACGTTCCTCCACATTTCAAGACCCCCACTTCACAACTCGTTATCTGGTTTGGTACATATAAAAGGATTCTGGTACGGAGTTTTGTCCCTATTGTCTTGGGCCACCTTTCATCCCGTCCTCCTTCCCCCTCGACTCGTAATACTCCTCTCTGAGCATATCCAAACACAATGTATCGTGAAGCTGGCCGTACATTATCGTGCCCTCACGCACTCTCACGCTGACTTTGAACCCGAGCTTCTCCGCTGCACCCACAGCTCTCACATTTCCCGACTGAGACCATGCCCAGATGACTTGAAGACCTCGCTCCTCGAACAAGAACTCCAGAACGATCTCAGTCGCGATCTCCGCGTAACCCTTTCCCCAGTGATCCTCAGCGGTTATCAGTCCGAGAGTCGCACCCAGCCTGGGCTTCTCTTCGTCGTAAGTGATGTAGCCGACCGTCCCGTCCTTCTCCGTATCTATCATGAGCATGGCGTGATACGGCTTCTTCAACCCTTCCTTGATCTTCTCGCTGACCCTCTCTGCCGTTCTTGTCGGGGGTAACCTCTGGTTCCAGCCTTGGGTCCTCATGTTGTTGCCAAGGTCCGCCAGGAACTGGCAATCGTCGTCGGTGGGTGGTCTAAGAGTGACGCCTTCCCTGGTGAACTCCATCAGTCCTCACCCCCTTTTGGATAGAGTTTGAGATACTCTTCCCTGAGCATGTCCAGCAAGACGTAGTCGAAGAACTTCCCGTCCATCACGCCCGCCCTTCTCTCGGCGCCCTGGTTCTTGAAGCCCAGTGACTCTGCGAATGCCAGCCCTTCCTTGTTGAAGTCCGGGACGCCGCAGTTGACCACGTGAGCCACGGAGTCGTCGAAGGCTGCCTGCAGGAGGAACTTCGCGGCCTCGGTGCCGAAGCCTTTCCTCCTGTGTTCCGGCCAGATGGTCACGCCCATGTGGGGGTTCCAGGCATCCCATCTGGAGCTGAAGGCGGCTATGCCCACGAACTCGTCGTCGTTGGAGAAGATGGCGAAGATGGATGTGCGTTCCTTCTTCTGGTACTCTTCCAGCTTGGTCTTGATCTGGTCCAGGGTCGCGGGGGCCCAGGGCAGGTCGAGGTCCAGTTCACCGGACAGGTCGTAGGTGCAGTCGGTGTTCTGGTGCTTGTGGATGGTTTTGATTTCGTCCTCCTCGACGGAGCGGAATTGGATTCTGTTGGTGCTTAGGCCCCTCCTCATGGTGGATCACCGGGGATTGAATGGGGGTGGGGGTATATAGGTTCTAGTCGGGGCCTTCATTGGTCGGGGTTTGCGACGTTGGATTTTCCATCTCCGTTGTTGAGGTCTCTTGTTATGCCGACAAGGTCGTTCGGTCCATGCAGGCTCACACCGTAGGATCCTAGGGAAGAGAACTTCCCCTCTTGTAGGAGATTCTCTAGGCTCTTTTCGAGGGCATCATTGTGCTCCATGTTTGTTACCATTATGACTCTGCTGATGGGTATGTCCTTCTTCCTTAGAGCATTGATATTCCTCAGAACTTGAGTCAGAAGATCGCGGAGCCTACTCTCTTTCCTCTGATTCGGCTCATCTACGGTTTTGAAGGACTTGCATTCAATCACACCAAAACTACTCTCGTTCGGAAGCTTGAATATGAAGTCCTTTTCAAAATCGTCTTTCTCCTTCTCCAGATAGCAGTTGTTCCGCCACTTGACTCCGGATGATTCCAGATGCCAGGCAACAACAAGACCAAGAGCACCCTCACTAGTTTCAAAACACCCTTTTAAGGGTGATGCCCAGGAAAAGAGAGTTCCTGATGCGAGCTCGCCTTTGCATTGAGGACATGTAGCTGACATCACTTGACTGTGGCCTGCAGTTACAGCTGAAAAAGGATTGTCAACGTGCTCGGGGCACCAATAACACGTGAAAAGGGGACGAATCACTCCCATTCTTGTAGACAAATCCCGAATACAATCTTCATACATTCGGCCATCATTTTTGAAACCTGCTTTCTCCATCAGTTTCTTCTTTTGGTCTCCTCCAACTCCAATTATCTTCACCCCAAAGATGTTGAGTATGTAGCTCAGAAGATCTGTTCCACCCTCAACAATGAGTTTCCCCACTTCATTGCGAATCTCGTCCAGCTTCTTCTCATCTGATGTCATTCTGAAGATAGACTGCATCACGACATCCACCACAACTTGAGGGTCTTTCACAGAAGCCTCCTCCTCTTCTAGTTCCAATGACGCCATTTGAACTGCACCAGCAAATCGCACTATGTCCGACTTGAGCGTGCCCAGGCCCTCCACCGCGTAATGGAGGCCCTCCACTGCAAGAGCAGACTCGCTTCTTCTTGCTGCTATGGAGAGAGCTTCCGTCTTCCCGGGTTCTAGTCCCCTACTGCTGAAGATTACGGGGAATCCTGCTTCGAGAGCTCTCAGTTTCTCATAGACGGAAAGTAAGCGTATCACATTTGGCTTAGTAGCTAGTTCGCTCAATTGGAAGTGCCATTTCGCGTCGGTCTTCGTCTTCGCAATAAGACTAGGAATTCCTGGCTCTTTGCTTACCAGTGGGACTCGGTCCCCTTTCGTGGACGTGAGACTTCTCAAGATCCCGGGAGCTAGTAGCTCGGTTGGTTCCCATTCGGCCAACGCGTTCTCAATCTTGTCCTCCTCACCTGTCATGGACTACATCCCTCGAGAAACTAGGGAAAACGATATGGATATTCTACTTTATATGCTTGTGCACATTTTCAGAAAAGTCGGTCAAGGATCGCCAACCACAAACCCGGGGCAAGTTCTGAGGGCACAGCGTTCCCATCACGGTGCAGTCCCATCTCGTATCGGATAGCTGCTGTGAAAAAGGGGGAGATGGATGATCCTCGCTAGTCGGTTTTCACTTCCCAAACACCCGCCTGGTTCACGTGCATCCATATGCCAATTCCTGGACTCAAATCTAACAGCGCTGAACCAGCCGTGTCATTCGAACTGAAGAACTTCCATGGGTTCATCCTGTCCAACGGATCATATTCAAAGACAACATCATACGTCCCAGCCAGCCCACCACCATCCAACGCCACCGGCGTCGACCCCGACTCAAAAGAAGGATACCCCACGAAGTTCCAGCCTCCGCACGTGTCAACCAGATCAATAGTCGTATCCACCACTCTGCCCACAGTAACCAAAGCCCCCTCCGACATCATGGTGACCCTCAACCCCATGCTCCTGTCCACCTCGGGCAGCATGCCTCCCGAGGGCGTCCATTCCAACCATTTGCATCTGACCGCATGAAGAGCCTCAACCTTCTCGTACAGACCGTCCACCGACTCGAATACCGTTGACGTCGCGTTATCGCTCATCTCGAATCCGACCGAGATGTCGTTCGTGCCCACGTGCAGCTGATTGACGAACTTGCCGACCTTGTTGGTGTTCTCTTCCTCATCCCCCAGGTCGTCGAACGCTCTGAGTATGTGGAAGTAGTTGTTCGCATCCGTTCCAGCGTCCGCCTGAGGGTCCAGCCACTGGGTCGCTCCTGCCGGTG
>JAUVGH010000081.1 GCA_030593885.1 Methanomassiliicoccales archaeon
AACAAGAAGGACTGCAGCCTCACATGTGTATCTGCCAGGGTTATCTCTGCACTTGGATCGACATAATGCAGCACGATCATGTGGAAGAGCAGGACTATGATGAGTCCGACTGAGGACACCCTCTGGAGGAACCATAGCCAGAAGCTCCTTTTCGATGCCTGGATATGAACAGTCTGCTGCAATTCACCACCACCCGTGTGCAGCTCCGACCAGCCAAGTGGCTATCAGAACCGATGTCGCAGCTATCGCCATCATTACCCAGAAGAGCTCTTTCTGCCTTCTTGAGAAATATCCCATGTCAAAGAGCATAATCCTGATGCCGTTCAGACCGTGTATCATGACACCCGCGAACAGGATCAGGTCAATGATCAGAAATGGAGTGCTTGCGAATGTTGCCATCAGGTCGTCGAAGCCGCTTCCCGCATCGAAGTAAGTGTACGACATGACCCCTATGTGGAGGAACAAGTAGACGACTATCAGAAGTCCGGTCACCCTGTGGAGCAGATGCGCCATCGTTCCCGTTTCCGACGAGACCTTGAGGACCCTCCTGAGATAATATCCAAATCCGCTGTGCCCCGCCATCTCAGACCCTCCCTGTCAATTGGTGCCAAATGATCTTCTTCCTCAGACTCTCTATGCTTCCCGCCGTGTCTATCTTCTTTGGACAGGAATCCGTACACCGGAATATCGTGTGGCAACGCCAGACCCCCTCCTCGTTGTTCACCATCGCCAGTCTTTCCTTGATGTTCTCGTCCCTGTCATCTGCGACGAACCTCCACACCTTTGTGAGGGCGGCGGGTCCCAGGTAGTTGCCGTCCGTCCATACCACCGGGCATGAGGATGTGCATGCGGAGCACATTATGCATTGAGCTGCATCGTCGTATGCCTTTCTCGTCTTCTGATCCTGGATCCTCTCTTTCTCTGGAGGGGTGGACCTGGTAACTAGGTATGGCTTCACGGAACGATATTGGTCGAAGAACGGTTCCCAGTCGACGACAAGGTCCCTCATCAACGGGAAACCCGGAAGGGGCTCCAGTGTTATCCTGACCTTCTTGAGGTCATTCACCTGCGTGTTGCACGCAAGCAAGTTCTTTCCATTGGCACATATGGCGCAGGAACCGCAGATGGCAGAACGGCACGATCGTCTGAAGGAAAGCGTGGAATCCATGTTCTCTTTGATATGTATCAGGGCATCCAGGATGGTCATTCCAGCAGTGTCCGGGAGATCATACGTTTGAAATGTCGGAGCATCGTTTCTTGCCGGGTCGAAGCGGAAGATCTTGAAGACGACCAGATCAATCACCCATCCCAGGATGACATTCTCCACATCCAGCTCCCGTGAAGTCGATGCTGTAATCATAATATGCTGTTCTGGTGTGCATCGTTCTTGTCTCCCCGCTCCTCTGACCCCTCAATAAATGCATGCACTGAATCGGAGGTCTATGAATATTGGTCAGGTATTTAAAAACTATAACCGGTCATTGCGAAAATCGAATATGATTTGCACGTTCTCGAATGAGTGGAACGCGACTGTCCAGTATGTCAAACAACTACTCGAAAAGGCTGAATGGCTCTGTGCTTCAAAAGTCAGCTTCAATTCAGATCATCGGTGTGCGGATAGATCACGCACATGGGAAGCGACTTAATGTGCTTGCAGTCGGTCTTTAGTGATACCACGTCGTATGTTTCAGTCCAGGAGAATTCTAGTTTGTCCATGTTTCTACCCCTTTCCTATTAGCATACATCTTGGGTCAGAAGGGGCTTAAGGCTTGGTTTTCGCTTATCATGTTTGATTATCAAATCCTGGAACATGCTGGCTACCTCTCACAATTGATGTTCCGTTGCGGGTTCCTGCACAGAGAAAGGACTTCATCGAACATGCCCCGACCCCTACTCATCTTTAGGGGCCCCGAAGATCTTCCTCACCCCCTTCCTCATGGCCTCTCCGAACACTAAGTTGATGAGCACGCCAAAGACCATGAAGACGATTGAGAACGCCCATACTGTAACTATGAATATGGGGAAGCTCCCGTAGTAGAAAAGGGCGAAATCTCTCCAGTCATGAAGTCCCCAACCAATGTCAGACCCCATGGACACAAGTAGACCCGGGTCCTCGGTTATCATGTAAAGAAGAAGGAATCCCTTCAGAAAAAAATGAACGATGGGTATCCAGAGACAGGAGAAGAACAGTTTGGCAGTGTCATCTCTCTCGACCAAGAATCCCAGAATGATGTATACGGGCGCAAGCGCTGCGAGGTAAGCCAAGAAGTTGGTGATCACGTACACGATGTTCCATGTCCGGGTAAACTCCGTGAAAGGGTTCAGCACGTCCAGTACTAGCACCAGTAATCCCAATCCAAACAGGAGCAATGACAGTCTCACCCTGCTCTCGATGATGTCATGGAGCTTCACGGCAGGGAATCCCAACCTAGGCAAATAGGCTTTTGCAATCGCAGAATACCCGTGCGGAGATGCTCACTCTGACCTTTCCCTCCGTGGATTGTGCACTCTGATAGCACCAGCTCGACGCTTCTTCCCGTGGGGACTTCAACAAGCTCCGCGATCGATTCGGATACATCACTCTTCTGAGACCTGAGGCATGTCGTGTTGGTCACCGAATCTTCGGGAGACTGCCCGGTTGACCAGTTTGGTGCCGATGTACTTGAAGACCTTCTCGACATTCTCTCCCGTCTTTGCGCTTGTGAATACGAAGGGAGAGTTAAGATTCTTCGACACCTGATTCACCTCAACCTCGGTCACGACGACCTCATCACTCAGATCCACTTTATTGGCAATGAGGTGCGTGGGGATGTTCCCTGTCACGTCATAGGCGTTTTCCACCCAGTCATCCAAGCTGTCCAGCGTGTCTCCGCGCGTGACATCAAAGACGGCCATGAGTCCATTGGCTCCCTGGAAGTACGCTTCCCTCAGAAGCTGCCTGAATCCCTTCTCTCCAATGATATCGAATATCAGGAGCTTGACATCCACTTCAAGGTCCAGGTCAGGAAATGGGACCTGCAACTTCCGCTTGGTCACTTTTGTACCCAGGGTCGAGAGGTACCTGTCGTCGAACTCGTCGAACACGTATCTCTTTATCAGACTTGTCTTGCCTACAGTTGAGTCTCCCACAAGGCAGATCTTAGTTGTCATCTCTTCTCGTTGTGTCATGATTCCGCCTTCCCAAAACTGGGATACTTGTATCCGAAACCGAATATTACTATTAACATTTTTTGCTCTATTCTCATTTATCAGAACATCTCAAGATTATGCGGAACGGAACTGCCGATAGCCACCGCGATAAACTGGTTGACGAATGAGTCATATCCAGACCGACTGTACCCCTTGACACAGGCAACAACAATTGGAAGTTGGCTCAGGGTCTACACGGATTGGAAAGAGACTCTCACTGACAATTACTTCCTCAAGGACTCAATGTTGGCGGAGCGCAGACCGGGCGGTTGAAACCCGCTGGCCCGCCTCTTTTTCTTTTGATGACTACGCCTCTGCCTGAACCTTCTTCTCCAAGTCCAAAAAGCGCTTCATTGCGTAGGTGCTGAATCCGAAATGTTCCATCAGCCCTTCGCAGTCCTTGCAGACAAGAGTGACCTCCGGTTCGTCCGGCGGTCCATCGAGAACGGAGTAGTTGGGGCTTTCCTCTCCGGCCCAACCTAATTTCTTTCCACACACATCACAGGGTACAACTTCATTCTCCGCCGGCCAAGACATCGTATCCACCTGAGTCAAGATTGGGGGAGAATGACCCATTGAAGGTCATAATGGTTTCGAGAGCATTACCACCGTTGAGAAAGTTGGATCCATGAGGTTTTCCTGTGGCGTCAATTCGGCGTTCTCGAAGACCTGGGACCGACGTTCGCCTGTCACTCTTCCATATCAGCTCGTGGATAGATAACACATGACGGGAGCGATTTTGCTTTCTTGCTGTCCATCTGAAGGGATACAATCTCAAACTTCGATTGCCATTTCAGTTTCAGTTCTTCCATGTAGCTACCCCTTTTCGTTCTACAGAACAATGAGGTCTGACGGTATTAAAACTTGGTCTTCACTTATCATGACTGACTATTGCATGCGGTAACAGTTCGTCCAATTAGGATTCTGAGCAGAACGTCGATTCTGCATGGGATACATACTCAGTCGTTCTGTTGTCCAGTGAACCGAGGAGTGAGCTTCAATTATTATCATGTGTAATAACAGGCTAGATAATGAAGCATGAGAGCATTAGATACGTCTCTTTGTTATGCTCTGTGATAATCTCATCTTAACGTTTTAAGCAATGCTCCACATCGGCTTTCTCATGGTCATGGAAGCTTATCGTTCATTTGGGGAAGATCCCGGGATGGAAGAGCACGGAATCTCAGAAGGCGACGGGTCTTCGAGTGCGGAAAAGGTGGTCTCCCCTGCCGCCTTGTGTGACACTTGCGGGGGCTACCTGGTGAAATCCAGAGTCTGGATGAGCATGGGATTTCCATATTACCTGAAGCCCTGGGGGAAGATCCTCAAGATGAGCGAGGTGACCGTTCCGTGGCTATGTCCCAAGT
>JAUVGH010000091.1 GCA_030593885.1 Methanomassiliicoccales archaeon
GCCCGATCATATCGATATGGACGAAGAGCTGGAGAAGGCAAACGTCTCCATCAAATACGGTGCGGATACACTGATGGACCTCAGCACCGGGGGAGATATTGACGAGATCCGAAGGAGAATTCTGAAAGAAATAGACATCCCCTTGGGTTCGGTTCCAATCTACCAGGCTGGTCTGATTGCCGTCAGGAAAGGTTCTCTTCTAGACATGAATGAAGACGATATGTTCAACGGGGTCGAGAAACACGCCAAGGACGGAGTGGATTTCATGACGGTCCATTGCGGGGTCACCAAAGAAGGCGCAAGACTGTTGCGGGACTCCGGTAGAAAACTGGGTGTGATATCAAGAGGTGGCTCCTGGCTGGTATCTTGGATACTTCACAATGATATGGAGAATCCGCTCTACTCCAACTACGATTATCTTCTCGAAATGGCAAAGGAATACGATTTCGCCATAAGTCTGGGAGACGGGTTGAGGCCGGGCTGCATCGCCGATGCCACTGACGCACCTCAGCTGCACGAGCTCATCGTGCTGGGAGAGCTTGTCAAAAGGGCAAGAGAGGCCGACGTACAGACCATGGTCGAAGGCCCGGGTCATGTCCCGCTCAATGAGATAGAGGCGAATGTTCAAATGGAGAAATCCGTCTGTGATGGCGCTCCTTTCTACGTTCTGGGTCCGCTCCCTACGGACATAGCAGCAGGGTATGATCATCTAGCTGGGGCAATTGGTGGTGCCCTTGCAGGATACTATGGCGCGGACTTCCTGTGCTATATGACACCTGCGGAGCACATCTCACTCCCCACTGTCGAGGATGTCAAGGAGGGTGTGATCGGCACCAAGATAGCCGCTCACGTTGCGGACCTCGCTCTCGGAAGAGGATGGGAAAAGGACCTGAAGATGGCCGAAGCCAGAAAGGCCCTGGATTGGGAGGAGATGTTCAAATTGGTCTTCGACCCAGAAGGTGCGCGCGAGAAGAGGAAGAAGATGAGCCCCAAGCTCGAGGACAGTTGCTCGATGTGCGGTGACGTCTGCGCGATCCGATTGGCCAACGAGCTCGTGAAGTAGAAGGTTTATCTATCTGGAGCGTTTTCCAACAAAGTGCGCCACTGTAGCTCAGCTGGTTAGAGCGGCAGTTTCGTAAACTGCAGGTCGTGGGTTCGAATCCCCCCAGTGGCTTGAAATTGGATGAAATCTCCTCAGAATTGGAAGGCGAATGTCGTACTTGATGATGAACCAAGTCATTTCTCGTAGCTGATCTTCAAGCACAACTGGACACGAATATTGTCTTCGCTCCTTTGACTGGAATTTCGCCTATAGTATCACGGGTAAGAGATGTTTGTGACAGCAAATCCAGGCGAAACCGGTGTAGCCTTTTGCCTCACCATGTTATACGCTCCGAGCGTAGCGAGGACCAGGATTGTCGTGAGCAAAACGCTCCCAGGCGTATGCACCTCCTTCAGAGGACGCTATATCGCCGGGTTCTCCACGAATAGGGAGGAAGCCTATTAGCAAGGCCTTGCCCAATGCTCTGGGAGGGCCACCGATGGTTTGAAGTATCAAATGACGTCCTACCAGAAAGGCGATGAGTTCCTTTGTTGGAGGTATTGGCTGGCTAGAATAAGGATAGAAAACATTGTTGCTTCGACCTCTTTCGGAAATGAGCTTGACCTTGAGGCAATAGCGCTTGCTCTAGTTGGAGCGAAATACGACCCTGAACATTTTCCTGGCTTGATCTACAGGTTGAAAGAGCCGAAGACAGCAACTCTTCTTTTCCGAAGCGGGAAAGTCATATGCACGGGAGCCAAAAGCTTGGTGCAAGTAAAACTAGCGATTAGAAACGTTGCAGAGAAGATCAGAAAGACGGGGATAAGAATCGAAAAGGAACCTGAGATTGAGGTTCAGAACATAGTTGCTTCTTCCGACCTGGAAACGAAAATAAACTTGAATGAGATAGCTATCAGCCTTCAGATGGAAAAGATTGAATATGAGCCGGAGCAGTTTCCCGGATTGGTTTACAGACTCGACGATCCGAAAGTCGTACTTCTTCTGTTCGGTTCGGGAAAGTTGGTCTGCACAGGAGCTAGGAAGCCAGAGGATGTAGAGAGGGCTGTGGAGAATGTTACCGAAGAACTCAAGATTGCTGGTTTGCTTCGTTAGTGCTTCAGTTTATTGCTTGCTTGATTGAGGGTCAAGGGCAAGGGATTTCAACCTTTGGTCAACAACCCCCCAGTGGCTTCTAATCTCTGTAATCAAAGAGGTATACCTCATATCCATCCGCCTCAGGGATCACTTGGACACTATCCTAGCTGAGATGTAACAGAAGCTCTAGGCATATCCTGTCACAGAGTAGTCTATCTTAGTGGACCTCTTGGCGCACTCTGATCCGTGTTCCAATGTCTCCTCGATCGTCCTCTTTATGAGAGGGGGGTAAGCAGCGCCAACAACCTCCTGGACCGGACGTCCCGAACAGAAGAACTTGAAGGTGGGCGTTCCCATTACACCATATCTCCCGGCAATATTGGGATTCTCCAGGACATTCAGTTTCATGAACACGGCCTTTCCCTTGAACTCTTCCGCGAATTCATCGAAATACGGTTCGATCTCCCTACAGTTGGGACATGTCGGACTGTGGAACATGACAACGACCGGACTGCTTGATTTCTCCACGCTGCTCTCCCAATCGGCCTCGCTGACATCTATGATGTCTTCAACGCTCATGACATTCCTCCAAAAGACCTAGTCAAATCGATATCTTATTCTTTGCGGTGGCCGATGCCCTCAATCCAGGCATTCCAAAGAGTTGAAATACCCAGAAACGCATAACAATTACCAGACTCCTTAGTACATAGGGGGGGAGAACCAGCACACGGTGATTTCGATGAACAAGTACCATGCCCTTTTGCTAGCATTTGCACTGCTGACCGTGACGTTTGCATATCCGTCGGGATACGATGGGTCTTCGCCAATGGCAAATCAGGCCCCTGTGGCAGACGCCGGACCCGATCAGACGATTACGCTGCCGAGCGATGCGGTCCTGGACGGCACGGTGACCG
>JAUVGH010000025.1 GCA_030593885.1 Methanomassiliicoccales archaeon
CGAGGCTGAGAACCTGACCACCAAGCTACCGACACCAAGGGGAAGCATCTCATGCGTCTGGACAGGACAATATGTCTACATTTTTGCCGGAACGTCTTCAGGATCCAATCTTGGCGACATACTGCGGTTCGACCCGGCGACCGAGAATCTTGTGAAAATGCAGGAAGTGCTGCCGATGAACCTCACCGGAACGTCCGCGGTCTGGCATGACTCCAAGGCCTACATCTTCGGGGGTCACACCGAATCTCAGGTGTTCTCCGACCAGGTCCTGGTTTACGATCCAGCGGCCAGAAATGTGACGAACCTCTCATCTCGATTGGTGACGCCGAGAGCAGGAACGTCTGCTGTATCCGACGGGACACACATCTACATATTCGGCGGAAGGATCGTGCCGACTGTCTATACCGATATCATGCAACTGGACCCTGAGGCCGATACGCTCGAGCTGATGGATTCACGGTTGCCGCACCCAAGACATCACGCGTCGGCGGTATGGGACGGCGAATATGCATACGTCTTCGGAGGGGCAAACCTGACCACGAGATCCAATGAGATCTTGCGGTTCGATCCTCACAACGATGAAATCGGAGCCCTTAGCGTCCACCTCCCAACGCCTCGGGAACTTACGAAGGCGGCCTGGACCGGCACGGTCGCATACATATTCGGTGGGAAGGACGCGGGGGAAAGTTACGATGATATAGTTACGTTCGACCCCCACGGAGTCGTTCATGAGGAGGAGCCGGAGCCGAACGCTCCACTGTGTCTTTCGGTCCTGCTAGGATTGGTTATCCTCATTGCTGTGATTATGCTGGCTTCCCCCAGAAAGAAGAAGGAATGAAGTTTCAGACCATAACAGTGTTATTCCTCATATTCTCCGGGAGGCGGCGGTGAGTATTGTTCGACGGGTTGCTGCACGGGTTGCTGATATTGCGGTTGGACCGGCTCTTGTGGTGCCGCTGCGTAGGTACCGACCTGTTTAATCTCGATCTCTCTGGGCTTCAACTTGATCTTCAGTTTCTCGGGTTTGGGTTTGAGTATGTTCCAACCGGCCTTCGTTATGGCCGCGCCCACAAGGAACATCACGAGAAAGAGTGTGCCCACGAGAAGCGCCAGCGCGATCGGCGTGAGTATGTTGGTGAAGTCGACATCGAAACTAATCTCTGGGATTCCGCCGATGCTCGAACCACTGAGCACGTTCCCCGCTTGTAGGAAAGCTTCACCGGTGGCAGAGCTTCTCTTACCATTGTCGTCCTCGATTCTCAATGTGATCTGGTAGTTCCCTTCGTTGTTGTATGTGTGACTTGGATTCGGACCGTTATCCTGATTGCCGTCACCGAAATCCCATTCCCAGGATACTATGTTGCCGTCTCCTTCTGAGGAGCGGTCCTCGAAGGTCACGTTCAGGTCGTCGGTGTCCCATCTGAAATCGGCACTTGGTCCCGAAACTGCCTCCTCTCCGGGAAGCTGCTCCCTGAAGAAGTCCCCTGAGGAGAATGCCAGGTTCATTGCCTGGGAGAAGACGAACAGCATGATTATGATGCCCACCATGATCAGAATCAGGCCGATTATCAGGTCCACGATCTCGCGTCTCATGTTAATCAAAGCGATTGATGATGAATTGGTATATTTAACCTTGGGGAGGATGTTATCATGGTGGAGATTGGTGAGGCTGGTGAAGTTTCCTAGTCGCGTCTTTTCCCCACAAACCCGCCATTCTGCGAAACTGTTAAGTGATATGATGACTTGTGCATTTTCAGGCCTATGGAGAGATGGGATAGCCTCAGAGGAGGAGTTTGAATGGCATTGGAAGACCAGATTTGGGAAGGCATGGTTTGGCTGTGGGAAACTCTGATTATCGGGCTAATCTTCGCCATTGTGATACTCATTGTCGGGTACATAGTCGCGAAGGTGGTCAAGTGGCTTGTGGTAAAGGCACTGAAACGAGTGAAGGTGGATGATTTCTTCAGGGAGACGGGTTTGCTGGAATCTTTGCGTGGTGTAGGGTTCACCGGCGTTCCGGACCTGCTAGGACTGTTGGTGTTCTGGTTCATCTTCATGATATTCGTCGCAATGGCCCTGGAGCAGTTAGGCTTTGAACAAGTGAGCGCACTTGCCACACTGATAGTCGAATACCTGCCCAAGATCATCGGCGCCGCACTCATAATACTGGCCGGCATGTGGTTGGGTACTTGGGCGGCAAGTCGAGTGAAGGACCCAGCAGAGGAGGCCGATCTGCCCATAACATCCGACACGCTTGGTTCGCTGATCAAGTGGATGGTGGTGTTCATATCTGTCGTCCTGGCCCTTGGATTGCTCGGTGTGGAAACGACCATACTGGTGACCACGTTCACCATTCTCATTGCGGCGATCGGGGCAGCAGTTGCGATATCCTTCGGACTGGGCGGAAGAGACGTTGCTGCCAACGTCAGCGCCTATGCGGCGGTCGAGAAGTCCATCAGGATCGGTGACGAGGTCACGATTGGCGAGCACCAGGGAACCGTCCTACTGATCGGAAGGTATGCGACCACGTTGAAGAACGACACGGGAGACAGGGTATCGATCCCCAATTCCACCATCATGGAGAGCGTGATACTGAAGAGGTCTCCGAAATCCGGTTAGACGAACCTGGACGGTCGGATCTTTGGAACAGTCATATGCATCAGTTTGAACTCTCTTTACACATCTGGCTCACTTGTCATAAGAAGCGTTAAATATGCCCTAGTCCAAGAGGGAGATGATGTCGGACTCAGAACAAAAGCCGGAATATGCGTTCCTGGCGACCCTCATTGGCGGGATCTTCATCCTCGTGGACGGAGCCATCGGCTTCATGGTCGCGGTCAGGTCGGGTTACTGGTACATCTGGATATGGGATTTCCCGTATTCAGCGTTCCTTCTGGGAGCTCTGGGGATCGTCCTCGGTGTACTGATCCTCATGTCGGCCATCATGGGATACAAGAAGATCCAGAGGACCTCGATAATGGGCGTGATGATCATTGCCCTGTCCATTGCGAGCTTCATCCTCACGATGGGCGGCTTTGTCATCGGCTTCGGGTTCGGATTGGTGGGCGGCATATTGTTCATTGTGTGGGAGCCCGCCGAGATGAAGAACTGCCTGCGTTGCGGAAAGGAGATCAAGCTGGACAACTGGTATTGCCAGCATTGCGGATACACCTACGTGCAGCCGTACTACCAGTACCAGTACCCGCAGTATCAGTATCAGTACGAGCAGGCACAACCGCAGGCGCAGGTACAGCCCGCGGCAACGGGTCAGAAGTTCTGCATGAATTGCCGCACCGGGCTGGCGGAGGGAGCCGCCTTCTGTTCGCAGTGCGGTCAGCAGACGTGATGAGCAACCATGGGATGCCAGTGAGTTCAAGACTACCTATTGGAAATGCTGACAATGGCCATGTGGTCCTTCTCATAGGGGTTCAGTTCACTTGATTCAAGGACCTTCAGTCCGGCTTCTCTGAGCTCTTTCTTGACGGAGCCGTAGATGATCTTGGGGTCCTTTGAGACGTCTATGCTCCGAGCCTTGACCATGAGATAAGCTGTCCCTCCGTCCTTCAGAAGTCTGAGGTTCTTGAGAAAGATGTCCACCTGGTGTCTTTGGGCTATGTCCATGTAGACGATGTCCACCGTATCCACCAAGTGCTTGTAAGTCTCGGGGCTGTGGGCGTCGGCCATTATGGGCATCATGTTGTGTCTTGTTTCGCATAATGATACTAGTTTCCTGAAAGGCGGAGGAGAGTTCTCCACGCAGAAGACGGTCCCGTTGGAGACGAGGTCGGAGACGTGACTTGCAGTGGTTCCTGTAGCGGCACCGAGGTACAGGACGGTGCTGTCTTCCTTGAATGGAAAAGTCTTGCACCCCTTGAGTATGAAGGCGGCCAGTTTGCTTCTTTTCGGGTTCCAGGCGCGGTATTGGATGTCGAGATGAGGTTCGAGCTTCTCGCCGTAAACGGACTGTCCAGGGACGAGGTTGACGGTGTAGATGGTTCTTCCGTCGGTATACACTCCGAGAAGTTCATGAGGGACAATCTCGACCATCGAGTTGGTCAACAACATAACTTGCCTTAAAGCTACTTCTGCTCAGTTGAATCCAATGTTGATGATGTGCCAATGGTCAAAAGTATCTTCTGCCAAGGACTTGCTTACTCTCATATCTGGGAGCGAACTTATGATGCTTGTCTGGCATCTGGCTTCCCCGAAACATCTCTCACAATACTATAGATAACTTTCCTATCTGGCTCAAGCAAGGCTGTTATCTGATGCTTCCCACATGTTCTGTACAAATCCTCGTACCGATTTCCACGTTTCCATTTCCTTATGAAACTATCAAAGCCCGCTTTCCCTTTGGGGAGTAATTCCATTGCCGCCCTCTCTATGTCCTTTTCAGTAAGTGCTGGTCTGAGATCTTCCGACATAGTTTCTATCCTAGCCGCAAATGCTTGTAGGCCTTTCCAAAGCATCGTGGAACGGCCTTTGAATTCAAACCCACACATCAGTTCTTCTATCGACTGGTAAGGATGATGAGTAAGTGAGAGTTTGATACCAGCCTCTTTCAAACGTTGAACATTGACTGCTGCTTGGCCTTCCATTCCTTTCTCCACCAGCTGCCAGTACTCTCCTTTGGGTGCTGGGTCCAATTCAGACACAAAACCTGAGAAAGCATCTGAGAACCCGGCTCCAGTCGTTTGAAGCACCGTGACAAACGGATCAAAACCGAAAACCTCTTCGAAAAGCCATTTATCGGTCTTTCCTTCGACGAAGAGGATGGCATTATTGAGCTTAAGCATGTTGAGCCACAGCTGCTGTCTCATCATCTCGTTGATGTAATCATCTCCCCCCTCGCCAAGACGTAATACTTGCGAAGTCTCCCCTGTTCTTCGAACGACAAAAACAGTGTCAACCAATTCAGGTCTGGCTGAAAAAGACGAATATACCATCGGAGAGTGGGTGGTTGCCACAATCTTCACTCTATTGGCTAAGTTATGATTCCTTTGAAAGGCATCTAGAATCGCTGTAGTCAATTGAACTTGTCGCTCGAGATGAAGGCCACCCCCCAGCTCGTCAATGAGAATAATTGCGCCCCACTCGTCCAAACCTTTGTTCCTGTCAAGTAAGAGGGGGAGGAGGTACAATAGTAGTTCGAGCTTGACACCAGTCGCGAGAGTTTCAGCCAGAAATGTGTTTGAGAACTTTTCACGTATACCTGGTTCATCTATACGTCCCGCCTTGAAGTCGATCACAAGACGCTTGTCCTTGGGATAATAACCAGTGACTTCTTGAAGAAACTCCCCCTGTTCAGATGCTCCTTCTTTGACGTTGTACTGCTCAGTGAAGAGTTGATGCACGAGAGCTGGAAGAATGTCAAGGAGCGTTCCATCAGAAGGCACGAAAACAAGATCGAGTCCATCAAACTTCTTCCTTGAGAATTCGCCGTAGTGGTAGTCATCCACCCCTTTCTCAAATATCAACCCAGATTGTGCAAGAAGCACATCTCGATCCCGTTTGGTTCGATCTGGCCTCTTAATGACAACACCCATATGTCCTCTCCGTCGTCCAACTGTTAAAGCCTCTGTAGGAACCAAAACGCTTGAGTATCCATGATCCCGGCTCTTCTTGGAGAAGGCCCCTGCAGGCAAATCCTCCAACGCCAATTCACAAAGCGAGACGGGAGTGTCTTGCTTTGAAAGAAGATTCATACGTTTGGTCCAAAGCGATCTCTGTCGAAGGAGTGATGATCGTCGTATCAACCCATCAAGAGATAGCATTAGAGATTGGACGAGGCTACTCTTGCCTTCCCCGTTGGGACCAACAATGAGTGTGATAGGCTTTTCAATCTTCAAGGTAGTGGCTTCCCCGAAGTGAGATTTATAATTCAGGACGCTCAAATCTAATGTGAAAGAGTCAGTTGGAATCACAAATCCACAGATAAGGCCTAAATATAATAAACTTTCTCGGAGATGACTGGATTGGACGACGTTTGCTTTGAACAGTTGCATTATCCGCCAATGGACGGATTATTGGAGCTGACTCAAATCCAGTCTAAAGAGAATGCTTTTATAGACTTCCAGCATCATTCGAAGCAATAGTGGGGGAAAGATGAACGAAGTGGAAGTTCTCAGACCTCGAAAAAGGCACTCGATGTATCTGTTTGTATTCCTGTTCTCCATTTTCACTCTAATATTGGTTGTCGTATCCTTTCTCGTCGTTGCCAAACCAGGGGTTGATAGGCCCCGCGCCAGTATTGTCGCGGCTGTGGTCTTTGCCATTCCCAGTGGGATTGTGTTTTTCGCACTCGGGAGGTTCATTGTCATCGATTCTTCGAGAGGAGTATCCAAGCCGACCATATTTCGGAAATCTGAACGAAACATGATTCCTTTCGATGACATCAAAAGCTATTCGATTGTCTACTTAATGGAAGACGACACGAAAGTCACTGGTGTGATAATCCGCACCACCAAAGGAAAGAGCATTCGCTATACGGACTACCGGACCCCTGAGTGTTCCAAGAAGATTCTGAGACTTCTCCAAGAGCACGGTGTGAGTGAGTTTGTGCCTGAAAAGAAGTATTGGGGATGATCCAGATTCTCTCTATGATTTCATGGACCCTTGCCATGATAGGATTTGTCGCGGCTGCCCTCGATTTGGAGTGGTGGGGAGGTGCACACATTGGCTGAAGCAGATCAACCGGACATGGACTCAGTCAATCGAATCGCCGCATGGGCTGCAATGGGAGCAGGTCTGTTCTTTGTTCTCATCAGTTTCGGTTTTCTCTACTTAGGTCTGAACATGCTCATTTGGGCCCTTGAGGGAGACTATGTACCCTTATCAGGAGTGAGCATGCTCGTAATCTGGGTTGCCATGTTACTTCTCGGACTATTCGTCTTTCGTTGGGGTTTGAGAATCAGACGAACCCTTCGCGAAAAAGAACATGCCCAGACGAACCAGGATGTGATCAAACCTGAAGGCTAGGAGTGATTCGAGATCCATCTAACGGACGGTTCGATGAAGTTACTGCACGGCTTGTCCCCAGAGCTTTCTCGCACACTATATCTGAGAATTCCAGATGGCGAAAGAGAGAAATAGCCCTTTCAAGAATCTCAAGTGGAATTGAATCTCTCGAGGGGAAAGATGGCCAGCGGACGTTGGACCAAAGGAATAATTCCATAATGAAGAACCCATATGGTTGCGTCAGAAGCCTTAGTTCAAGCAGTCAAATGCCTGAGAGAATGTCTAGATGGAGGTGTAAAGGAGTTGGAGTCGGGATCTAAAGAGGCACAAAAAAGTGGCACTATCAGCCTCGTTCTATTCCTCGGAATAGGCTGGGTGATCTTGGCAAGTCTCTTCGTATTCGGCGCAATGACTTACGAGGAAATCAAGGTTGACATGCAGTTCCTACTAATTACTGGTCTGCTGATGTTCCTTGGGATAGTGTTTGTCTCCTGGGGAATCCAGCAGTCGAGGATTCTCAAAAGGATAGAGAACCAATAGTACGAACTCAATGCTAGAGACTGACTAGCTTCAAGCCAGAAGTAGACATCTTTCCAGAACAGAATCAGATGCTAAGATAACGTTATGAACTTCCAGCAACATTCGGAGCAATAGTGGGGGAAAGATGAGGAGAAGGAAGACATCCGCAAGGATATAATGGAACTCTCAGAGAAGATGTGCAAGCTCGAAAAGACCAAGCGAACACTAGGTCGAGGCCGCGCGATGTTTCCTCAGCTCGCAGTTCATATCTTCAAGGACTTTGGAGCTGAATATCCCAGTACTGTGGACCTTGTTCTGGGCATCAAACACGGCTATGACGCCATAATTGTTTGGTAGTCCCACAATCGAGCGGTCAATGAACTTGATGTCTTCCCACCTGACAATCTTCCTGCGAAAAGAAAGGACCACATGAACTCCTTCTTCAGAAAGACCAATCCTCAAAGGAACGGTCACGAGAATCGTTATGATTATGATAGGGATCCAGAATAAACTGGAATACAAGATAAGGTCCGGATTGAAAGAGGCATTCAGGTAGAGATGGAGATCCAAGATAATGTAGCTAAGAATCAGGCCCAGCCCAAAGAGAATAGTGTAGCTCCAATACCATACGATGCCGCCGTCGTATGGTTCTGAAGGCACTTCATTCCCCGATATTGATATCATTGAAGGTTCCTCCAACAACCAATTCAAAAAGGCGAAGCGTAGTATGAATACGTTTCGGAAGCTGAGTAAAGAAGTGCCAAGAAGAATAAAGTTATAAACTCCCAGCTTCATTCGAAGCGGTAATGGGGGAAGATGAGGAGAAGGAAGACATCCGCAAGGAGATCAAGGAACTGTCAGAAAAGATAGACAAGCTTGAAGAAACACTCAGCAAGATCTCCAAACCGTACTCGGACATCGTCGGGTACATGGGCCAGTTCCAGAGCGTCTCCAGAGGTTATTTCCGGCTCCTGGACCTGTACGACAAGCACGGATCGCTCTCGCCCGAGATCATCATCCCCGAGCTGAAGGACCCCATATCGAAAGAGATAGTGGTCGTACTTTTCAACAAGAAGGAACAGAACATCTCCCAGATAACCGAGGAGCTCAAGAAGAGAAGAGGTACCGCGTCCAGAAGGACAGTCAGAGAGAAGCTGCAGTCGCTCCTGGAAGACAACATCGTGGTCTGCGAGGAAGGCTCCAAGACCAAGAAGTACAGCATATCCGATGAAGTGGTCGAAAAGTGGTCACAAGTGCTCGGTTTACCTAAATAGAGTGCCCAACCTAAGCTAATATCACAAGGCAGGTGATAAGAAATGGTAGAAGACGCAGAAAACGTGAAAGAGATCCTTGATGTGGTATCAGAGAAGATACCCAAGCTGATCGAGAACCTGACCGACATTCTCTACGGGGAGAAGTCCTCGGCCAAGTTCGGCAAGGCGGTAGCCAGTTTCTACAAGGAGCTGGTGGACAGCGGGATGACAAAGGACCAGGCGTACGAGCTGACGCAGCAGTACATGTCCAGCCTCAATCTGTCCGGCCTGATAGGCGAGGCGGTCGGTGGTCACGGGACGGGACACAAGGGCGGTCATAAGATAATGATACATGCCGGCTCAGACGACTGCGGACACGGAGACAACGACATCGGCAAGGAGATCGAGGAGCATGTCAAGGAAACGATCCGAAAGAAGCTCGAGGACGAGGAGTAGGGTCCCTCTAGAGATCCTCCCCTCCATCCCCTCCCTCATAGTCAGAGGTGGCGTGGCCTATCTCAAGTTCAAGAAGGTCCGCAGAAAAGGTGTGAAGAACTTCAGGAAGCAGCTGAAGAAGAGCGGGATGACCAAGGACCAGATAGGTGAACTCACCAAGCAGTACGAGGACGTCGGCAGGGTCAGAAGTTACCTCGATAACTTTGGATTCCTGGGAGGCATCTTCTAGATTTAGGAAACCTATCGATCAGTCTAGAAATTCTTTTATCGTGTAGGCAAGGTTCTCTCCAACGCCCTTCACTGATGAGAGGCTGTTGAGTGATGTGTTTCTGAGGGATTCCATGGAATTGAAACCGGCCTCGATGATGACCTTGGCCTTTTTGGACCCGATGCCCGGGATGGATACAAGGAAGTCCTCGATGGGCGTCGATTCCTCCTCTTCCACCACCTGGAGCTGTTGGTGAACCTCATCCAGACTGGTTCTCGCATCCTCGAAACCGGGAGAGAGTTCCAGGGCGCTGTGGAAGCAGTCCAGGGCCTCGCCGAGTTTCTTCAATCCTTTCAGCACGGTGCCCCTGTTGTTCCACGCTTCAGCGTTTCCGGGGTCGACCTCTATGGCCTTTCCGAAGCATGCCAGCGCCTTCAAATTCTCGTCAAGGCCCATGTGCAGGACCCCTCTGCAGTTCCAGAATTCGGCCCTGTTTTCGATCTTCAGTGCCTTCGTGAAATGTCTCTTCGCGTCGTCCACCATTCCCAGTCTTGTCAGAGCCGAAGCCTTGTTGCACAATGCCGCAGCGTAATCGTCCCTCAGGTCGAGCGCCTTGTTGAAGCACCTCAGGGCGGCCTCGGAGTCCTTTTCGACAAGGAGCGTCCCTTTGAGGTTCCATACCTCTTCCAGGTTGTCATCGACCTCCAGTATCTTCTGAAGGTGGTCGAGAGCCTCTTCCGGTTTGCCCGTGGCGATGCAGATGTAGGCCATTCTCAGCCAGACCCATTCCTCGGCACCCTCCAGGATGGCGAGCTCGTCGCATATCTTGTAGGCGTCCTCGAACCTTCCGGATCCGATCAGTATGTTGACCTTGTTCCTTCTTGCCAGGAGGCTGTTCTCGTTGAGTTCCAGGGCCTTCTCGTACGACAGCAGGGAATCGGTGTGATCGTTCAGCTGATACTGCGCATTCCCCTTCCCGACCCAGAGTTCATCGGATTCGTGCCAGGTGTCCAGACACTGGTCGTACAGTCCCTGGGAGAGTTCCCACTTGCCTGCGTTGAATGTCAGAAGGGCCTTGTCGAAAGGTGAAAGAAGTTCGTATGGCGAGGGCGGTGCTTCGGGTATCTCTTCCTCGACCGGCGGGGGCGGAGCATGCTCCTCGACGTACCGATTGAGCCTATCCATCAGGATCTCGTTCTTGCCTTTCCTGGATAGTTTATAGGTCTTGCAGTAGCGCTTCATCTCCTTGCGGGTCATCAAGGCTATCTCTTCGACCGTGGGTTGACGTTTCATTTCTTGGTGTTCTCCTTGCACTCATTTTGCACGCCACACTCCTCACAACCCTCTTCCCCTTCTTCGTGATCCCCAAAACAGGGATAATCGTCCTTGTTGATCTTCTTCTTGACCCTGAGCCTCTTGGCCTTGTTCAGCATCTTCTTGGCGTTCTTGAACTTCGGGTCCAGCTCGATGACCTTCTCGAATGCCGCGACTGCCTGCTTCTTCTGCTTCAGGTCCAATTGGATCGAGCCCTTGTAGAACCACATCTCCGCGTTCGCCGGTCTGATCTTCAGGATCTTGTCCAGTTCTTTCGCCACTTTGTTCTTCTTCCCCATTTCCTCCAGCAGGATGACCTTGTTCTTTCGGGCGTCCATGAACTCCGGGTCCGCCTCGGTGGCCCTTTCGTAGAACGTCAACGCCTTCTCGCTGTCGCCGGTGGCTTTCAGTGCCAGCGCCTTGTTGCTGAGGATCTCCGCGTTCTTGGGGTCCTTCTTCAAGACATGGTCGTACGCCTTGATCGCTTCCTCATACCTTTTCAGCTCGTGCAGGGTGGCCCCCTTGTTCAGCCATGCCTGCGTATAATTCTCGTTGATGCTGATCGCCTGATCGTAGGCCTCCAGTTCCTCGTCGTGCCTCTCAAGTTTGTACAACGATGTTCCCAGCCCGAGCCAGAGCTCCACGTCCCCGATGTTGCACATGAGAGCCTGTTTGTACGCATCCAGCGCCAGGTCCCACTCGTCCATTCTCTCCAGGGTCCTCGCCTTCAGCGTCCATGCGGGGTCGTAGTTGGGCTTGAGAAGGATAGCCCGATTGGAATAGTTCAATGCGGTCTCGAGATCTACCCTCTTCAGGGCGCTGACGCCGGCCTCCATGAGGTTCTCCAGCTCGCCCACGCTCGGCAGGAACCTGGCACCCTCTTCTCCCAGAAGTCCAGCGTCCCTCTTCCTCTGCACGTCCCCCAGGAGACTGAACTCCCGCAGGAGGCCTATGAGATCGCTGCCTCCGATGAGGTCCACGTCCATGGCGTCGCCGTAGTTCAGTGCTTCCCTCGAGAAATCCTCTGTTGAAACGAACATGCCGTTGAAGTCCTTCTTCTGATGGACCAGGTCCTGTATCTCCTCGGGTTGGACGCTGCCTCTCTTCAGACCGACGACGTATTCAAGCGCTTCCTCCCCAGGGGTCCTCTTCTCCGCCTCTACCAGCAGGTGATCTCCGGACCTTCTTGATGATTTGACATTGAAATCCATCTCTTCCAGGAGCTTGGAGAACAATTCCCGGAACTCGGA
Organism: Methanomassiliicoccales archaeon; assembly: GCA_030593885.1. Lineage (GTDB taxonomy): Archaea > Thermoplasmatota > Thermoplasmata > RBG-16-68-12 > SOIM01 > JAGLME01. The sequence goes on from JAUVGH010000025.1 coordinate 11,958, forward strand.
ATCCCCCATCTCGTTGAGCTGCTCGACCAATGCCTCTGCTCCATCCCCGCTACCCATCATTCCTCCTCCTTCTGGCGGACCCTCTCCAGGCCCTCCTTGGCGTTGTGGAAGCTCTTGTTCAGTTTGAGAGCCTTCTTGTAGCACGTCTCGGCCCGGGTGAAGTCCTTCTTCTTCTCCAGTGCCAGACCCTTTCCGTACCAGCCGTGTGGGTCTTTGGAGTCTATCTTGATGGCCTTATCGTAGTTGTCCACCGCGACATCATAGTCCCCCTGTCGTAAATGAATTTCGGCCTTGCCCATCCAGGGTTCGGCGTAGTTCCACTTCAGTGCGATGGATCTGTTGTAGAGCTGTATGGCGGCGCCCCATCTGCCCTTCCTGTTGAGAACGTGGGCCCTCTTGCACCAAGCACGTTCGTCGCCCGGAGACAGCCTGATGGCCTGCTGGAGGAACTTGTCCGCTTCCTCCACATCCGATAGGTTCAGCATTGCATCCCCCAGTCCGACGAGCGCGTCCACGTCCTCCGACCGGACCTGAAGTATTGAATTGTAGCATAGAATGGCGTCCCCGAAGTCGCCTGCGTAAGAAAACGCTTCCGCCCTTTCCCTCAAGTACTGCGCGTTCTTCGGATCGAGCTCCAGGAACCTTCTGAGGGACCTGATGGCCTCCATCGGATAACCCTCCAGCATGAGCAGGTTGGCGTGCTCCATCCACGCCCTCTGGTTCTTTGGATTGAGCTCCAGTGTCCTCTGGTAACTGTTCAGCGCCTCCCTGGACTTGCCCATGGTAGAGAACACCTCCGCCTTGTTGAACCAGGCCTCCTCGTGATCCGGGTTGTTCTTGGTTATGGTGTTGAGGTTGTCCAGCGCCTCCTCGAACTTGTCCTCCTCGAGGCATATCATGGCCTCTTCCATAAGTTGGAATTCGTCCCTGGGCATCTGCTCTGTCTTCTCGGCGGTCTCGTCCAGTATCTTCCTCAGCCTCTCCGCCGCGGACTTGGTGAGATTCCCGGCCTCCTTCAGCTCCTCGACATCGGCCTCTTGATAAGTGGCAAGCGTGGTGTAACCTTTCCTCCAGAACGCCAGGACGTTGTCCTTGTCGAGGGAGGCCACCCTTTCCAGCAGGTCGCAGACCTCGTCCTTCTCCTGCTCTTCCCGTGCGATCTCGGCCTCGCGTTCCTTCAACTCGGTGAACTTGGTGGCCAGCTCATTCTCCCTCCCCTCCATTTCCAGCCTGACGGTGTCCATCTCCTCCCTCTCGGTCTCCAGCCTTTTCTTTTCCTCGACCAGTGCGGCGTTGTCGACCGCTTCCCCGGGTCTTCCCGGACCTTTGGCACCGCCTTTTCCGTCCAGTGTCAACGCGGCCTGATAGAGGTCCCATTCCTCCCTCCTGTCAGCGGACGGGAGCAGATTGGAGGCCTTGGACAGACACTCCTTGGATTCCTCGATATCCCCAGATTCTTCGTGAGCGTAACCCATGATCTCCCAGACCTCTCCCCAGGTCGGTCTGAGCTTGACTGCCATCTTGAAGCACTCGATGGCGTCCTTGGTCCTTCCCACATCCAGAAGCAGGTCGCCCATGTCCCTCCACACGCAGGGCTGGCCGGGGTTCTTCCTGGAAGCCTCTTCGAACCAGTTGAGCGCGTCGTGCTTCCTCCCCATGTGCCTGAGAGCGATCGCCTTCCCGCACATGGCCTTCTCGTCCCTCATGTCCTGGACCGCCCTGTCCAGTAACTTGCTGGCCTCCCTCCAGTTGCCCATTTCCAGGCACAGGAAAGCGAGGTTCCGCCTTCCGAACATGTTGTCCTGGTGCCTTTCGATGATGTCGCTGGCAGTGGCCCACAACGAGGCCTGATATTCCCTCCAGATTCCTTCCCTGCCGTTGATGGACTTGGCTACCAGCCGAAGCAGGTTCGCCACCCGCATGCTGAGCTCGTAATCGTCCCCTATGTCGTCCAGTTCGGGTATGATGGCGAGAATGACCTTTACCGCCTTGGCGTCCACCAGGTTGAGCGTCCACTGCTCGTACGGACCCATGTCCAGAGGGATGCCGATGTGCTTGAGCAGTCCCCTTGTCTCGTTGAGCGCCGAGTAAGGATCGTCCTTCTTCTCCTCGAGGGCAGCGGCCCATCGGTCGGGGCCTTGGATGCCCACGTCCAGCGGCCTGGGGGCCTGGGGGCCGAGGACCCAGACCGAGTCTATGCCTCTGAGGATGTCCAGACTGCTTACGCCGACCTCCATCGCGGGCAGGAATGAAGCGGGCGAGGTCTCAAACTCGGTATCCTGGGAAAAATCAGGAGATGCTCTGGTCCGGTCGCTCTTTACAGAGTCCACTCTACGCACCTTTCAGTCTAATCGTGGGTGGTGCCATAATAAAGTGTTGACAAGACTATCAAATGTGAAAAGCGTGGGGGTCGTTATCAGAAATGTTAATAGGAATCCTTGGCTTGGCGTATCGGGGATCACATGGAGGTCAGGATCAGAGAGGGCGGCAAGAGCGATTATCCCACGGTGTACGAGTGCATGACCAACACGGCATGGAACGATCTGCCGGAGGCGGAGAAGGCGACCGCCAAGAAGGAGGCGTGGATGGCCTTCTTCAGGAATATCGCGAAGACGCTGACCGAGAGCAAGGGCAGGAAGGTATTCGTTGCCTGTGACGACCAGAACGACTTCATGGGGTATGTGGTGACCGGGAGCATGGGAGAAGGCAGTTCAAGGATCCCGGTGGGCATGGTGTTCGACATCTCGGTGCTGGAGCCTTTCAGGAGAAGAGGGATCGCCAAGTTGTTGATCAAGACCGCTGAGGATTACTGCAGGCAGAAAGGAATGTGGAGGATAAAGCTGGAGGTGGCGGCGAACAATCCCAGCGCCATTGACCTGTATACGAAGGTGGGGTTCGAGGCGGAGAGGGCGTTGATGGGGAAGAACCTGTCTTGACTTCTGCATGCTGAATCGACATCTTCATGAATGCGTACGAATTGTCCGTTTCAGGAGGGAAATCTGATAAACTCAGAGAACATGGAATACGTAAGCATTGACGTAAACCGCCGACCCATCTACATAATAGCGGTGGTCATGACGGTTTCTGGGTCGGTCTTTATGTTCTTTCTCACGACCTCTTTCGGGGCAGAGCTCTGGGAAGTCCTGTTATTCTCAATAGTATTGCCATCTCTCCTAATCGTTGGAGCAATCTTGGGTAGTCTGATAAGCCCTCTGGAGATCGGAATCGGTACTGAAGGCATCCAATTAGTCTTCAAACTCGGGAGAAGACTTGACATTGGGTGGAAAGATGTGATTTCGCTTCAGCCTTATCGTGCCCCAGATTTCTATCACTTAAGGTATCACAGAAAAGGCGGCGCAATCGGAATATGCACAATATCCGGAGAGGCGGCCAATAAAATGCGGCATGTGTGGTCCAACATGACTGGTTACGACCTCGTATAGTGATATGGGTTTCCAGAGCAAAAGGACGTTGATGGGCAAGAACCTCTCTTGACATATATGAGATAGTATTAAGTGTTTCAGAACGAGAACATTCGTTGTGAAGAGAAAGAACGGAGGGTGAAAATGGACAGAATCCCCGAACCAGAAGGACGGTCATATCCTGAAGAAGAGAGACGAAGATCTGCTCTGAAAGCGGTTGTGATTACGGCCATCATAATTACTGCGGCGCTGGTCGCCTTTTTCATTGTAGACTACATGACGCAGGGAATGACAACAAATGAGGTTCCTCCGCCTGTGGGTACTTGGTCGGAAAAAGCAATCGTGAGCCCAACTGAAGTCACCGTGGATTTTGGCACGCTGAGTCCCCGGACGGAGCCAGTTGAAATTAGACTCACATTGGCAATGAATACCACAACATGGGGTATGTACGGTTTTCAAAACAACGAAGACGGAGAGTTGGTTTTTCTGAGCGGTACAGAAGCTGGAACTCTCATCTATTCGGATCTGGCGGACAACGGTTGGATAGACAATGGAGATCGGATCACGTTGTCGGGCCTGACGCCAGGTTCAGATTACGAGCTACGAATGATCTGGGCCCCGAGTGGTGATCGTATAACAGTGACGTACTTCGCAACGCCTACTGGATAGATTTCGGCAAAACTCCGATTCACCGCCCTGCCTTGACATTTGGCCAATACGATTAAGTATTCACAACACTGACTAATCATTGTGATGAGGGAAAGTGAGGACTCTATAAGATCGCTTGAGGTTCAGGGACAGACTCGGGATTCGCCCGACACACGTCCGAGGAAGATCGCCAAGATAGTTGCGGCCATATTGATTGTTCCGTTGTTGCTGCTCAGTGGCCTTGCTGTCATATCCCTGTTAGAAGGGCCAGAGGACGTGTGTACCAGCATCCTCGGAGACGCGCCAACCTTTCCAATCGGCCAATTCTACGTCGAGGAGACAGACACGACCACTGCCAAAATCACTTTTTCCACCGTATTCTGTGATGCCCCACCATCGCATCTGAGGATTGGTCTGAAGGTCGATGATGATTACTCTTGGTTTTCCTTTCCAAATAACGAGAGTGGAGCGACTTTGACCGTCATAAGTGGAGAGAACATCGCCACGATTGTTTACTATGACTTGGAACAGAATGGGAGAGTGGAACTTGGAGACTATCTAGCCATCTCCGGTCTAACAGCAGACACGGAGTACACAATATCTCTGATTTGGGAAGACACTGGTGATCGGCTCGACAGCGATGCATTCACAACGCCGTCAGGTTGAAGCTTGGTGGGAAGTTGGCTTAGAGCGAAGCGAATCTTGTTTCAGAAGCGTGTTCCTTGACATGTATGAGATAGGATTAAGTGTTTCAGAACCAAGATGTAGGTTGTGAAGAGAGAGAACGGAGGGTGAATATGGATAGAATCCCCGAACCAGAAGGACGGTCATATCCTGAAAGAGAGACACAAAGCAAAGCCCTGAAAGTGGTTGGGATCGTGGCCATCATAATTGCAGCGTCCTTACTCGTCATCGTAGTCTACATGACGCAGGGGCTCGTAAATGGTGTTCATGCGCCAATAGGTACTTGGTCGGCCAAAGCAATCATGAGCCCAACTGAGGTCACCGTGGATTTCGGAACGATGAGTTCTAGGGTGGAGCCAGTTGACATCCGTCTCATAATGGTAATGAATGACACAACAGAGGGAATGTACGGTTTTCATCACAACGAAGACGGAGCGTTGGTTTTTCTGAGCGGCACAGAAGCTAGAACTCTAATCTACTCGGATCTGACAGACAACGGTTGGATAGACGTTGGAGATCAAATCATGTTATCGGGCCTATCGCCAGGTTCGGACTACGAGCTGCATATGATCTGGGCCCCGACCGGTGATAGAATCACATCGGTAGCCTTCGCGACGCCCACTGGATAGATTCCACCAATTCCCAGTTTCATCGCCTTTTATTGACATGTATGAGATAGGATCAAGTGTTTCTGAGTCAAGTTGCTGGTTGCCATGAACGAAGGGGAAGGTCCCAAGAGAGTAACTCGAAAGATGAAGTTGATCTGGGTTGGTGGGTATCTTCTCGTCCTGGCTCTGATTCTCGTTAGTATATTCGTTTCATATGTCATGTTGAAACCGGATTCGTCCGATGAACCTATTGAGCATGAATGCGAGTCGAGGGGCGGAATCTTCTCCACGAGAGTCCTCAGTCCTACCAGCGTTGAGATTTGCTTCGGAAGGCTTCACCCAGAGCCAAACCCCACAGCCCTTGATATAATCCTGGTGAGGAATGCAACAGATGAGGGGCGGTACAGTTTCCAAAGCGATGATGATGGCCCCTTGGTCCTTGCTGATGGTGTGACTATTGGATCAATCGTGTACGCCGACAGCGAAGACAATGAACGTGTTAACCTAGGAGACAAGCTCGATATAACCGGTCTCCATCCCGCATCGAACTATGAAATCATGTTAATCTGGGTGGCAACGGGTGATGTGATCACGAGTAAGACGCTCTCAACACCTGCTGGATAGACTCTCAGAATTGTCAACTTCATCGTTTTTCTTGACATGTAAACATCACGATTAAGTGCTCCAGTCACGAATTTAGTACTGTAGGGAAACCTACAGGAGTGACAAAACATGAAGAAGAAAGCGCTCATCCATAGGGATGAAGAAGGAGTGTCTCCGGTCATTGCGACCATTCTGATGGTTGCGATAACCGTGGTATTGGCGGCTGTGTTGTACATAATGGTGATAAACATCGGAGAGGGAGGTCCTTCCGGAATGCCCACCGGCTCCTGGGGAGCCAAGAAGTACTTGGATTCTACGTCTGTGAAGGTCGACTTCGCCAGAATAACGCCGGAGCAAAGGCCAGTGGATCTGGAGATCGTACTGGTCAGGAACGAAACAACAGAAGGGAAATACAGCTTCTCGGGCAACGACGACGGGGATCTGATTCTCAAGAGCGGAACAGACCTTGGAACTCTGACATACGCTGATCTAGCAGACAATCAGAAGGTCAACATAGGCGATTACGTCACGCTGACGGGTCTGGCTCCAAACTCTGAGTACACCATGAGCATGCTCTGGGTCCCGACCGGTGACCAGATTACTTCGACGACTTTCAGGACTTCGGCGGCCTGAGTGGACTACTCCACACCCTTTTCTTTTTTTTTCGAAACAGGCTCGGAGGAGATTGTAAGATGTTCCGGCTGGAAATGACCGATCTGTATCCAAACTCTGATTACGTCCTCAAACTGATCTGGAGCCCCACCAATGACGTGATAGACATGTGGAAGTTCTCAACCCCAGCCCGGTAGGACAGCCTTCATCACCAAAACTAAATATCCCCATTCAGATAAGAGCGTCGTGAGAGGGAGATAGAATGGATCCGGATTCTGACCGCCAAAGGCAGCCTGATTACCCACCGCAGTATCCACCCCACAACTATGGACCGCCATATTTCCAGCCGTATCCCCCTCCGAAGAGGGATGACAAGAAGATATTAATCATAGTGCTCATCATCGTGATAGTCATCTTCGTCTTGCCAACGGTAATGGCGGCAGTTCTGTATTTCGTGGTCATTGGCCTAGCGCCGACGGACTTCCCGGACTCTCTGGTCCCGACAGGTACGTGGGGAGCCAAGACCCTTGTAAGCAGCACCGCGATTAACATCGATTTCGGTAAGGTCAATCCGGAACCGAGGCCGGTGGATCTTGAGATCATATTGGTGAGGAATTGGACGACCGAGGGCGTTTACAGCTTCTCCGGCAATGATGACGGAGTCCTAACACTCAGTCGGGGTGTGGATATCGGGACATTGACCTATGCGGACCTGGCTGACAACCAAAGGATAAACATAGGCGACCAGCTGAAGCTGACGGGCCTGAATCCGAATTCGGACTACAGAATCATAATGATCTGGGTCCCAACTGGGGACCAGATAACGTCAACGGGCTTCTCCACGCCGGCTTGATTCGAGCCGGCTTCCAGGGATTTTCTTTACAACTGCAGGTTACAGTTAAATACTGCCAGATGACAGAATAGTATGTTGAGAGGGATAAGGATGGAAAACCCAGAACAGGAATTGCACCGTCCTGAGGACGCGAAGAAGAACAAGCTCACCGCGTTGAGGGCGATCGCTACGGTATCTGCGTTCCTGGCTCCGATGGCTTTGGCCGCCATCATATATGTGACGGTGAGCGGAATCACTTTTGGTGGATGCGGATGCGCTATACCAGTAGGCGAGTTTGGCGATGTGGATGTCGTGGGCCCGACAAGCGTCAACGTTGATTTTGGAGAGGTACAAGGCGAACCCAGGCCGGTGGATCTGCAAGTAGAATTGGAATGGGACATGTTGATCGTGGGTTCATACGTCTTTGCACACAACGGTGAAGGAGAGCTAGTTCTGTCAAGTGGGCAAGCAGTTGGAACGATCACGTATGCTGACCTGTCCGATAACTGGAAAGTGAACATTGGAGATCAGTTGAAGATAACGAACCTCGAACCGGATTCGAACTACATCATCAGGCTCTACTGGGGCCCAACCGGTGACCTGATCACTTCGACGAGTTTTTCGACAACGCCATGATGAGAGGAGGTTTGGAGATACGTCATGAATCAAGAATCGTCTCCCAACGCAAAGGAAGAAAAGAGCACTCTTAGACCGACAGTTCTGGGATTGGTGGCAATGTTCGTGATACTGCTTTTGGTTCTGTCTGCCATTGTTGCATATTATCCGGAGGAAGAGGATGAAGACAAGCTGTGCCCTCGAATTGACAGTGGGGACGTGAGCGTCCCATGGGGGAGTAAGACCATCGTCAGCTCAACGGAGGTTCGCGTGGACTTCGGCAAAGTGATGCCGGAACCAAGACCAACATTACTGACAATCAAACTAATGAAAGATGATGAATACATTGGCACTTACGCATTTCAGACGAACGAGGACGGCCCCTTGATACTGATTGAAGGAGAAGATGTCGGCAATCTCACGTATATTGATCTGGCAGATAACGAGAAAGTGAATATCGGTGATAGAATCACGATTGAGGACCTATCTCCGAACTCGGATTATGTCATTGCCATGTTCTGGGCACCCACTGATGACTGCATAACAGAGATGTACTTCTCGACGCCGCCTGAATAGCCTAATGATCAGTTGTCAATACATTATGACTAAGAGCGTTAAATCATCACTCGAAGCCCAACAACACAACCGTCCGCATCCTGTCCCCCATCTCTTCCTTGTACCCGCCGTAATAGATGTCCGCATTCGGCGCCCATGTCTTTGTCTGGGAGACCACTTCCTCCAAATCCTCTGGATACCCCTCAGTGGTGCAGGATAGTACGATGGCCAGGTTTGCATCGCGGGGAGCCACATCCTCGAACCAGGGCGATTTGAAAGCATCATCCACAGAGAGATACGTCCTCTCCCTCCCCCTGCCGTCGCCCGCGCCGAACCTCATGACGCCGCAATCCCTGAACGCCTGCTTAAGGAGCTTGTCGTCCCCTTTTGTGACCACTCTTGATAAGTTCAGAATCGGGCTCATCATCAGCTGGCCCATGACGTAGAACGCCTTTGTGAAGGGCAGGTCAGGAGCGATCTTCAGGAGCTTGTCGTTGGAGAACTCTACCACGCAGTCCACCGTCTTTCTAAGTGCGGCCATCCCCTGTCTGGCGACCTCCCTCGTCCTCTCCGACTCGACGCTGAAGGGCAGGGTGACCATTGCCATGGAGAGGATGTTCAACTTCTTCGCGACCTTTCCGATCAACGATGGAGCCCAGGTGCCCATTTCGCCTCCGAGCCCGGAAACAACGTAGACGATATCCGCCCCACGGATGTGATTGGCGATCTCCTTCTCTTCTGCCATCAGGAGTTCTTTTGGGATCTTCTGCGCCGTCAGAACAATGCCTTTCAGAGATTCCCTCTTGAGGTGGATGACGTTCTTCATTCCGAGGATCGAGCCGTGTTCTTTGTCGTTGACGCCGATTGTTTCCAGGCCAGGGATTGCTGGAATGTCCTCGAGTGTGTTGCATCCAGCTCCGCCGCAGCCGAGGACCTTCACGGTGGGTCTTTCGGGGTTGGCGGTGTCTCCCAAGCTCTTCACGACGGGCATCGGTAGTAAATGTTCGGTAGGTTTGATAAAGGTTCTGAGAGGTTGGAAGTTCAAGTTCGAACCATAAGAAGTAAGTATCTGGATGTGGCTATGGAATCTGGAGGTAGACTTCGAGGGGGTACGAGGGATGAAACAAGTTGTAAGGATTCTCAGTCTTACATTCTGTGCGTTGATGTTCTCACCGGTTTTTTCTGTGCAGTTGACAACGACTGTGAGTGCGCAACCGAGCGAAGCATGGGTCGCAAGATACAGTGGTCCAGCTGGAGGAGATCAGCATGCATCGGAAATTGCATTGGGCGCTTCGGGGAACGTTTACGTGACCGGGCACGGGCACTGGAGCGGGGTCGCCGGAAGTGACTATCTCACGATCGCATACGACTTCTCAGGCAATGAACTGTGGGTGGCGAGATATGATGGTCCCGGAAGTGGATACGATGTGGCAGTTGACATTTTGGTCGATTCTTCCGAGAACATATATGTGACTGGAAGGAGTTGGGGCGGCGCCACATATTCTGATTATGCAACAATCGCCTATGATTCGTCCGGCAATGAGCTGTGGGTGGCGAGATATGATGGGGGGGCAAGTCTGAATGATTTGGCGACTGGAATCGCCTTGGATAATTCAGGAAACGTATACGTGACCGGAAGGAGTCAAGATCAATCCAAAGAGAACGATTTCGCCACTGTCAAGTACGACAGAAACGGCAATGAAGTGTGGGTGGCGAGATATGACGGCCCTTTAGGACTTGAGGACGGAGCTGGAGACGTAGCAGTGGATTCGCATGGAAACGTGTACGTGACCGGAAGGAGTTGGGGTGGCGCCACAGATAACGATTGGGCAACGATTGCCTATGATTCGTCGGGCAACGAACTCTGGGTTGCCAGGCATAACGGTCCAGGGAACGGAGAGGATGGTTCCGGCTTTATTGCCGTAGACTCGGCAGGGAATATCTACGTGACCGGTAGTAGTACGGGAAACGGCACAGATTCGGACATTGCCACAATAAAATATGACTCGTCTGGAAATGAACTTTGGGTCTCGAGATACGATTACCCGATGAGTGGTCCAAATGGCCCAAGTGGCATGGTCTTAGATTCGGGGGGGAACTTGTACGTTATTGGCAGCAACTTTGGAATCGATCATTCGAAAATCACAACAATAGCGTATGACTCATCCGGCAATGAACTGTGGGTGAAGGAGTATGAAGGTCCAGGAAGCCATGATGTCCCCCGTGATGTTGTAGTGGATGTTTCTGGGAACGTCTATGTGACCGGGTGGAGCTTCGGCAATGGGACACAGACTGACTACGCCACGATAGCGTATGACTCGTCCGGGAGTGAGCTTTGGGTGGCGAGATATGATGGGGGGTTTCTTCGCTTCGATCATGGCCAAGCCGTTGCAGTGGATGTTTTGGGAAATGTCTATGTGACTGGGGAGAGCTCGTCAGCAGACACTGAGTCTGACATAGTCACAATCAAATACGCCTCCGGTCGGGCTCCCGAACCAACTCTGGACATAGACCCAGATACTCTGAACCTCAGATCAAGAGGAAGATGGATAACAGCATACATCGAGATATATGATGGTAGAGATGTCCGGGACATTGATGTGAGCACGATACTTCTGAACGAGGCTATCCCCGCTGAAAGCCGGCCCACCGCGATCGGAGATTATGATGAAGACGGCATCCCAGATCTCATGGTCAAGTTCAACAGAAGTGATGTTCAGAAGTACATCGAAGGATTGAACTTATCCGGCGGAGAAGCGGGCAGATTTGGATATGAGGTCACTTTGACGTTAACTGGGATGTTCAATGACGGAACGACCTTTGAGTGCAGCGATACCATAAGAGTCCTGCAGGGGGAGAGAATGGGCGTCGAACCTAGTCCGTTCTTGCAGAGAACATACGAAGGGATGGTGGAGGGACGTCTTGTGGCGACTTGTCCAGAGAACAGGGGTTTCGGATCCATTCTTCCTCCTGCTCCTTCGAAACAGCCTTCTTCAATCCCCGACCGCGACTTTTCGCAACTCCCCTCACGGCTTTGGCGCCCTTTCCGATAGCCTCGCCGGTCTTCTCGCCGACCTCTTCGACCTTGCCCTTCTTCTTTTCTTCTTCTCAGACATGTCAATCCAGAATTATCATCGTTGCAGTGGTGGAGTATCTTAGCATGACTCGGGAAACTCCTCAAGAGCCTCGGTCGTGGTCAGCACATCAACATACCTGGCGGCCCTCTTTCGCAGTTCTTTATCTCCTGTAATTAGGACGCAACGGAATTCAATGGCAGCTGCAAGAACGGGAACAACGGATTTGTCCCTGAGAACATCCCAGTGCTTCTCGATCTGCTCGTTGGAAGGATCATCTATGCGAACGAAGTTGCGAATCCACAGTATTGATTCCACGACACTGGGCAAGGAGTAGCCCAAACTGGTCAGAGCCTCGCCGACCTCTCGCAAAACATATTCAGAAGTCGTTGCCACGGCATGTCTGGACGTTCCAAACTCCAGCAGTCGTCTTTCGTTTCCATCAAATGCGATAGCCGATACGAGAATGTTGGCATCTAGAAAGTAACTACGCTTTTTCACGGAAGTATTCCTCGAAGATCTTCCTTTTGGCGGACTTGACCGCCCTCTCTATGTCTTTCCTCGTAATGCCCCTGGCCTTCGTCTCACGGTCGAAGTACTCGAAGATTTCCTCCTTCATCGTCTTGATCCTTCGGAGTACGACAACGTCACCAATGAGTTCCAGGATGACATATTCCTCACCGAGGCCCATCCCCTCTCTGAGTTCCTTGGGTATGGACAGCTGACCTGCCGAGGTTATCTTGGACACGTATATCGGTTTCATAATGTCCACATTATGTACATTATCTCCATTGTGGTTAAAGGTTTCTATCGACAAGAGCCGCACACCTCGTGAATCTGACCCTGAATGATGTACAAATCGACAACAGACCCCTTGCTGAGAGTATGAGCTTTGCTCAAGGAGCTCAGAGGGAAGTTCTCAAGATATGCCCCAAAATCGATCTTCCACCGCCCCCAGTCAACACCTGCCAGCATCATAAGGGCGGGAACATTGGGCTGGATGGAAACGGCCAAGTCCATCTTCTTGGGAGATTGGTCGGACGACAACTTCCTGAGCATTTTTGGATAACCCACACCGAAGTACACCTCGAAACGGACCCCGAGATGCTCGGGCAGCCCGTTCGGTAAGGAAGGATATGGAGATTGGCCAAAGGGATCGTGGAGGTTGTCAACGAATGCTTCAACGGTATCAATCAACCAATGAAGAAGCTCAAAGAGAACGACCCGGTCCACAACGAAGCCTATCCTGAACCCTCCACCGACCGCACCTCCGCTTCCCATAGCACTTACTGCCAGGTCGACATAAAGCACTACCTCGAGGATGGTCTCCTCCAGCTTGCTCGTGAGCTTGTCAATGAACCTGCTTATCGCGGTCTCAACGAAGCCGCTCAGATCATCAGTAGAGAGGGGGATCCCGATCTCTTGCCAGGCCTCGCTGAAACTCTCCCTCAACATCCCGTACATCGCCAACTTGAAATCAAAAGGCGGAAACCCAGGATCAGGTGCTCTGTGCTTCACGTTGACCCCGAAGTCGACGCCGACCTCCACACCGAGCATGGGAATTGGGATGGTGGGCACGAAACCAATGGTCTGGCTCAAACTGGTCACCGAGTTCTTGTATATGTCCAGTTCCGGAGTGTAAAGGTCAAGCGCCCATCCGTCACCACCTGAGTTCAGGTCGATGGCATGAACCTCCACCATGTACGGATGGATGAGGATGAATGGATCTATGGTAACATTCGCGAGTCCGCCCTGTCCGAACCTCACTGACCCATCGATAATCAAGTACCGCTCCATGCCCTCAACGGGTTCTTCGAACTCGATAAGGTAAGTTGTGAAATCTAGATCGAGGCCGATCAGGTCTCCTCTGGCCCTCACCCACATACCACACTGGCACTCCTCCTTTTCCCTGCCGTCGGTCAACTTGATCTCGAATGTGAATCCCGCGAATTCAATGAAGAAATGTTCCAGACCGAAGTCCTTCAAGAAGTCCATCATGACATCAGAGGCAACTGTCAGGACCTCCGACAGGAAGGTCTGCAGCAGGGAGAGTGCGATATCCGTCGCATCTGCGATGGCCCCGATCACCTGGGAACCGTAGTCCAGCAAGGTTCTCAAGACCTCCCTGAAGAAATCCGAGAGCATCTGGAAGTAGTCCACGAGATCCATCAGTGGCTCTTTGATGGTCTCCCAGACGACGTTCAGAAAATCCATTATGTCGGCGAGGAGTTCGTTGGTGTTGTCATAATCCACCCCCTCCAGTTCCCAGCCGGTGTACACGACTATCGTGGTGGAGAAGCTTATCTCGATGGATCGGTTCAACCAGATTGAACTATGGCCGCCCGGTCCCAGAAGGGTCGGCTCGTTTGTCCTGAGATGTATCGGAACCCGACCGAGGACCGACAGGTTCCATTTCGTCTCGAAGGGTCTCTCGCTGAAGGTCAGCAGGTCGGTGTAGTGCTTTCCTTGGATGTCTCCTGAGTCGTAGCCCAGATCCCCGTCATCAAGTCCTTCGGGATTGAAGTCCACAAAGAGCATTCCCTCAGGAGCTTCGGTGGAGGAGTCGATGTTGTTCCATTGAGCAGGAAGATTGTCCGTCATCTGGTCCATCTGAAAGGTCACGGTCCTGGTGGCGTCGAATCTGGACGCGATGCCGTGATCTCCTTCCCAGAACTCGAACGGTTCGCCGACAAGCATGGGAAGAATGTACTGGGAATTGGATGCCTCGGCTCCCTCGAGCATTCCTGCAAGGAAGTTCTCGACAGAACTGACCACCATATCAAGAAGACCTGCACCGTCCAGGAAGTCCACCGCCCCACCAACGAAGAGGGAGATCACATCTTGACTTGCCTTCTCCTCTGCCGAATCGATGGCCTGGACCAAGACCCCTGCCTGCGACCCTCCCACGGCAACCTCCCTTTCCTTCACCTGTTGATACGCGAGATCTATATCATCCAGAAGAGCAGACTGCAGATTCGTGAACTGCTCCGGACTGTTAGCGCCACCTTCTTTGAAAACGCGCCTCATCTCGTCCATCGGTAGGTCGACCTCTGTTACATTGCCAACGAACGACCAATCGAAATCGATGTTCGAGTTCACAACGATCTCTGAGTTCAGTACCTCAAAAGACACATGGTTCTCCAGAATGTCAGCGGCAACCAATTCGGCTGCAGACTGAAGGACCGAGGAACGGTTGACGAAGTTGTCATACTCGTCCGCCAGGTAGTACTTCAAATCCTCGAGAAGCGCCAGGTCTCCGTTGGAGAACGATGACAGAATCTTCTTCAATTCCATTCTCCCAGCGGGGCTCGTGTAGAATCCGGCGATTTCGTCCACTGCCGACACGATTTCTTGTTTGATCTCGGTCAGAAACGAGATGTTGTCGTTCGGATCAAGACCGTTGATATATTCAGAATCGCTCACCAGACCGCCTACCCGCCTCAGGGCATCCTTGGCGATCTCAAGCACGACTTCCCTGACGGACTCTCTAATGGATTCAGCTGTCGATTTCTCCTGATCCCCACGAGTGAAATACATCTCAAAGAAGTTGAGCCATATACTGGATTGACCAACACTCTCGCTGATGTCCACTTCCTCGAAATCGATCTGATGATAGGGGGAATCAAAGGCCGCTTCGATAGTAAAGACGACAGAATCATAGCCGACGATCGAGTCGCCGGAGTGGAGTCTGAATCGGTGCGGTTGCTCGGTGCCGTTTGCATACCAAGTATGATACTGGCCCGTTTGCCTGACCGCAAATTCCATGGTGAATCCATCCTCGTGGATGTTCAGGAAGGGGAAGGATCGAATGACCTCTCCATTGAAATGGCTGTACTGACTGTTGGACCTGTCCTCTATCAATAGGCGAAGAAAGTAATCGCTCTCCAGATCTCCATCTTCGATGATCCTCTCACGGAGCCAATCCTCCAGGACATCAGGCCCGCTCCGGGCCGAATTCCCAGAGAACCAATCCCAGACGTCTTCGATGACCTCACCGGATTTCTGCAGGATACCATCGACCGTTTGAACGCCCCTCCAGACCTGGTCTGCAAGAGGCATCAGTCCGGTGTAATCGAGATACTTCAGTATGAACTGGTCCAGGACCCCGCACATTGCCTGGGCAAGGATGAGCTCCAGGTTCAGACCGTCATCGTCATTGAGATAGATGAGGACCAGATCCGCCGCGTCGATCGTCCCCCCTGAGGAATACCTCAGAAGCATCTCGTGCAGGTCCCCAGCCGCTTGAGGGTCCCATGTCCGGAACGTCTTTGCCGATTCCAGAAGAACGGCCAAGTTGACTGCGAGCTCCACGTCCTCAACGGTCAGAACATCAGTGGCGCCGTACCCTTTGACTCGAAGCTCTTGGACAAGTTCGGACGGAGTGCTCTTTGTGTCCATCCCATAGCCCTGAAAGGCCTTGAACTGAGACAGCGTGGTGAGGATGTAATTGGTAAGTCGCGATACTTCAGAGAAGCTCCCGACCGAGTTCGATTGGAACGTGTTCATCTTGCTGAACAGGAATGGGAGGGGGACATCGATCTCTCTTTGGAGCCAAAGCGTTCTGTTGGACTTCAGACCGGAGTTCTTGCTGGACACTGTCAAGTTGATGTATCCAATTGCGAGATAGGAACTGGCAGCGTTCGTGGGTCCGTATGTCTGCGAAATGCTAGTTGATACCGGATTTATTGGAACCATATCCAAGGTTCTCTCAATCTTCGGGAACAGGTTGATCAGATGCCCAGATTCTTTGACGAGATGGCCGCTGATCCTCCTAGGGAACTGTCGGGAAAGGGTGTCCCCCAGAATCTCTTGGAAGGTTGAATTGATTATTCCCAGGTCAAATGCCCTATTCTGCCAGGTATGAGAGTTGGCCTGTCCCAGAACCTCTCGC
>JAUVGH010000054.1 GCA_030593885.1 Methanomassiliicoccales archaeon
TCTGAGGAGACGTTCATCCCCTTCAAATCAGTATCCAAGATGTATACAAACATCCTTGACTTCGAAAGCGACCCAACTGACATTGTTGTGCTGGAGTTGATGGACGAGAAGGGGGATGACTTTTTGTTTCTGTTTGACGACGACTACGTTGATTTGGACAGATTCTCGAATGCTGTCCGAAAGAATGTGAGAATCGATCCTGAGCCGACCCAATTGTCCGATATGAAGGGGCAGATTGTGAACAGCAGAGGGAAGTTAGTGTTCCAGGAACATCCGCGTTTTCCTCTTCCCTCTTCAAGAATAGGGGGTTTGGCAGATGTCGTTCTCGGTAGAGGGTTCATGCTTGTTGTTTTCGTAGGAATGTTCATGTTTCTCAACTACTTGCTGGCAAAGGGCTCCTCCCACCTTGGCATACTCGGTGTCGGGGTGCTGGCTATGGTCATCCTCACATTGGCTCACCAGTTATACTCAGGACATGTCCGCAGCGCACAGCCCGTGAGAGTCTATGAGAATGGAATTGAGATGCCGACGACTTGGTTTGAGAAGCGATTCCTCCAGAAGGGCTATGTTGAATGGGATGAGGTCGAGACGGCCTTCCCTTTGAAGAACAGCATTGTGGTCGACGAGAAGATAGTGAGTGGTGTTGAGAACCAGGTTGTGCTGATGGCCAAGGATGGACGCACGTACAATTCCTCGGTCAAAGATGAAAGGGAGGTCAAAAGAATCATGGGCGCAATCTCCTTTGTGTGGCCAAGGTACTCCCAGGAAAAGGCAAGGATTGCGCAACTGGAGGACAACTGGACCAGCTTTCCCAACTGGTTTGCTTCCTTGGATCGGATGTCCATGATTGTCCCCACGGTCATTCTGGATGCATTCCTGTTCATCACCTTGGGGGTTTCAATTTGGGCAGAAGCGGACACCGTTTTCATCGTGATACTAGTTATGATCATTGTCATAGTTGATGTGATCGTTGGGCTTATACTGGCTAAGATCGGCAAAGCGAAGAGACAAGTTCTTAGTCATCGGTAGACAGTGTCACCAGATGCGGAGGCGAGAGCGTGATAGACTAGCGGTCAGAATGGAATCGATTGAGAGAATCTGTCAGATGGAAACAAGGAGCCTTGGTGGGAGGTTCACCTTCTTGGTAAGCAAGCCTCACACACGCGTTAAACAAAGACCTCTTTCACCAAGCCACCCTTAGACTTCCTAAGCAATCGCGAATAAATGGCTTTTGCAAAGCCACGAATGCTCTTTCCAAAAATGTGGCTCGCAATGTAGCCCAGGACCAAGAAACCTAAGCACCAACGCCAGACAAAGGCCATGAACAGGGGAAGACTGAAAAAATAGATGATTGAAAAGTCTCGCCAATCGAGGATATATCCACCAAACCAAGATCCGATTACATAGGGAAGATTGGGATCCTGGGCAATGAGGAAAAGGAACAACAAGCCCTTGAGAAGAAAATAGTAAATCGGTATCAAGACACATGCAAAGAAAAGGTCAGACATACCATCCCATTGTGCGATAACGCCTAGAGAGAAGAAAATCGGAACGAGAAGAATCATGAACCATCCTAGATTGTTGACCACATAACGCATGTTCCAGGTCTCATAGAAGTTCACGAATGGATTCATGTAGTCGAGAAGGACCAATATCAGGCTCAGGCTCAATGTGAAACCGTAGTAGTAAGACTTCCTTTCCACAACAAAATGAAATCCCATTGAAGAAAGATATCAGGAGATTGCACATAAATTGATTTGTACGTCTTTTGTGTATTATAAAAGCTTTGCGACATACGCGTCTGAGCCAGAGTGTTAACTTCTTTTCACCGAGTTTCGAGGTCAACAAATGCGGAGGCGAGAAGTTGAAGTTGAGGTTCGAATCGTACCGTTCAAAATGGTAGGGAGTTAAACTGCCCTTTCTCGGTCCAGATCTTCTTTTACCTTAAGCAAAGAGGAGTCCTGGAACAATTCAGGCACAGGGAAGGAACACGCTTCAAAGTGGTCATTCTGTCATCGTGAAAAGCATAATAAGGTATCTGGACATTTGATGGATAGGGATGCTGATGTCAATTCGGAAGAGAATCGAAAAGATAGGTATGAGAAGACTGGCAGCTGTGATCGTTGTCATACTCATTGTTCTGGCATTCCCGCTCTGGATCTTTCTGCAACCCAAATCCACTCCTAGTTTCGTCCAGTCGAGAGGAGTCAAGTGGCACGTTTTCCTAGAGGAGCCTATTCAGTTTGATGAGGTCAGTCCGATTGTCACTGTTTTCGTATCCCAAGTGGACATTCTTTTCAAGATTCGTACCCATTCCATCCTGTATGAATACCTCGAGGATGATGGCCTGGAGAATTATTCTCGTTCTGAAGGCAATCATCGAAGATTCCCAGCTCCGGAAAGCGGACCTGTCGAAGTACCCATCTATTTCTTGACAGGCTTCGGTGGCGGATCAGAATTCGGTTGGGGTTGCAGAAATCCCCAGCATTTCACGTGGACGAATGACTTATGGTTCCAGATTGTCATTCCAAGCAGAGGCCGAGATCACTTTCTAACGGAAAATTCGGACACCCTCATCACACTGCTTCATGAGTTCGGACACAACATGGGATTGAAAGATCTAAGAGAAGGCGGAGATGTTCCTGGATGTTCCCATCTGCCCGTCATCATGGGAAACAAGGTGATGAATCTAACCCTTAAGGAGGAAGAGGAATACGCACACCCTCAATATGAGGGACTTCTAATCAACAGGACACGGACCATCAGCATCACGGATGATGGTAGGCCATCCGTCTTGTTTCTTGTGCAGGAGGTCTACTATGAGAACAACACTCTACATTTTATCTCGTACAGCATGGATGTTCAAGGAAGGGTTCATTTTGTGAGCCTCGAGGCTTACATAGCTGAGCTCGACCAGCTTAGAGGAATGTGGACAAAAGAGGAAGCCGCTTTCATTGGTATGGAAGGAGAGTTCGAGCTCCTCTGTCCTCAGGAGTTTGGAAAAGGATAAGAGGCCTACCTCAGAGAGCTCTCATTATCAGGATGCGGGGGCGAGAAGTTGAAGCTCAGGTTCGAATCGTACCGTCCAAAGCTGTGGGACCGTGCATTACTTAATTCTCGTCCAGTTTCCTATTCTGCAAGGCAGTGACTAAGGGTTTTGGAACGATTTTGGCACAATTTTGGAACACTTGCTTCACTAGAGAACACTGCATGATGGATGTCCCTTTGTTGGCCTCAAGGACCCTATATTCTGGCATAGGCAAACGAGACCACAATGGCCTATCTACATTCTGACAAGGAAACGCTGAAGATCGCGATAGAGAGGCACAAATCGAGGTTCTAGTGTTTCCGTAGATATAGGTATAGCGGAATGAAAAAGATTGTTTCGATAAATGCTAAGGACAGAATAAAGGCTATAGTGAGCAGGTCATCGCTTTGAAGAATGATTGTGAAGAAGACAGAGTACGAAAATGCAAGCACGATGACAAACAAGAAGTCATCAAGACGTTCTCTGAGACCTTTTCTCACGTCGTCGGTTTCTCTCGTCATCAGCTTCCCTCTGACTCCCCATCAAGAGATGTGTCGTGGCATATTTCAATTCACCGTGAGAAACACAAGCCGAGGTTCTGAGGCTGTGGGCAGAGGGGCTGTTCTGTCATCTTTCATTGCAGGCTTGTTCGTTTCAAGCATGCTTGGGCTAGCATTTATGAATCTTGAGAGGCATTATTGATGTGTCCTATGGCGAATCAGACTGTGTATCAAGAGGGGAGAATCTACTTACTCTACCGGGCAGTGCTTTTTGGCATGGGCTCTGTCTTCTCTGTAGCGAGTTTCTTCTCACTCATATGGCTCACGCTCAAGTACGACCCTTCCGAATCCTATTTGACCCTCGCCATTCTGGGGGGAACATCTGCTGTGGCGATTTGGCTAGTTTCAAGAGGCTTTTCCAGACAGCGCTTCAGCATTGCAACCAAGGGATTCATTCCTTTTTGGAGGAGTTTACTAGATTCTCGGCAAAGAGGTGGAACCCTCATACCATGGTCTAACGTCCTATTCGTTGCCCAAGTGGGAAAGGCGGATGAATCTGACGATTCTGCGATTTGGGTGGACCTAATTGCCATCCAAAAGGGCAAGAAAACTGTTGTCTACGTAGTCGATCCAAGCTCGATGGTCAGCTATGACAGCTCGACAATGATGAGTGTCAGGGACGAGTCAGGAGGAGCTTTTGAAATGTATAGTTTCAAAACTTCCTCTTCCTTTGAACGTTTCTTGCTAGAACAAGGAATCCGGCCTGAGTTCGTGGATTATAAATCGGGCGAGTTTGAACCCCCGATTATTACGACTTAGATGCACGCCACAAGTCGGTAAACGTGGACGTGAGAGAGGCACAAGGTGAGGTTCTGACCTCCTACCAGTTCCCTCCTTTTACCGCTTTAGCTACTGGTCATCCCTGTTTCTGATGAATAGCAACAGTTCGCGAATACCCCCGGCAATAAACACAATGGCCATTATCAACATCAAGACAACCACGAAGGCATACCCTGAACTGACTTCGGTAATCGTACCTTCGATGACTTTGTCGAGAATCATTGAGAGAGAGATGAGCAAAGACCCTATTCCTACGAACCATAGGAATCCCAAGACCTTCGAATCAGAAGTTTCCTGTCTATTCATTCTCAACTCTGTCATTAGCTTCCCTCGAGCTTACAATCGAGAGATATTCGGTGGCATATTTCAATTCATCGTGAGAGGCACAAGCCGAGGTTCTGATGGGCTATTGCTTTGTCTTACGTGTTTGAAACCACATAGCGAGAACCGCTCTCATCGCAATTGCCAGAGTAATCATAGTCCAAGTCACAACTCTCCAGGGATCTTCTCCAAAGACAAAAACCAATGCTAATGTCAATGCGATCATAAAAACACTGAAGGACATCACCAGAAGATCCCGAAACTTCAAACCTTTCCTTTGCTTTCTTTTTGGAACTCTTCTCGCCTTCGGAATGTTTCTCCCTCCGAGATTTCCAAGGACGGAATCAATCGGGAGCGTATTAAATCCACGCTAGAAGTAGCATAGATGCAGGCGTATGAGAGGCACTCCACGATCATTCCCACCCGCGTTATTGCCCTTTTCTTGCCTTCATTCCGAGTTTCCAACCACCCCAAAACACATACGCAAGTAATGCAAAGAGAAACAAGCCAGTGAAAATGTAAAGCCCCAGATAGTTGTCTGTCCAGATAAGTGCAAAGCTAATTAGAACGCATAGAGCAAAAAGGAGCAAACCGACTACTACGACTCTCCTTACATATCGAGTGATACGCTCTTGATCTTCTTCTTGAGAAGTCTCATTCGAAGGGCGCATCAATCTCACAGCAGTTGCCCGCTACTAAAGTGTTTCTTGGAATAAGAAGAACTACACGTCATTTGAAATCTTCTTGAATACCATCAAATATGGAATTGTGGATATCATCAACAGAGGGGTTGATGATGAGCGACAATATGCTCTATCTCCTGTCCGCGATTGTTCAGGCGACAGCCATTGCATATGCCTTGATGTTGGCAATCTACGCCAATGTGAGAAATCAGTACCATTTGTCAATGAAATGGAAGCATGACCTAGGAAGACTTCACGAGAAAGACTTGGATGAGTTGAGCAAGAAGGAAACGCCACACGAGACCCAAGCAGTCTATCTTCGCATTCTGACAATAACCTCTACTATCACGATCATCTGGGGAATCTGGCTTCTGATGTTCGCGCATTTGGGCACAACCGGGGACCTAGTGAGACAATTTGAGGCAGTCATTATTCTGTACGTCTTCTGGTCTTCAGTTAACTTCGGTGGATTAGCGCGAGTGGCCTTGTTCCCCATAGAGGGGTCCATTCAGACGCTGAAGGACAAGAGAAGAGAAGAAAAGAGGGAGAATGAGGATTCCTCTGAAAAGAAAGGGAGCGTGGTAGACAATATCGCTGAGCAAGGCGTTTCTGGTTCGGAGGAATAGCCTCACGTCAGTGCATGATAGTCACCAACTTCGTGTTCTTGGCGTGGAGCTACTCAAACAGCACCACAAAATCTGTCAGTCCGCATCATATTCTGATTCTCGGTGATAGTCGTGCAGTCGGTCGAAGTAAGCTTCCTGATAGAAAGCAATCCAATGAACTAGAATGTTGACTTCTTTTCACAAGAAAGGTTTACGTATGGATGCGGAGGCGAGGATTCGAACCCCGGAACTCCTTCGAGACTGGACCCTGAATCCAGCGCCGTTGACCAGACTTGGCTACCTCCGCACGTACAATCCAATCTTCACAACCCTAATACAAACAAGGATACAAGAAACTATACTAGCAACTGGCCATCCAGTCCTCATCAAAGTCCTCGAATTCCTCTACCTCAGAATCACCCATCTTGACCATCATGGGCTTCAATACCTTCTTCCATTCTTCACTGAGGACGAGCCTCTTGGACTGGCTTATATATGTGATCTTGGTGCTCAGTATTCCAGCATGTGGGTTGAGATAGGTGTCCACGAACTTCTTCACAGTCGTCTCGCCTCTGCAAAAGACGGAATACCAGATATCCCTTCCAAACCCACGGAATACATACGCCAAGTAGGCGGGAGAGAACCCCTTGTTTGGCTTGAAGTTGGATAGGCTTTCGTACACTTCATCGAGACGGTTTGGGTCTGCTGTCACCGAGACGGTGAACCTCTTCATGTCGCGTGGTGTTCCTTTTAGAGGAATGAAGAACCTCGGATTCACAAGTGGGATAACTCTGATCCCTTCCACTTCCTTCATCGGGGCCACGTGCTTGGAAATGTAGTTCCCAACAACATCCAAGTTCTTGGCGTCAAGGACGAGGCTGACATCCTCCTGAAGACTCCTGTGTGTGAGATAGACCGCCCTCGCCCCGTTTCCATCCCACTTCTGGTGGTTCCTAACAATTCTTCTCCAAACCTTCTCTATGTTTGCGGTCTGAAGAGAGATCACTCCCCTGCTGGACGTTTCTTTTAGCCTGATCTTCACCCGTACGATTGCGAGCATATTATGTCCCCTAACTCCCCATTGCAAAGAAGTTGAGTTGACCTCCGTTGGTCATTTTCGAAACGGTTTGAGTCTATTTATTTGTTTCTTCTTGGCTAACGGAAGTTGCGATTAGGTTCTATTCGCTAGGCGGTGGAGGCTCTTGTTCACTTGGAGATTCAACCTCGGATTCTGCATTCCCTCTTCTTTGGCGTAGGATGATGATGACTCCAATGATCACAAGAATGACGATGATTAGGACAAAGAACAGCCAGAGGTCCAGAATATCGGAGAAGAGATCTCCATCCCCGCCAGGGGCGGTAAAGGAGTAGGACTTCAGGCTCATGGTCCCCATCGAAACCCCGGTGGAATTGTACAGACGCGACTTCACCATGTATCCAGACTTTGTGGACATGTACGTGTAGGTGGTGTTGCCATCAGCTTCGGTCGCCTTGATCACATAGGTCGCGAAATTACCGGCAGGCACATCCACAGTTTCCTTGGACTCTACCTCGTATTCAGCGGTCACGGAGATGGTTATGCTCGAGGAGCTGGATGGGAAAAGACTCGAGACCATGTCCATACTGATCGTGACGCTCGTGGTGGTGGACCAAGTATCGCCCTCCTTTATCGGAAAGTCGAAATCGTTCAGTGGAGGGGCATATGTCATATTCACGAAGATGGACATGAATGCACCGATTCCCAGAATCGACGTGTCGAAATCGAGTATCATGCTCTCCTTAACCGTCGCCAGGTCGCTCACTCTGAGGTAAATGAAGCCGTTCAATGTGTAAGTCATTATTCCGATCGTGTCAAAGGTCGCGGACCCCTCTCCTGTCAAAGAGATATCATAGACCTGGTGACCGGAGTCCTGGATCTCGCCCTGAACCTCATAAGTCCAGTCGCCGGACAGGGTTGCCACATCCTCCATCTTTAAGTTTGCAGAGTACACCCACTGATCGCCAACCTCGAATTCGGGCAGATTCATATCGGCCAACACTGGGATAGGTACTGTCGTCAGAACAGCCAGAGCACAAACCAGAAGAACGAACCATCTTCTCATTGCAGATCGACCTCCATAAGGTCAAGTGAATGCAAATGAAAAATCTTTTGGCTCGGCTACAGGTCACGGATGAGTTCGACTGTTACATCGTTCAGACTCTTCAGGACCAGATCGGCTTGACTGAAATCCCCTGACTCAGTGTCTTCCGTTGGGATGGCTATCCCTTTCATTCCAGCATTCTTCGCTGCGACGATGCCCTTGGGAGCGTCCTCAATGACCACACAAACCTCTGGATTCACACCCATCCTCTCTGCTGCCAGTAGCAAGACTTCCGGATGTGGCTTGAGGTTCTCGACCTCCGACCCATTCGCGATCGCTTTGAAGAACTTCTTCATCTCGAACTTCTCAAGAAGCTTGTCAACGTACAGCCAGTAAGCATTGGAGGCCAACCCCAACACGAACTCATCGTGTAACCTTCCAAGGACCTCGACCGCCCCGGGCATTGCGGGGACCTCTTCCTCGATGGACCTCAAGAAGTACTGATTCGCAACCGGCCTCACATCGTCCTCGATGAACTCTTCCTTGTAGTTGCGTCTCTCCAAGAACTCTGCAAACGTGGACCCTTGGACCACGAACTCCTGCCTGAACTCCTCCCATGTGATCTCGACACCAAGAGTGCGAAAAGCCTCCTGCCAGGCCTTGAACTTGTAGTGTTCAGTATCAACAAGAATTCCATCCAAATCGAAGATGACTGCCTCGGCCATTCGATACCCAAATGCCTCTGGGATACAAATCAGTTCCGAAAAAACGAGATGAGATGGATTACACTATTAACAGGGGTTTTTCGCGACGATCGCGGGGAAAACGAGTCCTGGCAAAAAGTGGAAGATGAAGAAGCTTTAGTGCTTCTTCATTATTTTCATCCAACCGCCACTCTCATAGACTTGGAGCTTCCTCTTGCTCAAGGTCGTCTTGAACTCGTCCCAATCTATAATCTCGAGGCGGTCGTTCCTTCCCTTGGTAAACTGAACACCAGTGGTTCCCTTTACCCGTCCAGGCTTCAATCCCTTCTTCTTGGCAATTTCCATTGCTTTTTCAGGTGTTATTGGTTGCATCACCATGTTCTTCCCTCCAGGGGGGTTTACGTCATGTGACTAGACCTGTATGGCACACGTGCATATTAAACTTTCCTAGGCCAGATTTTTACAATTGGGCAAAAATATAAATAGCCAGTAAAAGAGGGCGTCTTCCATTTTTTCCGGGTTCCCGGGATTTTGTTAAGGAAAGGTTTTAAAACGGGTTGCGAATGGCACCTGCATGAGTCTATTTGGCTCCTCTGGAATAAGGGGAAGAGTATTCGAGGAGATCACCATGGAACTAGCCTCGGACATAGGCAGAGCGGTGGGGAGCTCTTATGAGAGGGTCGTGATCGGCCGGGATACGAGAACCTCGGGGCAGATGTTCAGGTCGGCGATAGTCTCCGGGATTCTGTCCTCAGGAGCCGGAGCATCTGACGCTGGAATAGTCAGCACTCCCACGCTCGCATGGGCCGGAAGAGGGTTCGACTGCGGCCTGATGATAACGGCTTCGCACAACCCTGGTGGGTACAACGGTGTCAAGTTCTGGAACCCTAACGGACTTGCGTTCCTCAAGGAGCAGAGGGACAGGATAGACGATCAATTGAACAGGAAGGAGTTCGAGCCAGTTCCCTGGGATAAGATTGGTTCCTTGAGCGGTTATGATGCGGCTGTTGAGGAGCACATGGAGAAGATCCTCTCGGGCGTCGGAACATCGGACATCAAGGTCGTGGTGGACTGCGGAGGCGGCGCCACGTTCAACATAACGCCCGCTCTGCTTAAGAGAATGGGCTGCGATGTGGTCGTGCTCAATGGTGAGCCAGATGGTCATTTTTCCTCCAGGAACCCCGAGCCCATAGAAGAGAACCTCTCAGGACTCATGGAGGCCGTGAAGAGCTCGGACGCGGATCTGGGCATCGCACATGACGGCGACGGGGACCGGATGACGGCCGTGGACGAGAAGGGCAGGTACATCGGGGGCGACAAGTTGCTCTCGATACTGGCACTCCACGAGGTGAAGGACAGTCTGGTCGTCCCTGTGGATGCTTCAATGGTGGTCAACGATCTGCTTCCAGACGCACGAATCTACAGAACAAGAGTCGGCGACGTCTTCGTGGGCGAGGAACTTCAGAAGCGCAATGCGGATTTTGGGGCCGAACCCTCTGGCACCTGGATATTCCCGAGGCATTTCCTGTGTCCAGATGGGGTCTACGCTGGAGCGCTCCTGGCCGAGATGGTCTCCAAGAAGAAGCTGTCAGAGATGGCGGACGAAGTGCCGGAGTACCCCCAGCAAGTGGAAGGCATCATGTTCGACACGAAGAGAAGAGAGGAGATCACCAAAGGACTTGACGAGAAGATGAGGTCCATCGACTGCGTCGAGTTGACAACGATCGATGGATGGCGACTGCAGTTCGATGAAGGATGGGCGCTGGTAAGGCTATCTGGCACCGAGCCAAAGGTCAGGATCAAGGTGGAGGCCAGGGAGCCGAACACGGTAGAAGATATATATCGAACGGTTCATTCAATCACGGAAGAAGTGCTACGATGAAGGCAT
This sequence comes from Methanomassiliicoccales archaeon, assembly GCA_030593885.1. Classification (GTDB taxonomy): domain Archaea; phylum Thermoplasmatota; class Thermoplasmata; order RBG-16-68-12; family SOIM01; genus JAGLME01. The sequence goes on from JAUVGH010000054.1 coordinate 10,651, forward strand.
ATATTCTAGCAGCTGGTGAAGGGACACGGATGCGGCCGTTGACGGCCAATATCCCCAAACCGCTCCTGCCAGTGGCCGGGAAGCCCTTCTTGCTGCACACACTTGAATCCCTCAAGGAGAACGATGTCAAGGACATCACGATACTGATAGGGTGGAGAGGGAGGAGAATCAGAGAGTATCTGGGTGACGGTTCTGAACTGGGCCTGAACATCGATTACGAAGAGCAGGAGAGAAGGCTGGGGACCGCGCATGCCATCGGTCTGGCGAGGGCGCACGTTGACGGTCCGTTCATCAGCATCAACGGGGACGTGGTCATCACTCCCAATTCTGTCAAAGGGTTCATTTCATCTTGGAAGAAAGAGAAAGGTACCATGATGGCACTCGCCAAAGTGACAGACCCCAAGGGTCTCGGTGTCATCGAGGTGGAGGACGACGTTGTCAAGGGAATCGAGGAGAAACCCAAACGTCCCAAATCCAACCTCATCAATGCCGGTCTGTACGCGTTCGACGAGGGCATCTTCGAGCTAATTGAAAAGACACCCAAGTCCAAGAGAGGGGAGTACGAGATCACCGACACCCTCCTCATGCTGATGGAGAAGGAGAGCGTTCACGGACACATCCTGTCCGAAGAGTGGATCGATGTGGGCAGACCCTGGGACCTGTTGAAAGCGAACGAGATCCTCTTGAGGAACGTCCGCGGGGAGCACAATGGAACCGTGCAGAAGAACGTGGTCATGGAGAACGGCGTTCAGATAGGGGAGGGTACGAACGTCAAGAGCGGAGCGTACATAATCGGACCTGCCATCATCGGAAAGAACTGCGACATTGGACCGAACTGTCTCATAAGGGCCAGCACGTACATCGGTGACGGGTGCAAGATCGGAAGCGCTTCAGAGGTCAAGAACTCGATCATCATGGACGGGACCAACGTACCGCACCACAATTACGTCGGGGACAGCGTCATCGGGGAGAGGTGCAACCTCGGATCCGGCACCAAGATAGCCAACCTGAGGCTCGATGAGAAGAGCATCAAGATCGCGTACATGGGACAGCACATAGACACCGGCCTCCGGAAACTGGGCGCCATTCTGGGAGACGATGTCAAGACCGGGATAAACGCTTCCATAGACGTAGGGACCATCATCGGGGAGAACGCGTTCATAGGACCGGGCGCGGTGGTCAAGGGAGTCATCGCTCCAAACTCAAGGATCCTCTGAGGAAGGGGTATGAAGATACTGCAAGTTTCACCTTACTTCTACCCACACGTGGGTGGAGTGGAGTCTCATGTTCTGGACCTGTCCAAGGAACTGGCTTCCAGGGGGCACGAGGTCTCGGTCCTCACCACCAACATGGGCAAGATGCCCGAAAGGGAGAGCATGCTGGGGTTTGAGATCGTGAGGGTCAAGCCCCTTTCCATAGTTTTGAATACGCCCATAGTCCCCAGGGTAAGAGGTCGGGTCAGCCGGACCGATGCGGACGTTATCCATTCCCACTCACCACCTCCACTGAGTTCCTATTACACCGCAAAGGGATGCAGATCGAACAAGATACCGCACGTGATCACATACCACGCAGACATAGAGATACCCAGCAGAATAGGGAAGCTGGTTGCAGGGTTCTACAGGCGAACTTACGGAGCCTACACGGTCAAGAGGGTGGACAAGATCATAGTGACCTCCGGCAGCTATCATGCCACATCCAGGTCTGTTTGGAAGTACTCTCCGGAGATCATTCCCAACACTGTGGACGCGGACAGGTTCAACCCAGAGAACGACGGCTCGGCG
>JAUVGH010000068.1 GCA_030593885.1 Methanomassiliicoccales archaeon
CTCGTCGCGTTGGTGTTCGCGATCATCCTAACGATCGTGGGCTACTGGTCTTCCAAGAGGAGGCCGTGGAAGGGCGGGAAGGACAGGAGAGCGGTTGCGAAGGCGTTCGCGTTCACCTGTCTGCCTTTCATTCTTGCCGAGATCCTGACGGGCATCCTCTCTGTCTTTGTCGATCCTCTCAAGATCCCTCCTGTCATCGGTTGGGGGACGGGTGTCGATGTTCTCATCCTTGTCGCGGGAGTGCTGTTCTCGCTCCTCAGGCTTGCACGGAAGGATGGTGGAATGAAGCTGCAAGATACCAATGCGCGAGAGAAATAGCGGTGACCAAGTATCCCTCCAAACGAGGCCCTCCAACTTTCTATTCGTTCTGAACGGCCAGCCATCTCTTGACTCACGGACGTCCTGCGGGAACAGAGCAAATGTCGCAGTTGAAGGAATACAAAGGCTCAAAGAGTCTCTCCACTCAGAAACGAATGTGCCCTACTTGGGATAATGTCGTTCTTGATAATGAACTCCGACACTTCAAGGCCAAGAAGGGTGCTAGAATAAGAACAATTATAGGCAACAACATCATATTCGTCATTAGGTTGCGGAGGAGATCATGAAGAAGTCGAGCTTGCTTGTCGCAATTCTTGTACTCACTAGCACTTCCGTCCTCACTCTGACATCCTTCCCAGACGTCAGAGCCACGACTCTCTACGTGGGTGGAGGCGGTCCTGGAAACTACACAACGATACAAGGGGCGATTGACAATGCAGGCATTGGAGACACTGTCTACGTATTCGGCGGCACATACTATGAGAACGTCGTGATCAACAAGACCCTGTCCCTGGTCGGAGAGGACAGAGACACAACGACGATTGATGGGGGTGGAATCGGGGACGTGGTTTGGGTGACCGCGAACTGGGTGAACATCTCTGGGTTTTCCGCAACGAACAGCGGACCTCTAAAGGGACCGGATGAGTACGATGCAGGTATAGAACTCGATTCCGTCCAGAACAGCCGCATAGTAAACAATAACGCCTCAGGGAATCAGATTGGTATCCACCTCAATTCTTCGAAGTGGAACAGTGTCATCGGGAATATCGCCTCCTCAAACAGCGAGTGGGGCATTCACCTCATATACTCCCTTGGGAACGATATCACGGGCAACCACGCCACAGACAATTTCTGTGGCATCTTCCTCAGCCATGGAACCATGCGGAACAACATCACGGGCAACAACGCCTCTTCGAATAGCAACAGCGGCATCGTCCTCTACTATGCAGACATGAACAATGTCTCGGGTAACAACGCATCCTCGAACCACCACACCGGCATCGATCTCTGCGGCTCCTATACTAACCATATAAGAGGCAATACCGCCTCTTCGCAACGTAGAGGCATCTCTCTCACATATGATTCCAACCACAACACTGTTTCTCGAAACATCATATCTTTCAATGAACGAGGTCTCCAAATCTTCGACGCCTCATTCAATCGCATCTATCACAATAGCTTCATTGACAATACAATCTATCAAGCGGACGACTCTGACACCACGGACATCAATTGGTGGGATGACGGCTATCCCTCGGGAGGCAACTACTGGAGTGACTACAGTGGCCCAGACCAATTCTCGGGTCCCGACCAGAACCTGCCGGGAAGTGATGGCATAGGTGACACTCCTTATGATGTCGATTTCAACAGCCAGGACATGTATCCGTTGATGGCAACGTCAATGGTTCCAGTTCGACCGCCGATAATGATGCGGGCAGAACTCACTGGCCAGATGTATGAGGATGTCACTATCACTTGGGCCCTTTCTCCAGATGATGGGGCTGGACTAAACCCAGTCGTTGGTTACCTGATCTACAGAAGCATGACGTATGATCCAGCCGGTTTGGGATACAGTTCGATAGCGTCTCTTCCTGCAGGAACCTCCGAGTTCATCGATAATTTGGCTGGTGAAGGGGATCCGAATGATTACTTCTATCAACTGTGCGCTGTTGACCAGAACGACAACACCTCCTGTGCGAATAATCAAGCAGGTAAATACACACGTCCGTTGTCGAAAGGACAAAACCTCATATCCATTCCGCTGGTTCAGTCGCACGGGTCAACAGAAAAGGTCCTGCAAACGGTCGAGTTCGACAAGGCTTGGACCTATGCCGCAGTTGAGAATGAGTGGAAGTCGTACATGACCTTCAAGCCCTATAAAGGAGATTTGGGAACGGTCAACCACAGAATGGGCGTCTGGGTGAACGTCACAGCGGAATCAAATTTTACCGTTGCAGGAATCGTTCCATCAAATACTCTGATCCAACTGTATGCTGGCTGGAATCTGGTTAGCTTTCCATCTTTCGACTCGAACTACTTTGTCAGTGATCTGAAATCCGAAACCGGGACCGTGAGGGCGGAAGGAGTTGATTTGCTGGCCCCCCCGTATTTTCTAGAGGTGCTTTCAGATACAGACAACCTTGAGGCGGGATACGGATACTGGGTGAGGGTAGTCGCAGACATTACTTGGAATGTTGAAGTGTCGTAGTTCGAAAAGGAGTACGACATTCTTTCTGATGACTGGAAAGCCGATGGAGGACTTCGAAGTTCAGTTTCAAAGCCGACGGATAGAACCCATTCCTTTGTCCAGTCCAAGATTGGAATGTGCCTATGGAATATGAATGGTAAAGCTGGCAGTCCCGAATCCACCATCATCGTCCCCAACGGTTACTGTTACAGTATAAGTCCCGCTCCCTGGGAAAGCGTGAGTGACCATCTCGGTGATGACAACTGGATAGATTCCCTTCGCGTTCGGATAGAAGCTCGTGGTATTCGCACCATCACCAAAGTGCCAGTAGAATGTAAGATCATCTGCACCCGGATCGTATGCAGTTGCCTTGAATGTGATTCCGTGCATTAATATTGCCTGCGTCAGGTCAACTTCCCAGATGAAGGTCTCCTCATGCTGAACGTTGAATGTGTGATGGAGCCAGAGTTCCTCTCCGTCGCTGAACTTGAGTATTATCCAGCAGGGGCTCGCACCGTTTGGCTGACCGTTCACTGGGTCATCTTCAGGAGTGTATCTCACAATCGCTGAGTATTTCTTCAATATGTCTACGTCAAGATGAGCGAGGTCCCACATCTGGTCATTGGGGCTTCCTGGATATCGGATAAGACTTCCTTCGGCTTTCAGTGCACCGTCCTCGTATAACTCTATCGTGACATCATGCCACTTCTCTCCTGCTATTCTCAGAAGAACAGCTGCCTCGATGGGAAGAACCTCAAGTTCGACGCTTGGTGCAACGTTCAGCACAGAAATTTGAAAGGTCTTTTCCTCGGACCCACCGTCATCATCTTCCACCGTCACGGTTATATTGAAATTTCCATCATCTGGATACATGTGAGTGAAGTTTACTTGGACCGCGAAGGGGAACACTCCCGGGCCGCTGTTCGGTGGATCTGGTCCCACTCTGTCATTATAGAATATCTGTGAATCGGAGGTTCCATCCCCCCAGTCAACGCTTACCGTGAGGTCATCGCTTCCCGGGTCTGTCCCGGTCGCCATCAGGGTCATCAGTGCGCCCTCGTCGACTTGGGTCAGCGATGGCGGTTGCACAGAGAGTGTCGGCGGTAGGTTCTTCACCGTGAAGGTTCCATCTTTCTCAATAGTGCTGCCATCGTCGTCACTTACGCGAATGCCCCAGCTCAGCACACCGTCGTCGCCACATGTAACGTTCTGACCTTCGGTGATGTCCCTCGGGTTGAACTCCGGGCTGGGGTAAGGATCGGGGAAGCTCGAGGGGTTGTTGGGGTAGACAGTCGAGGAGGATAACCCGGTGCATGAGGCAGACCATTCGATTATGATGTCATCGCTCCCAGGATCAGTGACTCTGACCAAGAAGGGGAAAGTGCCTCCTTCATCGCCGTTGGACGGAGGGATGACGGCGACCAACGGGGGGACGTTCCATATCGTGTAGCTGCTAGTGGCAGTGGTGGAGAGATTCCCGTCGCTCACGCTCACCGTTGCGGTGCCCTCGTAGTCGTCCCCCCATGTGTGATAGACGGCTTTGTCGAGACTAGTGACATCGATTGTGCCATCAGACTCGAAGTCGAAGGAGTACGTGAGTGGGTCGCCTTCGACATCACATGCGTTGACCGTGAACTTGGCAGGCGAGCCCTCTTTCGCCGGAGACGCCTCGAAGCTCAGGATCATGGGCGCTGTGTTCGGGGCGGGCGTTTGATCGAGCTTGGTCACGAAGAAGTCCCCGTGGTGTTCATCTCCTCCGTTGTACGTAGTGTCGAATGCCCCAGGTGTGACAGGATAGTCGGACGACACTGTCGTACCAGCGATGATGTACGCGCCGGAGGAATCGACTTGAATTGAACTCCCCATGTCATGTTTGCTTCCGCCGAAATATGTCGAGTAGATTAGAGACTTCGCCTCGGAATCGAACTCGGTCACGAAAACTTCCGCCGAACCGCCAAGGCAGGTGCGGAGGGCGCCAGGAGTCGTCGGGAAGCCCACGGAGTAAGTTAGGCCCGTAAGGACGGCGTGGCCCTGAGAATTGACTATCACCGACCAGCCTAGGTCAGTGTCGCTCGCACCGAGTCGAGTCGAGTAGACGAGGCCAGATCCCTGCGGGTTAAACTTCGTGACGAATGCATCGAGACGTCCATTCGCTGTTGTATCATACGCTCCTGGTGTGGTCGGGAACGTAGGCTCATCCACACGGCCAGTCACAAAGGCGTACCCGTCGGCGTCTATGGCAATCCCGAAGGCTTCGACGCCGTTCAGGAAGGTGGAGTACATTAACGAGCTTCCTGTCACGTTCACCTTGACCACATATGAGTCATAGTAGGAAAATGACCGGTCGTACGCTCCCGGAGTCGTGGGGAAATCGCTTGAGCCAGTCCAGCCGGTGACATAGGGATAGCCGGCGGCATCGATTGCCATGTCGGTGCCGTACTCGAATTTTTTCCCGCCGATGTACGTGGAAAAAAGGAGTGTGCTCGCAGAAGGGTTGAACTTGGCGACGAACAGGTCATAAGTGCCCCCGTTGTGAGTCGTGTCGTATGCCCCCGGCGTCGTGGGAAAGTCTCGTGAATATGCTTGCCCAAATAGATAGACATTGCCAGCACCGTCGATACCGACATCGATTGCATGGTCGTGGTCATCTCCTCCGATGCGCGCGCCGAAGATGAGCGAATCGCCCTCGGGACTGAGGCGCGCGACGTAGGCGTCCCCATGACCGCCACCATTATTATATGCCCCTGGGGTTAGGGGGCCGGGTCCTTCCCCGCATATGTAGGCACTGCCGGTCGAGTCCAGCGCCAGCCCCACGGCGTTGTAGCTCCCACCGACGAACGTGCTGTACACCAGAGAGGAGCCATCGGCTTTCAATTTGGTGACGAAGGCCTGAGCCTTTTCGAACTTCGTGTCGAAAGCCCCAGGCGTCACGGGAAAGTCGGGAGACCTAGTCAGGCCAGCGACGTAGGCATTGTCCGAGGCGTCAATCTTCATTTCCGCGTAGAACATCTCCTGTTGGCTACCACCCAAGAACGTGGAGTAGATGAACGGGTCTATCACAAGGGGACGTGAAGGGTCATGACGATCGCACTCGAATCCGAAAGATAAGGGTTCTCGCATGACGAATGTGCACTCCAACATCTTCCCGTCTTGGTATGCTATGGGCTTTCCATCTTTTATCTCTCCCAAGGCGGTGTTGATGGCGAGTTCGCCCGTTTCAGGGAGGCGGACACTCTCGACACCCTCATACGACACCGTGATGAGCCTAGGATCCACCCCGGGACCGACGAGGAACTCATATTTGAGCCGCCCGCCCTGCATCATGTACGAGAGGTCTATGCCGTCATAGAGGTCTCTGTACAATACTTCCCGGTAGCTGCGCACACCTGTCCGCCACTTGGCGGGGTCGTTGTCTATGAAGTAGTTGTTGCGGTGTGACATCTCCTCCACGCCCTCAGGCGTGACCCTGTTCGACCCTTCGAAGGTGATGCGGAACATGACGCCTCGGCCAGAAGAAGTGAAATCACGGAAAACTTGCTGACCTCTCATATTCTCTTCGAATGGCCCGAGGGGACGGTTTTCGTTTCTCACCACAAGCTTGAGCAACACTGCGCTATCCGCGAACCCAACTTGCATATCGCCGGAGGAATAGAAGCGGACTTGGTCGTTCGCCACTTGTCCTGCATTCTCCGTGAAGTAGTCGCCTACAGAGCGCAGCTTGTCGATGATGGGCTGATATGTCTCGTTCGTGGCGGGAGTTGAGTCTCCTCCATTCTGGTGGGAGAACGGGACGAAGCTCAGCATGAAGAATGCGGTTACAGCTATTGCACTCAGGCGGGCCGGTATGTATCCCTCTCTCTTCCAAAAGGCACTTCTCACGACGATGTTGCATACCTCCTCTCTAAGGAATAATCTCCATCCAGATATATTATGGTTCGCTCGTGACCGAGGATTGGAACTGCCGAAAGTGTGGAGGTCAGAATCAATGATGGACCATGGATTAAAGCAATAGGAACCACGTCATGGAATCTCAGCTGGGACTCCACAATTGTTGACGATGGAGGTAAAACAATTCATGCCCGATCCTTTGACGGGACGGATTACTCAAGTGAAGTAAGCGTGACCGTGACCATTGAGAATGCTCCTTCTCAAGAGGCTGAAGATAAATTGATATGGATAGCCGTTGGAGTGATAATAGTCATTGTCGTGGTCATTCTATTTATTCTGTATGTAGTGATTAGAAGGAAGAAAAAGAAAGAAGAACCCACAGACAAGCCTCCGGAATAGGGAATCGAAAACTGAAGTTCAAGTTCAAATCCTACAGAAGCCGATGGAGGGGTTTGAACTTCAGTTCCAAAGCAGCGAAGAATCAATGATTTAGGTCGTACTTCATAGGGATGTACGACATTTTGCTACATTCTTCCCCAAGACATATCCTCCCGACCGCCGTAAGCCCCCTTCAGTCGGTCGGATCTTGTCTGATCGGATAGGAAATGTCTGAAATCCTTCGATGAAATGGGCTCGGGAACGGGTCCTGTTCTTTTCTTTTTTCAATTTCGCACATGTTAAAGAAGCATTCAGACACAGCAAATGTACAAACTCGGATGGTAGCATATTTGTAGGGGAATACTAATTGATTCTGGGAATATGGAACTTGTGAGAAATGAGACACCATTCTGGTTGAAAGAGGATTTTGAAGCTTCATACATAGGCTTCGATGGAGACGGTTTCTGGATTCGTATCAACCATCATGATTCTGGTCCACTTCTGAACTATAAGTCCATTTGGGGCAAAGAATGGAGAGAACTCGTTCCCGGTGCGGAAGAGCCAGAATGGGAAGAATACTCACTGAGTGATTTTCAAACGACATATTACGGTACTTTCTATATTGACATTTCCATAGATCCCAAAATGCACAAAGTCTTGACCCATCCCACCGAATACCTCGGGGAAGAGAAGGCAAGTTATGAGTTCAAGTCATATCCTTGTCTCAAGTTGCGGGTCTTGGGTGAGATTGATTGCGTCTGCACAGAAATGAAGAAGCATGCAATCCTTTTCGGACGATCTGGGAAGTGCACCACATGTTGGGGTGTGTTCTCTTCTTTACGTAAGTGCCCAGATTGTGGTGGAAAGGGGATATGTCCCAGATGTTCTGGAAAGGGAAGAAACAGTACAGAGGACATCTACTGGTTTGAGGGGAAGACTGGCATTATGCTCAAGTCCGAACGCTTTCTAGATGGTAGATTGGTGAACCGAGTACAGTTGAATCGTCTGAAACCTAATGTGTTGCTGTCTGCTGATTGATAGACGAATCCATAATTGCAGGAAACTCACTGGCTACATCGAAAATAGGTGTGAAAGGTGCCAGGTCACCGCCGTAAGCCCCCTTCTGTTCTCTCGAAAGTCTCTTCTCATCCTTTCCACCTCTATCATTTGCTCCCTTCAGATGTCCAATTGGAGAAGACACAGAAAGTTTTGTCGTTGTTCAATGAGAACAACGACATTCTTGCCCATATGCTCCCTCTGACTTAGCATACTTCCGTCCTTGTACTGACGTTGAGATAGGCGTTGGCAAACAGAGTGCGGCCACCAATCCTCACGATGGACACCTCACTACCACTTTGTCATTTGGAAGCGT
>JAUVGH010000018.1 GCA_030593885.1 Methanomassiliicoccales archaeon
TCGACTTGATAAGACAGTATGTGGATGACAACTTCAAACCTCAGGATGCAACCAAGATCTGCAAGGCTCCAGTATCAGCCATTCAGAGCTTCGCCCAAGCCATCTCAGACAACAAGGGCAAGACTCTCTTCGCGGTGGGGATGGGTCCGAACCATTACTGGACAAACGATCTCAAGGACAGGGCAATCTTCCTTATCGCATGTCTGACGGCGAGCGAAGGCATGATCGGAGGGGATGTCGGGAGCTACGCAGGAAATTACAGACTTGAGATCTTCAACGGCATAGGCCAGTGGACAGACGAGAACCCGTTCAACATTCAGACCGACCCGAGTAGTCCGGTCACCGATTTCGGGAAGTTCAAGGGGACGGAATCAGCACACTACTACAACTACGGTGACAGGCCACTGGAGGTCGGCAACAAGATGTTCACGGGCGACACTCACATGCCCACACCGACCAAGACGGTCTGGTGGGTGGACGCAAACTCCATTCTGGGCAACTCCAAATGGGCGTACGACGTCATCGTCAACACCCTGCCGCGATTGGAGATGATCGTGTGCAACGAGTGGTTCTGGACCAAGACATGCGAATATTCTGACATAGTGCTTGGAGTGCCATCCTGGATAGAGCGGAAGTTGCCCGACATCTACGGCGCGTGCACGAATCCGTTCTTCCAGATGGCCGTTCCATCAGCCATAGATTTCATACATGACGTGAAGGACGATCTGGAGACCTACATGGGCGTGGCTGAGAAGCTGGCTGTTCTCACGGGGGACAACCGATTCAACGACCTGTGGATGTTCAGAGATGGTTCCGGACAGCTGGACATGGGGAAGTACGGCCAGCGTGTGATTGACGCGAGCAATGCCCTCAAGGGGTACGATTGGGACGATGTTCTCGATTCGTGCAGTCAGGGCATACCCAAGTACGTGATGGTTCGTACGACGCCGCGAACAGGCGGGTACGAGCAGATAAATGACAGTCCGTCCAAGCCCTGGTACACCAAAACCGGTCGTCTCGAGTTCTACCGTGACGAAGATGAGTGGATTGACGCTGGAGAGAACCTCCCAATATTCCGAGAAACTGTGGACTCTACTCATTATGAGCCGGCAGTGATCGTGGGTCAGACCGATGGTGGGGGTAACCCTACGCATCCAGCAATCGATCCCAAGGGTCCAACTGACTACGGGTTCCTCTTGAGCGACATGGACGCGGAAACCAGACAGGTGAGGAACGTTGTCAAGCCATGGTCGGAACTCGCCCTGACAAAACATCCGCTGACAATACAAGATCCGGATTACAAATTCATTCTCTACACGCCAAAATACCGCCACGCATGCCACTCAATGGCGGCTTCGCAGGACTACAATGCGGTCTACTTCGGCCCGTTTGGAGATTTCTACCGGAGGGACAAGAGGAAACCCTACGTTGGAGAAGGATACGTGGACATTCATCCTGAGGACGCAAAGGAGCTGGGGATTGAGGATGGCGACTACATCTGGGTGGACGGAGATCCACAAGATCGGCCGTATCGCGGATGGACCCCGGGCGACGGCAATTTCGAAGTGATGCGCTGGATGGTCCGAGCACGACACTACCCGGGCATTCCGAGGGGTACGACGAGGGCCTGGTTCCACATGTACGGTGCCACGCACGGAAGCGTTGAGGGACACGAGACACGCGCAGACGGTCTGGCTAAGAGTCCCCGCACCGGCTACCAGGCAGCGTACCGTTACGGGAGCCACCAGTCGATTACGAGGGCCTGGCTCAAGCCCACGCTAATGACCGACTCACTAGTGAGGAAGAATGGGATGGGGCAGACCATAGGTAAGGGGCATCACATCGAGATACATTGCGCCACGGGGGCGCCCAAAGAGGCATTCGTAAAGATCACCAAGGCAGAAGACGGCGGAGAGGATGGAACAGGCCTATGGAATCCAGTGAGAGAAGGCTTCCGATTCGGATATGAGAACCAGAAGATGAAGGACTACCTCATCGGCAAGTATGGAGGCGACTGAGGATGGCCGATGTACACAACTGGCAGCTCAATCGTCAGATGAAATATCAATATGAGGAATCCCGCCCGGACAAGCAGGTCAGCGCTGTCTTCGATATCAACAAGTGCATTGCCTGCCAAACGTGTACAATGGCCTGCAAGACCACCTGGACGTCCGGAAAAGGACAGGAATACATGTTCTGGAACAGCGTTGAGACCAAGCCATGGGGATCATATCCGATGGGCTGGGACGTTCGCATTCTTGACAAGCTCGGTCCTCAGAACTGGGACAAGACAACTGACCTGGCAACCTACAGCGGAAAGACGATCTTCGAGAAGGCCCCACCTGGAGAGAGGGTGGAAGGTTGGCGACCGGACGACATGGATTGGGCATATCCGAACCGCGGAGAGGACGAGACGAACGAGGCCATTGACGATACCAAGTACCATTTGACGATTCCCCACGCGATCTGGAACTTCTATTTCGCCAGGATCTGCATGCATTGCACCTACCCAGCGTGCCTGGCAGCATGTCCGAGAAAGGCCATCTACAAGCGTAAAGAGGACGGGATAGTCCTTATCGATCAGGAAAGGTGCAGGGGATATAGGGAATGCGTCAGGGCCTGCCCGTACAAGAGGGCGATGTACAATCATGTCACCCGCACTTCAGAGAAGTGCATCTTCTGTTATCCCGCGGTGGAAGAGGGACAGTGGCCAAGATGCATGAGGAACTGCATCGGTAAGATCAGGATCGTTGGATACGTCAACAAACCCGAGGACTCAGTCCCGGACAACCCGATCGATTTTCTGGTGCACGAGAAGAAGATAGCCCTCCCGATATTGCCGCAGCTGGGCCTGGAACCCAATATATACTACATTCCGCCAATTCACAGTGACCTGAAGTTCAGCAGACAGATGTTCGGACCCGGAGCTGATGACGCGGTCCAGACATACAAAGATATAACAAATGGCAACGAGCCTGAGCTGAGGGCTGTTCTGCTATTGTGCGTGAGCACCGACAAGATCCTGGGCAGATTCGAACTGCAAGGCAACGAAGCTGTTGGATTCGATGTGAGCGATACCGAGGTCGTCAGGGTCCCGCTGAAGGAGCCGGTGATTGTAAGGGACTTCTATGACCCAGTGCACGACGTGTACAGGCACAATATTACCTAGGAGGTGGCAAGGACATGGATAAGAAGACAAGAGTGGTTCTGGTCTTGATTGTGAGCTTTGCTGTCGTCCTGACCGCCCTCCAATACCAAGGCTGGATTTCGGGGGTTGCGGCCTCCGGAAGTAGTCTCATGACAGCGGAGGTGGATGGAGAACTGCCTGTTACCGACCCCGAGAATGTGCTGTGGAACAAGGCAACTCCAATCGACGTTCCCTTGTCAGCGCAGGGTATCACCACTCCCACATTGAGGAATGCAACCATCGATACTCTTGAGGTCAGATCTCTCAGGAACGATACCCACGTGGCCTTCAGAATAACTTGGACCGATGCCACCAAGAACAACAGGACCACCACCAACTTGGAATTCAGGGACGCGGTTGCGATACAAATCGCAGAGAAGTCCTCTGAACCCCTCATTTGTATGGGTGCCTCGTACGCGAGGATGCATATCATGCAGTGGAAGGCGGACTGGCAGGCTGACATAGAAGAGGGTTTCCGGGACCTACAACACTCGTTCCCCAACTTCTGGAACGATTACTATCCCTATGCCATGGGTGAGCCTCCCTACCGGGTGCCAGAGGATTTTTCTGGTGAGGCCAGCCAGTACCTGGTTGGTTATCATGTGGGAAACCCGTTCTCGGACCCGCTCAAGGTTACTGCAGTAGAGGACGCTGTGGCCGAAGGATTCTCCACGATCGAGACCCAGGAGGTTCAGAACGCCGTCGGAAGAGGTGTATGGCAGGATGGGACATGGAGCGTCGTTATTGCCAGGGCTATGGACACTGGTGACTCAAATGACACGGTGATAAAGGAGGAGAACATCGTTGCATTTGCAGTCTGGGACGGGGACGGTCATGATGTGGGTTCGAGAAAGGCCACCAGTACATGGATAACATTCCGGACAGAGGAAGGCCCTGACTACACTCTATATCTCCTGATAATCCTGTTGATAATCATCGTTGCCGTGATAGTGGCAGCATATATCCTCTCTCGAAGAGGTAAGAGAGAAGAGGAGCCAGAGAAGACCGAAGAGAAAACGAAGAAGGTGAAAGAAGAGCCCAAAGAAGAGAAGGGGAGTGATGAAGATTGACCGAAGGCCGCATTGACAAGGAATGCATCGACGCCTTCGTCAGATCTCAGATCTATGGCATTACCGCTAGGGTCCTTTCCAACCATGACAGTGTTTTGGATCGAGAGACTCTCGATGACCTTCAGAGGATCACGAACGAGACCGGAGACTTCCAGGCTTTGGAGAATGAAGTTATCCAGATCCAGAACACCATCGACTCGATTTCCGTGTCAAGCAGGGAGCTGAACCAGGAATACACATCCCTCTTCCTCAAAGGAAGCGCTCCACCCTACGAGTGCTCGTACCTTCCGCCATCGCGCCTTAATCAGGAGCTTGCCGACATATCAGGTTTCTACTTGGCATTTGGCCTCCAAACAAACAACGACAGGCAGGACCATCTGGTAAGCGAGATGGAGTTCATGTCGTTCCTATGCCTCAAGGAATCGATAGCTCAGGGGAATCAGAAGGACGAAGAAGCGGGAATATGCCGAGATGCCCAGACCAAGTTCCTGGAGGACCACCTCGGAAGGTGGATTGGTGTATACCAAAGACTCCTGTCAGATAAGGCCAGGCTCCAGATCTATCCCCAGTTGGTTGGGCTCGTCCACAAAATAGTTGTCTTAGATGCTTCTTATCTAGGAATCAACCTGGATGAGATCACCGAGGTGCCAGAGGATGAGGTCGAAGGACTCCCGGGATGCGGTCTCGGTTCGAACGTGGTTGGCTGAGCTACTTCCAGTTGTGGTTCTAGTTCTGATTCTCTCTGCCTTGGTTGAGTTCTTCCTTCTGCGGATACTGAACCGAATGGGCAACATGCTGCCTGCTTGGATGACCGGGGATGTGATGGCGGGACTCGTTTTCATAGGGAACATCGGGGGCAACGTGGCGCTGTTGACCGGGGTGCTGGCAATCATTGCCTTGGCAGGTGTCTTCTGGGGAAAGAAGATGTTCCTTTCGATCGTGATGATCCTGTGGATTCCGATACTGGTGGGCGTGCAGATAGTTGGCTCTGGAGTAAGCGCCGCGGTGATCCTCGGAGGGTTCATGGCAGCCTTCATGATGGGCGCATTGATTGGGATTGGGATTATTGCTCAAATACGAAGGGTTCGAGTTGTTGGCTCGTCCCCTGACCTGATGCATAGATTGGTCCAAGTGTCGCCAATTGTTCTGCTGATATTTGTGCTGTTCACCTATCTTGGGGCATTCTACCTCCATATAGGAGATACGCTTGCCAACTTGGGATGGGGGCCACCGAACAGGGCGGACGTATACGGTGCGGTTGAGTGGTTTGCTGTGGGAGCCGCCTTCCTGGCTCCAGTGGCTTTTTGGAGAAGGTTCGAGGCTAAGAATCTGATCCTACCGACTGTGGGGGCGATGATCATAACAGCCTTCGCCTTGGCACGCCCAGACATCCTACCTCTAGCCTCGATATGGTCTATCGGATTCAGGTTGAATCTTCCGCTCCCCCTTTACATTGGAGCCCTCTGGTGCTTTCTCTATTCCCTTGTCAATCTGTTTGCTGAGGAAGACCGGGGCGGTTATCTCGTCCCGGGACTGCTCCTGCTTTTCTTGAGCGGAAGGATGTTGAATGACTTCTACGTGATCCATTTGGCCGTACTCAGCATCGTCTTCTTGAGCCTGACAGATGAATTGAAGAGGTCCGCCCCAATGTCATGGCCGATGCCTTCCGCAATACGATCGTTATTCTCTTCAAGAAATCCAGTAGGCACTGAGGGAAAATCAACAAAACCCAGCTAGTCTTCTTTTCCGTACTTGTATTTGGATATCCCATAGCCAGCAAGGTACAGGACCAGCATAGGGATCGCAACCAGGAACATCGTCACACCGCTACCATCGGGAGTAATCACAGCACCAAAGACAAAAATGGCCACCGTAGCATATCTCCAGTTGTTCTTCCAGAACTCTGGTTTGACCAACCCCAAAGCACAGAGACCGATCATAAAAACAGGGAGCTCGAAGGCCAAGCCGAACCCGAAGAGAAACGTGAGAGTGAAATCGATGAACTCACCCGGATTGAGGAATAGATTGTCAACCATATTGCTGGCTATCCGGTATAGGAAACTGAAGACGAACGGAACCACGAACAAGTAGGCGAAGATGGCACCAGTAATGAAAAGTAGAGTAGCCGGAAGTGCAATCTTAACAAGTAGTCTCTTCTCAGTTGGCTTGAGGGCCGGGGCAATGAACTTCCCGAACTGATACACGATCACTGGCATGCCGAGAGCCACTGCCACGAAAAGTCCTATCTTTATCTCCACCATGATGGCATCCACGGGAGACATCACAACCGTTTGAATAGGCACGTTATTGATCATAGTGGGCACAAGATCCGCGCGCATCTGCTCGAAGATCTGTATAGCAACGGGGTGGAAGGCGTTAGGGTACGGGTATGCCATCTGAATACCGAACAGGTTGACCGGTATCAATTCAAACATGATGCAGAAGGCGAAGATCACACCAATTGTGGCTGCCACGTAGATTATTCTCTTACGAAGCTCCTCCAGATGTTCTAGATACCCCGCCAACCAATCCCAAGACATGAGATTCACTTGATTGAGCCATACATATTTAGCATTTCCCAAAGGAGTGCCTCTAGACCAGCGTTGGGTGGCCTCAAAAAGGTTTAAACTTATGGACTTCTTCTCCAGATAATGCGGGGAAGAGGGTGAGTTCTTGCGTATAAAAGCTGGTTTCAAGCTGTGGTTCGAGGTCGACGGAAAGCCTGTCATGGGTGATGGCAGAGCGAGTCTCTTGAAAGAGATAGACGAGTGTGGGTCCCTTTCGCAGGCAGCTAGAAATCTCGAGATATCCTACCGTCATGCCCACAAACTCATACAAGACTTGAACAAAAGGTGCGGAAATGACATTCTTGAGAGCTCCATCGGAGGAAGGAAAGGTGGGGGGACAAAGCTAACTCCGTACGGAAAGAAAATAGTCGAAAACTTTTGCGAGATGAGAGAAGCCATTGAGAATATTACGGGGCGATAAATTTAAGCGTTATGTATCGTTGTAGATAGCGCTTATTGGCATCCAGGAAGAGGAGGAAGAGCAGTGAAATCCCATGAAACAGTTCCAAGGAGCATTGTGAAGACCGCAATCTATAGAGTTCTGATGATCCTGATAACGTTCGTGACCGCACTCGTTCTCTCAGGAGAATTGTTACTCTCGGCCGGCATAGCAGGCGTGGCGAACTTCACCAAGACTTTCACATACTACGCGTATGAAAGGGTGTGGGGATGCGTCGGATGGGGGAGGAGATCGGCGAGAGAGATTGAGGAGAATGAGCAGGGACTCCATGGTGGAAGGCTGGTCCCGACGAACAGATGAAGCTTCAGTCATCTTTGAACTTGATTCTGATTTCCACGGACTGGACCTTTGATTGGTCAACGCTTTTGAGAGAGGAGACCATTCCCCTGACCGTCCTGGATAGCATGTCCTTGGCGAACTTACCCATAGGGATGTTCCTGCCGTTCACAGTTGTCTCCACATCGACTGTATCTGAGAAATAGACGCAATCTTGATAGTTCTTCTTCTCTTCAAGAATAAGGGAGGCCAGTTCGGCACAGATGACACCGCATTTCTTGCAGTCCAGTCCTGGCAGCCTCTTCAATATCCGCTCTGCTTGTATGCCATCTTCAATGAACTTCGTGATCTCGTCCAGATTGTGAGTGAACCTCATTACAGTGTTCTTATCTTCTTCGATGTCTCCGACGGCAATCTTGGATATCTCCTCACCTTTGAAACCTTCAGCCAGAACAACGTCGACAGAGCCCAGTTCCTCAATGTGCGATTCGATATCATGCAGTTCCATGTTCCTCCTCAGAATGTACAGAGTTTCTTCATCAGTGCTCAGCGCAACAATCCTGGCACCGGCCTGGGCGTGTCTCCATGTGTCCGTTCCTTCAACATCCAAACCATGATCCTTGTGATGAGTGTGTTTGATCGTCGCGACACTGTATCCCTTCTCGGTGAGATTTCGGGTCAGCTCCTCGACGAGAGCGGTCTTCCCAGAATTCTTATGACCATATATCCCAAGAATCATGATTTCACCGTGAATTCCAACACACGAACCATGTATATAAATCTCACATTCTCCACAGAATCAGAAGATCAGCGGGGAGCGCACAGAACCTAGTCCGCGGAGGAGTCAGAATGGCTGCGAATCTGTACTGTTCCTTCCGCTGACTTGGAGGACGTTGGTTCAGGCCCATCGACCACATGTTTCTTCGTTGTTGGATCCTCCTTGATCTCCCAGATCGAGATCAATGGGAAGAACTTCGAGAATATCAGGAACATGAGCATGAATCCTGCTACAGCCCCGATCGTTATCGACCATTCAACCCAAGTTGGACTGTACACCCCCCATTCGGACCCTATCTGAGGAAGTGCAAGGGATGGCACGGTGATGATGAAACGTTTGATCCACATCCCGATGTTGACAAGAATCGAGGCGAACACGATGCCCTTGATGGTCCTTGTTTGTGGGATGGCAAGGATGAAGGCCGGAACTAACAGACCGAAGATCACAAAAATCCAGAAGTAGGTCGCATATTCTCCGCCGAATATGGCCGCCAGCAGTTGTCCCTCTGACTCTTGGCCCCAGTAGCCAGCTGTCAAGTATTCGCTGAGGGTGAAGTAGATGTAAGCTATGTTCAGAGTGAGGAGCATTAGTCCCAGATACTTGAAATGGCGGGGCTTCAGGAACTTCTCGAAGCCAAAGACCTTTCGGAAGATTGCCATGGCGATGATGATGGACGCAATGCCCGAGAAGATCGCACCGACAACGAAGTAAGGTCCGAAGATTGTGCTGTGCCAACCTGCTCTGGGCGTCATGGAGAAAATCCACGAAACTACAGTGTGGACCGAGACGGCAATCGGAACGATGATAATGGCCATAACCGAGATGCCACGTTCCAGTCTCATCTTCTGCTCCTTCGTACCCTTCCATTTGAAAGACAGGAAGCTGTAGATCTTCTGCTTCCATCGGGGAATCCCCTTCAGCTCCTTGGCCCTGGCAAGGTCTGGAATCAAGGGAAGATACAGATACAGCATGCTCCCAGCAAGATAGGCTAGGATGGAAGTGAAGTCCCACAGAATGGCTGACCCTATCCTGCCGTAAAGTGGCACATTCATCATTCTATCAGGACGGCCCAGATCTATCAGAATCATCGATGCTCCCACGAGCAGAGCGAAAACGGTTATAGCCTCTGCCATTCTGGTAATCGGTCTTCTCCACTCCGCCTTTGTAAGTCTAAGAATGGCCGATATCAAAGTTCCAGCATGGCTTATTCCGATGAAGAATACGAAATTGGTGATGTACACTCCCCAGATTACGATGTCCGTCATCCCGGTTACTATGAGTCCCTCTGAGAGCTGGACGTAATATGCATATGCGCCCAACGCGACCAGTCCGCCAAGAACGGCTACCACTGCATAGAAGCCAGCTCCCGTCTTGATGATGGGCTTGAATATGATTCTCTCCATTTCTTCGTCTGTCAGTTGTTCCTCTACCAACAAGATCACCAATCTAGCCGCGGGGGAGATAATAGACTCGTGGGCCCGTTCCAAGTTCTTCCTTGTACCTGAAAGCCTGTCTGACCCTGACCACTTCCGACACCTTCAGTAACTCCTGCCCGTTGGAGACGGCGTCCTCAGCCAGATCGCCGTAATAAATTGCCCCGGATGGGCATCCAGTTACGCAGGGTGGGAGTATCCCTTTCTCACCATGAGTTACACAGAAATCGCATTTCTCAACGACCCCGCGGATATGGGGCCAGGGTTCCTCGGGCGAATATTCGTGAGCCAGCTCCTCCTGAGTATGTGGAGGGTCACCCCAGTTGAAATACCGAGCTGAGTAAGGGCAAGCAGTCATGCAATATCGACATCCGATGCACCGGTCGTGGTTGATAAGGACCACGCCATCTTTCCGCCTGTAAGTCGCTCCAGTTGGACAGACATTCCTGCAAGGAGGTTCTTCGCAGTGCATACATGGTCGAGGGAGGTGATATGGAGGTGTCAATGGGTTGTCCTCAACTTCATAGATCTTGATCCACTCTTGGTTGAAAGGTATGTGGTGGGCAATCTTGCACGCCTCCGTGCATGCCCTGCATCCGTCACATTTCTTCAGGTCGATGATCATCCCCCACTTCCTAGGGGCGTTCTCGGCTGATCCGTCAGAGTCTCCCTTGACGAGCGGAAGGTGCCTCAGCAACTGAGAGACGCCTGCAAGTGACGCACCAATGGTGGCTGCACCAATGCCCAGAAGCTTGACAAAGCGACGCCTACCTGCATTCACGAAGTCTCACTCTCCTCTTCCTTACCAAGCTTCCTCACCATGAAGAGCTGATACAGAACATACGCGAAAGCTATCCACACACCTGCAACCACCAGAATGATCACGATGACTATGGATGGGGGAACGCCGCCAATCAACAAGGGTTCGGGTTCAACGTCGCCTTCGGACATGATCTCAACAGTAGCGTTCGAAGGTGCGTGTTCGGAGAATCCATCAAAGGAAGCTTCGAGGAGAAAGACCCCCCTTTCGTACGAAGTGTCTGAATGAAATGCATATCCTTGGCCATCCGTAGTGTTGATGCCGAGTGTGATCTTGCCAAAAGTCGTGATCCTTGAGAATGTGATGTCATGTCCGATCAGGGGATTTCCGCTCGCGTCAGTCAGCCGGGCAGACATGTTGAACTCCTCATCCACCTGGACCTCGGATGGAGCATCCAGTGAAATCTCGGTCTCAAGAAGGGGAGGACCAGCCACCGAGAAAGTGAGGATTCCGCCCTCCTCAAACCAGCTGACGGAGTTCCCACCATGATGCACTCGGGCGGTCAGATTGTAGGTACCACTCCGGAACGGTGAAGTCATTACCCACTCGAATGTCACTTCTGATCCCAGCCCAGGTGAGGTCTTCTTGACATAGTTGTTCTGGTTACCTACTGGATCGGTCACTATACGCCACCCGTCCTCCGAGGGTTGGTCGCCATTACCGCCAGTCATAGACCTAAGCAGGAAGACCCCAATGGTCATATTATTGGTGAGAACCGTTTCGGTAACGTTCACGTTAACAGTGACTTCTTGGTTGACGTCTGGTTCAAGCGTTGAGGCCCACAAGGAAATGGTCCCATCCCCTCTCTGAGCTTCCCCTATGTGGCAGATACATCCACCATAGCTGAACTTGCCATCCCCAACACCCCCGCCAAAACCCTGAATGTCACCAGGTGCGAAGATGAGGAGGCCAGTGACTACTAAGAAGGAAGCGATGAATAAAGCCTTAATTGTCTGCGACTTTGGATGATTCGTCAACCGATTCCTCCATGATTGCCTCTTCTTGCTGCTGATCTTCGTCCGACTTCTCATTCTCCTTTGGAGGCTTTGACCTCATGAAATAGACGATGGCTATGAACACAACGATAATGATCAGGGCGGCCAACAAAATCACTAAGTCCAATCCATCCTGAACTGGCTCGGTGGAGATGGTCTCCAAATCCGTTATCTCTCCAGGCAAAACCTCGACGTTCTCGACAGACCCAATGGTCGAGCCATCTTTGGTGATCTTGAAGTTGTATGTTCCAGGAGCGATATCGGCGGTGAAGCTACCGTCACTTCCAGTTACCGCTATTTGCTCATCATTCAACTGGATTGAAGCGCCGATAACGTCATTTCCGTCCTTGTCAACAACCTTCCCTATCACTTCTCCCGGAGTGAGCATATCAATTATCTCCCGTGCACTCTCGTTCGCGAACTCCAAGAGGGCAAGGGCGTACGGAAGGTTATGTGCTCCTTGACTCCGGTCAGCTATCACGAAGCTGTAAGAGTAGTTGGCGTCATCATAGAGATCCTGGGCCTTGATTAAGATTTGACTGCTGAAATGATACTGATGGGCATTGTCGATCGCGCTCTTGGCCAGGGTCAGATTCGACTTGGTCGAATCCAGCCTCTCGCGTGTTATGTCCTGCCAAGAATCGACTGCACTGGAAGCCTGATCGACTGTAATGGGAAATGTCCGGGAATCCGCCGCATGGCATGACACGCAAGCCTCCATCTTTGGTCTGAATGTATGTCCAGTGATGTTCTGAGGTGGACCGGTCGAGTACATATGGCAATCTGAACAGAGAGCATCTCTCATGAATTCCAGCCTGGGGACCTTTGACTCATCAATCCCACTGATGCCGGTTCTCATAGAAGATTGTGGGTGTCTGATGACCTCGCCGGGCAAGGGCGAACCCACGGTGTGACAAGTGTTGCATATCTCCTCAATTGGCTTTCTCAGCTGATATTCATTGGCGGATCCATGGGGATCATGGCAAACGGAACAAACTATAGGCTGGGGATCTGTTACTGGTCGCTCTGCCGTCCCTCCCTCGAAGTTCTCAACTATCGCAACTTGAGCAACGTGACAACTCTGGCAGCTCGGGTCGGTGGCGACTTGTCCTCCCTGTGCAGTGAGAGACAGAGCATGGGATGAGTTCAGCCATTCGTCATAATAGGGATGATAGGTCTTCGATTGACCGTCGAACTGAGCAGTCCTGTGACAAGTGCTACACACAAGGGCATCATAGTCCACTGCATCAGATGAATCTAATAGTGACATCGGGTCGGGTCCGTGGCATGACTCACAGGTCACATTCTTCAGATATTCAGGTTGGTCGGTGGCGGGATCGAAGCCGTTGTGTTCTGGCTCATTGGCTCCAGTAGTGTGGCATGTCTCGCACCATTCCTTCTTCTCGGCCGATGTGTTCAGGGTGTCCCAGGCGCTCGCGTGTGGGGATGTGATCCAAGAATCATAGATATCAACGTGGCATCCAGGTTGCTGACAGTATTGAGGCCCCTGGTAATCTCCGGGAGCCCGGGTTCCATGTGAGTCGGCGCTCAAATCAGAGGTCGCAAAAGACATCAAAACAACGATGAAGATGAAGACGACTGAGAGAAGTAGAATCTTAAAAATGCGATTCCTTTTAGTGTCCAATCTTCCTCCTCCGAAGGGTCGTATCGACAACATAGAACGACGACAGTCTATATCTATCTTGCGAAAAACGACAATCTCAGATTAACGAGTGAATCCTCCTTTCCTGCCTCAAAAACCCTCCGAACCAGGACACCTCACTGTTTCTCGCTTGCCTCCTCGCCAATCTCCTCTACTTGATCGGACGAGGACGCCTCTTCAGCCGGCTTCTCTCCGATCAGACGGACCATGTATCCGTCCTTTGTCCTCCAGATTTCTGCGGGAGTGAACGCCCTCTCGAAGTAGTAGACCAGCTGGGCTATGAGTACAAATGAGACGCCGATAAGGAAAGCGGATTCGGCATAAGCCTCTTCAAGGTAGGACATTGTCATGAAATAGAAAACGATAGGAAGGAACGCGAAAGTTGCCAGCAGGGATACTATGGCAGCATGTCTCACAGTCGACTCATCCATTCTGATCACCCAAGAAGCTCTCAAGGAACTTGTTCCTGCGCTTAATCCTGCCCTGCGATGTGTCCAGAACATAAATGATGGCCAGAAGCACCACGAATGACAACACGAGCAAGAAGCCGAACACAAAGAACTCGATGAGCCAAATTACGTCGAATCCTTTCGCCAATGCCTGCATTGCATAGAGGACTTGGCTTCCGGAGAACCCGCCAAGTGATACGAAGAAGATGACCGCGAATAGGGGCTTGGATTTCTTGAGCCTTGATTCCTTCTTCTCCTCGTTCATTCGACCACCTAGTCCACCATACCCATTCCTTTTGCAGTGTAATACAGGAAAATGATAACGATGAGTATGACGGCAATTCTCAATACCCAGTCCCCGACTTTGTACTTGGACAGGAACCTCTCAGCAAATGGCACACTGATGAACCCGACCGCGAACAGGCCGATAAGAAGAGTGACTATCCAGGCATCCATCATCTTCAGGAGTTCAAAGACGGCGAGGAAGTACCATTCAGGCAGGATCTGTGGAGGGGTGTTGAAGGGGTCGGCGGGATATTCCAGCCTCTGGAGCTCTGTTTCTCCCAGCCCAGACTCGAATATCTGTGAGGGGTGAAGGAGCGAGGCCAGAATGAGAATGAGGCCGAAGAACAGCAATAGGATCGAGAGTTCCTCTAAGGCGAATCCGGGCCAGAAGGGCCTCGATCTCAGCGTTCTTCTCTTGGTTTTCTCTTTCTTCGCGACCATTTCTCTCATCTCATAATGGATCCGCAATCCCGTGCTTTCTGACCAGATAGAAGTGGGTCAAGAGGAGCATCATGATGCCCAATGGGAATATCAGTATGTGGAATCCGTAGAATCTGGTAAGAGTGGAGGGTCCGATCTCGCCCCCGCCAATGAACACCTCCCTGGCAAACTGAGTTATCGGAAGTAAGAAGGAGCCTATGATGGGCATTCCGCTGAGAGCCGTAATCATGTTGGTGCCCACAGTCGCGGCCCAATAGGCGCGCTGGTCCCAAGGGAGAATGTATCCGGTGAATGCAATCCCAATCGTCATGAAGAAGAGGGTCACACCGACCATCCAGTTGAGCTCTCTTGGCTTTCTGTATGCCTTGGTGAAGTAGACCCTCATGGCGTGAAGGACCAGCGTGATCACCATTATGTTGGCCGTCCACCGGTGGATGTTCCTGATGATGTACCCGAAGGGGACCGCCTGTTCGATGTACCTGATGCTGTCCCATGCGTGGTCAACAGACGGAACGTAATAAGTTGCGAGGAAGGTCCCGCTCATGACTTGAACTATGAAGGCGACGAGGGTCACGCCGCCCAGACACCACAACGGATTTCGAGCGTGCCTGGGGACCCCTTTCATGACCTGATGTTCCCAGATCTCTTTCAGACCAGCGCTGGTAAGAATCCAGTTGACTAGGCGTTGGAAGAGCTTCATAATGCTGAATGTCTGGATCTTTCCTAGTATTCCCACCATATCACCGTGGTATCAACTTCACTTTCTTTCCACCTTCATTCACTTCTATGTCGAATTGCTGCAGCGGGGACGGGGGAGGACCGGCGAGTACGCCCCCATTATTGTTGGCATTGAAAATCGCGTCATGGCACAGGCAATACCAGACCTTCTGGTAGCTCTTGGAGCTCACGACCACATCATCCCTGAACTCAACCAGACAGCCCTCATGAGTGCACTTCCTGGACGATGCGAAGAGAACTCCCTGGGCGTCCCTGGAGATTATTCCCGGAAGGAGCTCGTTCCTACCGTGGAATATGCCCTCGAACAAGAAGATGAAACTGCCAGTCCTTGTAATGATGTCGATTATCATGGACTCTGGGATGAACTTCTGATCGAACACCAGGAAGCCATCGTCATCGAGCTTCGGGAGAGAACCTTTCCAATCAGACATGAAGCCCTCGGTCGGACCGAAGTAGCTGAAGAGGTAAGCGACCTCGGCCACCGCAATGCCCAGACCTGCCGCGATAGCTCCTTGCGCCACTCTTGACAAGAACTCCCTTCTAGTTATCCCGTTCTTTTCGTCTTGCAGCTCTCGACACCTCCTTTTTGACCTTTCTATCAATCAATGTGAATGCGGCCCACATCACGAATCCGACCGCGAGAATGCCGGAGCCGAGAAGATGCGCGTTTGATGAAACGTCCAGACCTGGGAACTCCACGCTCGATGGGTACTCGACCTTGATGTCCTTCTCAACAGTGTTCCATCCATCACCGGACGGTTCTCCACTGTTGTCAGAGGAAACAGCAGCCACCGTCATCTTCAGATGAACAGCGTATCTGGGAGGAGTGAACTCCACGACGAATGTGTTGGTCTCTCCCACCCTGGTCACAGAATTGGGCGCGACTTCAAACAAGAGTTTTCCTTGAAGATCCCTGCTGACACCGTCTGGATCCTCGATCAGCACGAAGTAACCGTAAGTTTCAGACGGACCGCCAATGACGGTGATGACGTATGTAGCCAGAATGTTGGTGTGAACAGTGTCTGGCCCGTCCACAATGATGTTGACACTGGAATCCTGCACTCCGTGACAGGGACTCTCCGCGTCGCCACAACTCTCAATGTCCACATTCTGATAGCTGTCGCCCAGCGGAGCAGCGAGAAGTACTACCAGGACTGATGCGAGGCAAGTGAACAGGAAGAGAAGGCGCCTAATCCTCCTCATATTCGTCCTCCTCCCTTCTAAGTAGGCCGATGACCGCCACCGAGGCGATGAACACGAAAAGCGCGGCCAGCAAGAGGCCAAGTATCTCAAACCGGGGGACTGGCTCAGGCTCGGGCTCAATCACCAAGAATGAAAAGTCAAGTTCATTGTTCGATTCATCACTCTCAACTATAACGTTCTGAGGATCTATGATGGCATTGAGTGTGAAGTTGCCACCAACCGTAGAGGTCCAAGTCGCTGTCGCATTGCGAATCCCTTTGCCGGTGACTGTCAGATTGGCAACTTCGGCAACGACCACACCGTCAATCTCGAATCCAACTTTGATATCGTCCAAATCAGCAGTGTAATCGTTGAATAGTGTGGCATAAAGAACAATCTGCTCACCTTCCTCTGACTCCGAGGCGCAGAAAGTGTCCATCAGGACCAAGTCTGGCAGAACGGTTACATCGGGCTCAACCACGAACGTGAGCCCCGTGGAATCCTCGACCCAATATGCCGTACTTCCTCCCCCGTGGTGTACCCTCGCAAATAGGCTGTAGGTTCCAGAGGAGAAGGGTGCGCGAAGGTCCCACCGGAAGGATGCCACATCTCCGGGACCGCTCACGGTGGCTTGCACATAGTTGTGCTTGTTGCTGTTGGGATCCGTGGTTATCCTCCAACCGTCAGTTGATGGGACATCGGTGTCACCTGCGGTGAGGGCCCTCAAGAGGAAGACGCCGATCATGTTATTGGATGAGAGTGTCCAGGATGTGACATTGATGTAGACGGTGACCGTCTCATCCACGAGCACCGAAAGGCTTGAGGCCCACATTTCGACGGTTGCGTTCCCTTCTTTCGGAACACCGAAATGACAGTCACCAACAGCACAACCACCATATCCAATGCTGGAATCGTCAGCGCCGCTTGGAAAGCCGAAGGTCAGTGATGACAAGCAGATTGAGGCGACGAGGGCTAGTGTCGCTATCAGAACTTGGCTCCGGCGTTCCTTCAACATGTCTACTTCATCTCGGGTTCTTTCTCGACTAGGGATTCATCAACTCTATCCTCATCGGTCACGGGAGACTCCTTCTCGTCCTCAGGTTCTTCCGAGGGTTCATCCCTTTCTTCCTTCTTGCCCGCCGATCTCACGAAGAGAAGTACGAGAAGTATCGCTAGAACAATTATGACTACAAGCAAAGGCAGGGTCCAGTCGATCGGCTCGGAGAAGCTTATGACGCTCTCACCAGCATTGGTCGTGGACCCGCCAACAATGGAGACTCCACTCACGGTCCCAACGTGTTCCCCGTCCTTGACCAGGTCGAAATCATAGGTTCCAGATGCGTATTCAAATGAGTACGAACCATCTGCACCTGAAATGGCCAGATCCTTTCCGCTTCGTCTGACAACCACGCCTGAAACCGTATCGTCATCAGAGTCCTTGATGACACCGGTGACGAGTCCGGGCTGCAGAGCGTTCTTTACCATATCGATTCGGTCGGAAGCGAAGTTGAGCAAGGCCATGGCATACTGTGGATTGTGAGCACCCTGACTCTTGTCCGCAGTGACGAAACCGTAGGAATAATTGGCATCCTCATAATTGTCCATGGCAAGATCGATGGTGGTCAGGTCGAAACCGTAACGGGTGGCGTTCTCGATCATAGAATATGCGATGCCGAGGTCGAAGGCGACCTGACCTCGCAGAGTTGAGGTACTGGACTGGTATGCGTTGACGGCCGTCAGAGCCTGATCAACGGAAAGATCGAATGTCCTGGGATTCCCGTTGTGGCAGTCCGCGCATGCCTCCGGTTTGAAGCTGAATGAGTGTCCAGTGATGTTCTGAGGAGGACCGGATGAATACAGGTGGCAGTCGGCACACAGAACGTCAGCCATGAAATCCTTCTTTGGAACGTCGGTGGGTTTGATGCCGCTGGTACCCTCTCTCATGGAAGATTGGGGGTGTCTGATCTCTTCGCCAGGCACAGTTGTTCCAGAATGACAGGTGGCGCACAGATCTGCCGGGTCCAGACGCAATTGGCTCTGATATGGTGAACCGTGTGGATCGTGGCACACGGCGCATGTTATTGGCTGGGGATCGGTCACAGGGAGTTGGGCAGTTCCGCCCTCGATGGTCTCCGCGATCGCGATCTGGGCAACGTGGCACCCTTGACAATCAGGATCTGTGGCAACGATACCTCCTGCGGCAGTGAGTGATATGGCGTGTTTTGAGTTCACCCATTCGTCGTAATACGGATGATACGTCCTTGTGGTGTTGGCAATCTCGGACGTGTGGCATGTCCCGCATAGAGAGGGACCGTAGTCCACTGCATCAGATGAATCTGATAGCGACATGGGATCAGGACCGTGGCATGACTCACATGTCACATTCTTCAGGTATTCAGGTTCGTCGGTGGCGGGATCGAAGCCGTTGTGTTCTGGCTTATTGGCTCCGGTAGTGTGGCAGGTCTCGCACCAGTCCTTCTTCTCGGCCGATGTGTTCAGGGTGTCCCAGGCGCTCGCATGTGGGGATGTGATCCATGAACTGTACTGATCTGAATGACAACCGGGCAATTCCTGACAGGTCACTGGACCTTGATAGTCGCCTGCGGCCCGCGTTTCTGGTGTATCCGCCTTCATATCAGTGGATACAAGACTGATTATGGCGAAGAAAAACACTACAAGGGAAGCCGCGAATACCAGTACACCTAAGTCTCTCTTGGTGAGTTTCATCCCCTTCCTCTCCGTAAATCGGTTTTTGCCGATTTGGTAACGACGACAAGATATATCTAACTTCCCGAAATCGCAACGGAATGTCGAATTCGGAAACCGGCTATTTGTTGGATGTTCTGTGCCTGATGGATACTATGTCAAGGATCTTGCTGGAGTAGATGACCAACAGAACACCGATGATGCTTACAACTGCCACAATCACGTACAAGAGCTCAGGCGGGAATATCCAGGATGCGTGAAGATCCACGCCGAGGAACTCCCAGAGCGGCTCCATAATGCTGACCTTTCCGGCCATGGTGCCCCCGATGCTGCCGCCTGTGATGGAGAAGAAGTATCCCAGACCTCCGGTGGATACCATCATGAGGGACCTGTTCCTGGTGTCCCAGGATTCATCTCCGTAGGTCAAGTTGAAGGCTATCAACAGCATCCAGAGCTCTGTTGCCGCAACCGTGACCATGACCTTGTTGAGAGTGATGGAAGAGGTTTGGAGAGTGCCTTCAGGAACAAGACTCGATCCGGTATATGCTGATAGCAGCAGGCCGACGACCCCGCCGATGGCCGCCAGCAGAATGGTCGGTGAAGAATACTCGGACGCCTTCAGCAACACTCTTCGAAGGAATCCGCCTTTCTCTCCCAGGAATCTGCCCCAAAGCATGTCGATGACCTTGATCGCAATGCAGATGAACGCCAGTGTGAGCATTCCACCGTGAAGCTCGATGGTGACTGAATGAACGGCTCTCATATCAAACGTCATGATCCTCCTCCTTTGATTCCTTGGACTTGGTGATCTTGTAGCCGATGATCCCGGCAAAGACGACCGCTTCGGTGACAATAACAATCTGGATGATCCAGGCGGTCATGTTCGGGACTTCAGGCCTCTTCTGGATCGAGAGTGTGAAGACGGCCGTATCCGTGACCAAGGGGCCGTTGCCAGTATCGCGATTCGCTATTATCTGGTACTCGAGCTGGACCTCCGTTCCCTGGGCAGGAACGGAGCCTTCGAACACCCATCCATTCTCATCCTCAATCGAGGTGTTGGTCATCTCGATGGAATCGAACTGCAATCCTCCGACCTCCCTCCAGTGCAAGAAGACCTTGGTCGCATTCACAACAGATGCCTGCATAACGGTTGGCTCCTCGAAATAACCGGTCGAGACGGGACTATGCTCAATGGTGGGCAAACCCGGAGGCAATGGACTGACCTCAACGCTGATGATCCCTGAGTAATCCTCCCACAATGGGTTCCTGGCAATGCTACCGTGGTGGACCCGGACGTACAGGTTGTAAGTGCCCGGAGTTGCTGGAGCGGCCAGACTCCATTTGAATGTGACCGTCTCCCCTGAGGCCGGTGAGTGCTTCTCCACGTAGTTGTGGGCATCATCACCCGCACCCCCGTTTGGATCCTGAGATATGGTCCACCCCTGACTTGAAGGATGATCGTCCGAACCCGTCTGAGAACCCAGCAAGAACACGCCGACGAGGGAGTCACCGCCCAACTGAACGAGTGTCACGTTGACGGTCAGAGCAACGTTCTGACCGGAAAGAACCGAGGTCTTGTCAAGTTCAACCTGAATCTCGCCCGCTCCCTGATTCGCGTCTCCCAAATGGCAGGATGTCCCGCAGTTGTAGTCCTGAGTATCATCCCGCCAACCTCCGCTGTAGGCATTGACGAGGCCTGCCACGAGTATTCCGGAGAGAACGAGAAAAGCAATGATGGAACCGATCTTCTTGACCTTTTTGTTCATTCTCCTTCGACCTTCCGAATCTGAACCGAACTTGTCGTATTCATTCCCAGTCCATCCGCCTTCTGCTCGAAATCTGTGCCGTTAGTCATCAAGTTACATCACTTCTCTCTCAACCTGAACCAATAGAACGCCACTACCAGTATTGTGACGACGATGATTATGATGATGAGGATGATGTAGCCAGTATAGTCATAGGTCACAGGTGGGAAGTTGTAGGTTCCCACATCAACGAGTTCACCAGCGGTCACATCAACATCACGTATTGTACCGATATTCTCTCCGTTCATCTCGACCTCGAATGTGAACTGGCCTGGTGCGTGATCGAAACTGAAGCTACCGTTCGGGAGCGTCTCATTCACGAGCACGAACCCGTTCCTCAAGATCTTGGCTCCGAAAACCGGATCTCCGTTGTCGTCCTCAAGTTTGCCACTGACAGTTCCAGTTTGAAGAAGGGCTATCACCTCGTTCGCTTTGCCGTTCGAGTAGTTCAAGAGATTCCATGCATAGGTAGGATTGTGCACACCCTGACTGCCATCAGCCTCGACATAGGTGAGAGAATACTTCGCATCATCGCACAGGGCTTGGGCTTGATCCCTGACCGCCTGAGAAAAGCCCAGCTTCTCTGCATCGGACAGCAGTTGAGAGGCTTCAGTGGCGTTGTTCGTGGTTGCGAAGATGTAGTCATGTGTGCTGCCTTTCCAATACTCGATTAGGGCATCGGACTGGGCCACGTCCAGCTGTGGCAAGGCGCTTCCATCATGACATTCCGCGCAGGCCTCGGGTTTGGGCTTGAACTCGTGTCCGGTGATTCGTGGAGGGCCAGCGGTCGCATACATGTGACAGTCCATGCAGAGTGTCGTCGGCATGTGGGTCGAGGATGGGACCTCTGAAGTGGGTATCTCGCTCACACCATCCCGCATGGCAGATTGTGGATGTTCAAGAGGGCCTCCAGGTGGGGGGTCAGTGGGATGGTGGCAAGACGCGCACAGTTCGGCGATAGGTTTCCTGAGCTGATATGGATTGGCAGATCCGTGTGGATCGTGACAGGTCGGACAGGTTATCGGCTGGGGATCATTGAGAGGGCCGGTGAAGGTCCCGCCTTCGAAAATCTCCACGATAGCCACCTGGGAAACGTGACATGTCTGGCAATTGGGATCTGTCACCACCTGTCCGCCCGCCAAATCAAGTGAACGCGAATGGGAAGAATTGATCCATTCATTGTAGTATGGATGATACTTCCTTGCCGAGTTTCCTTCGGTGGCGATCCGATGACAGGTGGAGCATACATCGGCTGAATAATCGACGGTTGAGCTCGGTCCACCAGGAGCGTTCATGGGATCAGGACCGTGGCATGACTCACAGGTCACATTCTTCAGGTATTCAGGCTGGTCGGTGGCGGGATCGAAGCCGTTGTGATCTGTGTCATTGGCCCCAGTAGTGTGGCAGGTCTCACACCATTCCTCTTTCTGACCAGATGCGAGGAGTGAATTCCATGCATTGGAGTGAGGAGTGGCGTTCCAACTTGTGATCGTGCCGTCATGACAAGAGGCTCCTGCACAAGTTGTGTAGCCTTGGTAATCTCCCTGAGCTCGGGTACCTTCCTCTGCCCCCGCAAGGCCGAGGATGACAAGAACGAACACAAGGAATCCAGCCCACGAAAGCATTAAGACAATTCTCTTTCGAGTCAAGTAAGACCCCCTACTCCAGGCTTGCTGGGAATGGTATTACAGTGTAATAATATAAAACCCTTCTCCAGCTCGAATACTTGATATCTCACTAACATCACGGTCCTACCAGATTGTCTCCACCGTCTATCATATTACCGTTGAGAAGCACTTCGGTCGCGAGGTTCTAGGTCTCTTCTTCGGGTTCGGGTTCCTCCTCCTCAGGTTTCTTGGGTGCAATCTTCCGCATCCTGTAGAACATGAAAATAACGAGTACAACCAGAAGGGCTATGACAATGACAGCCATCATTAGAGGTATGAAAAGTGACTCCTCGGTAATGGTCACGTCCCCAACATCAGTTGTCTGCTGGCTCTGGACCGTGACCAGGTCAACGCTTCCAACCAGGTCCCCCTTGAGCTTCAAGTTGAACGAATGAGTTCCTGGGGCGAATGCGAACGAGAATGTCCCATTGCTACCGGTTGTCGCCATGGTCATCCCATCAGTCACAACCACCACACCCTCAACCGGATTGCCGGATTCATCAATGACCCTTCCCTCTACAGTTCCAGGTGTGAGAAGCCCGATGATCTCATTGCTCTTGTTCTCGGCAAAGCCCAGAAGCTGTTGGGCGAAGACTGGATTGTGAGACCCTCCGCTGCCATCGGCGACAACGAAGGTGAGAGAATAATTCGCCTGTTCGTGCAATTCTCTGGCCAGGTCAATAGTACTATCTGAGAAGCCGTAGTCCGGGGCATCATCGATTGCCTTTCCAGCAAGAACCACCAATGCCTGGACGTCAATGGCCTTGGTCCATGTCTGGGTCTTCCATTCGGTTATCTGGACCTGCGCTGTGTCGTTCGAATATATTGGGGGGGTGCTTGTGTGACATTCGACGCAGGCCTCCGCTTTAGGCGTGAAACTGTGCCCGGTCACATTGGTCTGCTTGTTCATGTAGACGTGACAGTCGGCGCAAGTTACGTCAGGCATGAAGGGATCACCGAGAATCGGTGCCCCGCTTCTCCCCTCCCTCATCGAGGATTGCGGATGATAGATGGGGTCTCCAGGCAGCGCCCCAGATGGATTGTGACAATCAGCGCAAAGCTCGTCTGCAGGCTTTCTGAGCTGATTGGGGTTGTCTGAGTTATGAGGATCGTGACATCTTGAACATGTGATACTGTATTGCGCGTTATCGAGTGTCGTCGCATCATCATCGAAGTACTCTTCCACAGAATGGCAGATTAGGCAATCTTCTTCAGCGGCTCCGGAGGCACCTTTGAGGCCCAGCAGTGATTGGGCGTGTCCGCTCTGGTTCCACTCTTCATAATACGGGTGGTGTTCCTCCTGGTGGCACACAGCACCGCAAACAAACGCTGATAGGCTGACCTCCATTGGGCTGGTACCAGATACGATATGAGCTTCTCCGGGTCCGTGACATGCCTCGCATTGAGTACCCTGCATGGCGACAGGAAGATCGGTCGCGGGGTCAAAACCATCCTGGCCGGTCAGATTATACCCGGTTACGTGGCAAACCTCGCAGGCCTCGATCTTGGAGCTCGAGTTGTTCAGGGTGTCCCAAGCTGTTGGATGATGTGTGGAGTTCCAACCATCGTGCTTATCGGGATGACATCCCATGCATTCATCCGACCCCACATAGTTCTCACCGGCCCGCGTTTCCACCTCATCGGCGTATGCAGGTGGTTGAAATAGAATAACCAGGAGAAAAACCAGAAACGCCACGAACAGGATGCTCAGAAACAGGTTCCTTTTGATCATCGGTTACACATCCGTACGATTTTTGGGGACATATATAATCCTTTCTGAGAAGTGTTTGGCAACTGACGACAGAACGATCAGGAGCATCATTCGGCCTCCTGAGCGGGTTCTTCTTCGCGCACAGCCTCCTTCTTCCATGAGTCAGGATACCTGAAGATACGATATGCGAACATCACCTGGGCAAGCACAATGAAGCCTATCCCAAATAAGAAGACGCTCTCCTGATATTCTCCAAGATATCCATTGTAAGCAGCATATATGAACGATGCGACACTTATCGCGGCGAGGGTGTACACCAAGTATAGACCCATATTGGATCTCATCTCTCTCCGCCCTCCCTGTCAACGTGGATCTCCAGGAACCTCAGTCTCTTCTTCTGCCGTCCTTTGAGCTTGTCGACATTATAGAATATCGATACGATGGAGTACATGAGAACCAGTGTGAGATACGTGGACACCAAGAACAGAATGAGGAGGAGGATGTCGAACCCTTTCAGGAGGTTGGAGAAGGAATATGTCATGAACCACAGGGTGGCACCCGAGAGCGATATCAGTAGAAGGGTGTAGACCAGGATCCTTGCACCTGGAGATCTCGCTTTCGTTTTGGCTTTCATAAGAACCCCATGACCGTGAATGCTGCCCAGAATGCCATCAGAGCCAGTATGATCGCGAAGAAGATCAGCCTCTTGCGTGGATGTTTTTCCTCTGACTTGTCGAGAAATGGCATAGCCAAGAGGAGGATGACGACTGCAAAGACGACCAGAGCGCCGAACAATGGGGAGACGAGGTCGATCATCTCCAGAACTCCCACGAAGAATATGCTGGGGAATCCAAAGGGCTCGGGTCTGCGGAGGGCGGCGGCTATCAAGATGATGCCAGTAATCAAGAATACCACTCCAATCTCTTCCATTATGTGATTGGGAAGGAAAGGTCTGGAACGTTCTTCGGATCCCGCCTCGGATTCTTTCTCTGGTTCTATTTCAGTCACAGTGGACCACTTATCCCGTGCTTTCTGATAAGGTAGAAATGGACAAGGAGGAACAGAATAATCGCAATTGGGAGTACGGTAACATGCATCCAATAGGATCCGGTGAGAGCTTCCCCGACAGTATCAGATGCCCAATTGAAGACACCGCCCACATGGGGAATACCGCGAAGCCATCCGAAGGCCCCGGACATCGAAGTGATGGCGAATTCGGACCTCTCATCCATGGGGAGCACATATCCCGTGAGAACGAACAGGAACGTGAAGACGAGCAGGATCACCCCACCCATCCAGGTCAGTTCTCTGGGGTTCTTGTATGAACCAGTGATGAAGACCCTTAGAACATGGAGAAGCACGGCTATGACCATTACATTCGCCGCCCAACTGTGGATGCTCTTTGCGTAAAAACCAAAAGGTAGCTCAGTGGAGATTATCTGGATGCTCCGTTGGGCCCCACCCTCGGATGGTTCGTAGTAGTTCGCCAGGAAGAACCCGGTCAAGGCCAGAATCAGGAATGCGACAAGAGTGACGCCTCCCAGACAATACGCGGGATTGAGGGCGTGCTTGGGGACGGTCTTACCCTCGGTCTCTTCCATGAAACGCTCAAGGCCACTTCTGGCGATTATCCAATCTCTTGATTTCGTGAACATCTTGCCTAGCGGGAGCAGGGCTTTGGATAGGGCACCAGTTGACTCCTTATCCATGGTCTTACGCCTCACTTCGCCTCCTTGAAAGAGCTAGACCTAAGAAAATGGCAATAGAGGCCGCAAGCGCGATTGCACTGAATAGAACCACATCGAAGATTACCTCTTCGTGAGGAGTTGCGGATGCCGCATGCATGGGCTCATGACATTCCAGGCACTTGGGGTACGAATAGCCGTGATACTCGCCGTGGCACTCGTCACAGGTTTTGGTCACCGTCTCGTGTTCCCCGTGACATTCCGAGCAGTTGCCTTCACTGTGCCCACCATCCTGGAGCTTTGTGAACTCTGCCGGGTGGCAGTCCTGGCAGACATCATTGCTGAGATTGTGCTTGAAGGTGGCCTCGATGGGATCATGGCACTCGAGACACTCAGGATACACATATCCTCCGACTGTCCAGTCGTCATGCTTGGTGCCATGGCAGGAGTCGCACTGATTGGAGGGCGCGGTATGATTCTGGTGACAATTAGTGCAGTCCTGCCAACTGTGGGAGCCCATGTCCAGACGAGCGGTTTCATTGGTGTGACAGGTCGCACATTGCTCGTTGGTTATCTCATGTTTCCAGTTGGTTGCATGAGGATCATGACAATCAAGACATGATGGGTATTCGAAGTCGTGCATGTTGCCGTGGCAGTAATCACATTCTGTTGTGATGTTTAACTCTGACTGGCTTTCTGGATCGTGGCAGGTCTCGCAGGCGGCCCATGAGTGCTTTCCACCCTCCACGGCTTGTGTAATGGTGAAGTGGCACGAATCACAATCATCTGCCCTTGTTCCGTAAGAACCGTGCTGAATGACAATATCGGTCTTCTCCTGAGCTGATTCGGAATTCGTTGCGGATGCCTGGAGCAGAACGCCAACAATCAAGATAAGGACGATGATGAAAATCGGCTTCCGCAGTGCAACGGTTCTTTTCGAACCCGCTGGAAGTTTGTACATCTCGGTAATTCTAAGCTAGATTTACGGCGTTATAAATCTTGCTATTACCGTGTTATAGACTGATATCAGTTTAGCCATTTTCGGTCTTTTCTCTGCGAGTTATCGATATTCAATGTTCACCTCTCGAACATTGAATGACGATTTCTGACATGATTCCGAAAGAATACGTTGACAGACAGTCCGGCGTCCGCTTCAGAACTCTTGAACCCTGGGAATCGCTTATGAATGAAAACACTGGAGGCCGGCCCTCAGCCCTTCCCGTCGATCTCCTTCATCACGTCAACCGCACTCTTCTTGTACTTCTCCAAGAGGTTCTCATAGACATCTTCTGGAATCTTCCCCTCCTCGAAGTCTGTCTTCAACCTCTGGATCGCCATCAACATGGTCTGCTTCTTCTGTTCCAGTTCGGAGAGGGGTTCTACGACCTCTTCTGTATCCTCCGCCCCTTCAGATGTCTCCTTCTCCTCTCTGGCGGACTTCTTCTGGTAGAACAGATACCCGATTAGACTCCCGATAACGATAATGGTTATGATCAAAGCCAAAAGGGCGTAGTCGAACTCGTTCTTCCAGCCCACTGTGAAGCTGATGGTGTCATTGGAGGAGAGGTCGACCCCGGTCATTGCATACCACTCTCTCTGATGCGAATCGCTCCATTGGGAGAAAAGGATATTCAGATTGTCTCCGACGGTCATCTTGTCGTCCTCGAGAATGAACGCGAATATCTCGATGAAGTCGTTGGGGTATATGAGCTCCTTCCGGTACAGGTAGTCCGCGGATGGATCGTCGGCACCATCAATAGGAATGGCATAACCTAGCTGTATCTCGATCTTGTAAGTGGGGACCTGAATGTGCAGAATGATCTCCTTGCTCTCATTTGACCCAATCGAGGTCTCGTTGACTACCCCATTCTCTATCAGGATAGCGGTCCAACCTTCAGGGAGCCCAGTAATCTCAAAATCGACCGTGTCGTTGAACGGGGAGTTGTTGGTTATGTTGATCGATTGGATGAGGCCCAACCTCTCGGCCATTCCGCTCGCATCCACGGGTATGGTCGCCACGACACCCAGCTGTTCAGCATTGTCGGTCAGGTGCAGACCATCCCCCGTGACAACTGGAAAATCACCGAAGGTCTGTGCTTGACCTACCGTCACATTGAGAAAGAGACTATCTGAATAAGATGAGTTCTGGGCAGTCCCCTCAATCACGATGGTCGCCTCCTGGCCGAAGTATGACATGAAAGTGTCTGGCTCGAACGGTTGACCATGAACGATGTTATCTATACCGGTCGGGAGCATGTCGAAGCAGAGCATCACACCCGCCGCGTCCATCCTGCATGCCATGTTGGGGGCATTGCCGCAACACTTGGACCTGACAATGGCATTGTCCGGAAGCCAGGAGAAGATGGTCCCATTGAACGTGTCTGTCCCTGTGTTGTTGAAGAAGATGAACTCTGTAACATCCAGGGTCTTGCGATCCTCCTCCTGGATGATGTCGATCCATCTTTCATCCACCACAAGACCGTTCGTTGGCATCGGATCATCCGCGCTTATGTGAATGGGGATGGTCGTCAATATCAGCAGTGCAATGAACAGTATAGCTCCAGTCCTCATCCTTCCTCCTCCAGTTTCATCAGCTCCTCTTCCAGCAACTTCTCGTAGTCCTTCTCGGCGACCGGGACCCCTTCTTCAACCTTGATTTCTGCGACCTTGGCCTCCTCAACGACCTCCTCCTTGGCCTTGATCCTTTCCTTCCTCACAGGCCTGCGCTGAATCGGGAGATAGTCGACAAAGACCAGAAGGAATATGCCGAAGGACCCCATCCACAGACCACCCCACAGGGCGCTCATGAGGGGCAGCGTCTTGACTTCGAACGAAACACCGCCGACAGTGTCCGAAGTGAACATATTGCCAGTGTTCTCGTGCGCCCAGATCCACCCGTCAACGACAGTGTAGAAGGCTCGGGGTATGAAGTATATGTCCTCGTAGTAGGTGTTCTCCACATAAACGTCAAGCATGTAGTGGGCATCGTTCGGATTCGCAGGGACCATCCACCATAGGTGGAAAGTGGCTTCGCCAATGATAGAGCCGTCCCGACTGATCTCCACGATAGCAATGAGGTCCTCATATCGTCCGTCGCCGTCGACGTCGGTTCCGTGTGAATCTACAAGCCTCAGTTCGTACCCTTGGAAATCATCGGAAGACCCTGCCAGAAGGGGTTCTGAGTAAGCATCGAAGTCCTTCTCAACCATCAGATACGTGCTCCCAGCATAGCCGATAAGCAGCAATACGATGCCGAGGTGGATGAGCTGAGGACTGATCCCGCCGAGGACCGATCTTACAGACTGGACATTGAGGCGGGCCTTGGAGAAAGCAGGTAGAGACGTCAGTATCAACAACAACGCGATCACGCTGAGAACGCTCCCAGCGAAAAAGTAACCGAGGGACAGAATCCCGAGGATGGCCCCGATGATGCATATCAGAGGACTTCGTCCCCTTAGGCAGAAGAGTCCGCCGATCAAGGCCCCTGCCGAAACAAGGAATGCCAGGGCCCCGATCAACAGATCTGGCTTCACTGGCGGAGATAGGCCGATTATCCTGGTCAAGCTGGACCAGAACAACATACCGATGATGCCGGCAATGACGAGGAACAGTCCAGCAATCTGCAGGCTTTTCTTTCCGGTCTTCCTGGTGCTGCCCGTGGCCATCATGAATATCCTGTAGATGGCGGCGCACAGCGCACCGATGAGTACCACGATGTACGCACCGAAGACATTGCCGGAGAAGACGGCGTAGTAGGCCAGAAGCGTCGCGATGATCAAAGCGACTATGAGGTAGACGGAGTTCTGTCTACCAAGGTATCTCCACGCCAGACAAACGGTAAGCGTGATCATGAGCGGTATTACGATCAGCGGCAATCTGCTCTCAAAGACCTCGGGTTGAAGCCCCTCAGAACCCAGGATCATGAGCAGGAGGGTTGTTACGAACCAGATGGTGAAGATAGAGACGGAGACCAACATCGTGGTCTTGTCGTTTATCACGCTGGACAACGTTACCGGTTCGTTGTCCTCCTCCCTCTCTTGAGAGGTGTATATTATCCATAGAATAGGAATCCCGATAATCAAAAGGGCCAGTATGGTCAGCCCGATGCCTTTGTTGCCGAACCCTACCAAATCTGAAACACGAAGGCCGAGGGAAGTGAAGGAGGCAACGTCCACGATAGCGAACAGCAGGAGAACGGCTAAAGAGATCATGTACAGGCTCGGAAACATGCCGGCCGCTCCCTTCAGTGAGCCTTCTCTCTTCCTGATGTTGTAGAACATCCACATGAAGAGGACTCCAGCAACAAGCAGAACTGCCAGCATCATCATCATGAAGAAGCCAGCACCCAAGTTCCCCTCAAGTATCGCGACCAGCCTGTCACCCGGATCGGGTATATCGGACCCGAGACCCGTGAAGGCGTGCAACGGGGACGCCACAAACCCGCTCCTGGTCTCAAATGTCGCAAAGATGATGAGAACGAATGTGACGACCGCCAATAACGGCGCCAGGAAATTGTACTGCCTCCGCTTCCGAAAATACGATTGAGTATGTACAAAGCCGGTGAGCGCGATCCATGGGATCAGATTGGCGACCTCGACCGGGTCCCAACCCCAGTACAGCCCCCATCCGAGAACGGTATAGGCCCACAGGGCACCGATGCCGATACCCAGAGAAAGGAACAGCCAGCTCAATCTGCTCCACTGCAATGATGAGTCGGTCCACTTCCTGTCACCGGTGATGAGGTAGGCAAGGGCCGAGGCCAACGGGAGCGTCATGAAGGCGTATGCTGCGAATTCCACTGGTGGATGAGCGATCATCAGGGGAGTCAAGAGCAGCCGGTTGATTCCTTTACCGTCTGGGAAGCTGACAAGGTCGAGCGTGGTGGTTGCCTTGAAGACATCCGTGTTGATAAGGAGCACCAAGAAGGCAATGAGGATGATCATTGAGATCACCCTTATCCAGTCGTACAGAAGAATGGCCTTATCGTCCACTCCCGACTTCTTCGCTCTCCGGCCCTGAATGGCCTCCTCGACGATGATGGACAGGGAGATCAACCAGACCCAGAGCACGATGGTCCCTTCCTCTCCGGCCCAAAGGCCAGTGAGTTTGTAGTACCAGATATAGTCGGTGGAGGTGTGCCCGTGAACGTAATGGATACCCAAGTTAGGCTCCAAGAAGTAATAGACGAGAAGGAAGAAAGTGGTTGTTGTGGTTATGAAACACAGGAATACCAGGAATCTGGACACATTCCGGTGCCTTCTGTCCTTTGTGTAGATGTGGGACAGTGACAATGCCACTGAAGCGGTGGCTAGGACCAGAGATAGGTAGACTAATACTGTGCCAATTTCCACTCTAGAACCTCGAATCGGCTAATGCCAGCGGAGAATAAAAACTTTGTTTATTCTTCGCTTTCCATCTCAGGCTCGGGCTCTGGCTCAGGGGCCATCTCTTCTTCCATTGGTTCCTCTTCCATTGATGGACCGCCCCTCTTCTTCATAGCCACAACCGCGATAATTACAACAACGACTATTATCACGATAATGAGGAGCAGATAGAGCATAAGATTGTCTTCTTCACCATCATCATCATCATCTGGTGGTGGTGGTGCTTCGCCGATCGTTATGGTCCCGAGATCAGTGGTGTCCCCGGCCGTAACAGTGCCATCGAAGGTTCCTTCCTCCACACTTTCTATCAGAACGGTGAAGGTGCGAGCACCTGCAGCGAGGTAGACCTCGAACTCTCCTTCGGCATCAGTAAGTACGTACCAGTCACCCACAGTGATGTTGGCATTTGCTATGGGATTACCTTCGTAGTCAACAATAGTACCTTTGAGGGTTCCATTGACGAGCAGGGCTAGAAGTTCGTTCGCCTTTTCGTTGGCAAATTCGAGAAGATCCTCAGCGTACATGTAGTTGTGATACTGGCCCATGCCTGAATCAACGACACCAAATGCGAAGTGTGCTTCGTTTGCCAGATCCTCGGCTTCTGTCATCGTAGCAGCCGGGAAGTCCTGATGTTCAGCCTCTTCGAGTGCTGCCACCATGGCAGTGATGTTAGTCTCAGCGCCCGCCTTGAGCGGCAGAATCGTTGCTTCCCAAGAATCAATGCCAGATTGGGCTTGAACATCGGTTAGAGCAAAGCCCGTGGTACCGTCATGACAGGAAGACGTACATGAGTTGGGCACTCCAACTGCAGCGGTCTGATCCGGCATGATGACCTTGAATGTGTGGCTTGATATGTCGCCTGGCAGTGCGCTCTTGGCCGTTCCAATCATGTGGCAGTCCGTGCAGGCGACCGATCCTCCCATCCATGGCATTGGGGTGCCTGGCAGGTTCAGAATCGTCTCTCCTGCAATAATCTCCATCTGCGCATGATGAGGTTCGTGGTCAATCTCCTGCACACCTATTGTGTGGCAGGCGACGCAGAGCTCATCCTGTGGAAGTCTCAGCTGGTGATCGTTTCCTGCGTCGTCGTGTGCAGAGTGACAAGCGGCGCATGTCTGCTTCCAAGTGACGTTACCAGCATCAGGTGCTGTCGGACCTCCAAGAGACTCAATGAAACCTTCTGTGCTCCTGCAGCTCATGCAACCATCATTCTGTGCATAACTGGGCGCGATCTCCGCGTGTCCGTTGCTCTCAGTGGTCAACCAGTCTCTGTATTGCTGGTGATGTTGCTTTGAGGAATCGTGCTCGTCACCCCAGGTGCCTTCACCGGGAACATAGAAATCGGAAAAGGTGTCCCCAGGCATGTACCATCCTTCAACATCGTTCCACGGATAGCCAAGGGGCTCAGGTGCACCGGCGAGCGTCCCATTGCTCGTTCCTCTAATATGACACGATCCACAAATCTGAGCATCTACAGATTTCCAAATGAAATCGGGATTGCCCAAGTGGTCGCTACCGGGACCGTGGCAGGCTTCGCAACCTGCGCCCAATTCAGACCAAGTGGCAGTCCACTCTTCTGTGGGGGCATTGTATGTGACGTCAGTTCCAGTCGTATGGCAGCCAGCGCAACCTCTGTCCCATGAGTCCTTTGTGGCACTGGGCCAATCTCTGATGTCCCCATTTGTGTCAAACCACCGCTCCAGGTGGTACGCAACCCATTCCTGTGTGTCCTCATTCCACTGGATGGGTAGGAAGTAAAGGCTTGCATTTATCTGTGTCAGATACCTCTGCTTCCAGAACGATCCAACGGTCTGGTCCACTGGGAACGTGTTGCCGTTCATAGTAACAGTGAATACTCCACCAGTACCATCCAGATCTATGATCACATCTGGGATACTGTTCGCAGTGTCGTTCAGGGTCGGGTCGATCGTGAAGTCCCCAGTGACAGTAGCCACATCAGGGTCCTGAATCATCTTGGGGTGCAAGCTGTTGGACCAGTCAGTGTGCTTTGTAGGATGACAGCCCATGCAAGAGTCAGAACCTACGTATGTTGCTGAATCCATGTAGCTGTTGTCAGTCGACCCTCTTGTTCCTTCATCATCGCCGATGGTGCCAAATCCGAAAACCAAAACACCGACCGCGACGCCGATAGCAATCATTGCAATTGCGACAGAGATCCTCTTCATGGTATCCCCTTCCGAATTCGAAACGTGATATTACATGGTTATATATAAGTCTTATTGAGAGCCATGTCGAAGAATCTACAAGTTTGACCAAGAAATCTTTATTATGTTGTTCATAGTTGCGACATTCGTTGATAGAAATCGAGAATGTTGTAAAAGAATTCGGGAGAAAAGGGGTGATAAACGGCATCGATCTTCGGGTCGAGAAAGGGGATTACCTCGTAATCCTTGGACCGAACGGGGCCGGTAAGACCACCCTCCTCAAGCTCATCTCCACGCTCCTCAGGCCTTCTG
Organism: Methanomassiliicoccales archaeon; assembly: GCA_030593885.1. GTDB lineage: Archaea > Thermoplasmatota > Thermoplasmata > RBG-16-68-12 > SOIM01 > JAGLME01. Next base: position 33,780 of record JAUVGH010000018.1, read on the forward strand.
AGGGAACCATCAAGATAGACGGTTACGACGTGAAAGAGGACGGAGTGGCAGTTAGGAGGCGGATCGGGGTACTGGGCCACGTCTCATACCTTTATGACGAACTCAGCGCGCTCGAGAACCTGCGATTCTACGCGAAGATGTACGGTGTTACCTTGGGACTGGAGGAGATCAAAGCCATTCTGTCCAGAGTGAAACTGGCCCACAGGATGAACGATCTGGTCGGGACGTATTCCAGGGGTATGAAACAGCGGTTGGCAATTGCCAGGGCCATAATCCACAAGCCCAAGATCCTGCTCCTTGATGAACCGTACACAGGGCTGGACCTTAACGGACGGAAGATCTTGACCGAGATGCTGCGAGGATTCCAGAAACTGGGCATAACAACGGTCATGGTCACGCATGACATAGAAAGAGGATACGAGATGGGCAACCGATTGGCCGTGATAATCGACGGGAAGATCGCCGCTGATCTGCGAAAAGAGGATATGAGCTTAGAGGAATTCAAGAACAGATATGCGGACTTGATGGGGGCATCATGAGCGTGAACGGTATCACAATCGCATTGAAGGACCTTAAGGTCGAGTTCAGAACGATGAGGATGATCGTCACGATGGTCATCTTCTCCTTGATGGTGATCATGGCCTTCAGATTCGCTTTCCTTTTCTACTCCGCCGAGACAGAACCAATGATGATCGCACCCATACTCTGGGTAACGTTCACCTTCGCAGGCATGTTCGGGCTGGTGTCATCCTTTTCCAAGGAGAAGGATACAGGTTCCCTGCAAGGGTTGATGCTGTGTCCGTCGGACAGATTCTCGATCTATCTTGGAAAGCTCCTGTCCAACCTTGTCCTGCTGCTGATCGTAGATTTTGCCGCCCTGCTGTTCTTCTCGGTCTTCTTCGACTTCGACTACGGTGGCAATATCGTACCCATAGTATCTTTGGTAATACTGGGATCGGTCGCGTTCACGATTGTCGGTACATTGGTGGCTGGAATGTCCGTGAACCTCAAGGGAAGAGAGAGCGCATTGACAATCCTTATGTTGCCGTTGATTATACTAACTGTATTGATGCCGGCAATAATCGCTACTTCAAAGGCCTTGGAAGGTCAGATCGGAGATGCATGGGGAGAGATTAGAATCATCGCAATGTTCTCCCTGGTCTATCTGGCGCTTTCGTATCTCCTGTTCGAATACGTACTGGAGGCATAGAGTTGGGGAAGTACAAAGCATTGGATTATGTTCTTTTGATTGGGTCGTTGATCTTCATTCTCGTCACAGTCTTCATGGCGATATACTATGTGCCATTGGTCGGGACCGACGTCTCGATCGTTGCTCAGAAACCGGATGAATACACCGAGCTCGAGTTGAGGGTGAAGGGGGTCGTTGACGACATAAGCGGCGCATCTGAGTTCGATCTGGTGGACATCGGCAACTCGGAATTTGAGTTGAACGTTGAACACAATGAGAACCTACCCTCGGGACTGAGCGAGAATGATGTGGTCATCGTGACAGGCGTTCTGGTTGACACTGACGCATTGATCTTCGAATCCACGGATATTGAAATTGCAGATGACGACACTAGTGCGGGTTGGGTCGCCCCATACGCCCAGAAGATTTTCTATCTGCACACCCCAGCAGCATGGGCATCCTATCTTGCGTTCGGCATCGTCTTCGTCGGGAGCATAATCTACCTCAAGAACGGTAGCAACAAGTGGGACACCATTGCCCTGTCCTCGGCTGAGATAGGTGTCATGTTCTGCACCTTGGCGATAGTCACTGGCCCTCTCTGGGCAAAGCCTGAGTGGGGTGTGTACTGGAGATGGGAGGACACCAAACTCCTCACGACGTTCGTCATGTGGATGATCTACCTGGGCTACATCACTCTGAGACTTGGCGCGGGAGGAAGGAGCGTGGCCCGCATTGCTGCTGTGTTTGGAATAATCGGCTTCATGGCCGTTCCCTTGTCGTTCATATCTTCCAGGGTATGGCAGAGCCTTCATCCGAACCCGGTCGGGCAGAGCGGTGGCCTGTCATCCGAAGCGGGAATGACACTTATGGTGGGAGTGATCGCCATGAGCTTCCTGTATTTCTATCTGCTAAAGAAACGTGTGGAACTTGAGGAGACCAAACACAAAGTTGAAGAATTAAAGGACGATATGGAAGGTGAGATCGAATGAGAGGACTCGACGAGCTATACATTGCGTACACGGTCATTTGGCTGGGAGTGTTCGGCTACATGCTATATCTTCATCTGAAGCAGCAGAGGCTGCTGAAAGACGTTAAGAATCTCGAGGGGATGTTGAGTGAACGAGGAAGTTGAGAGTGACGAAGTTCAGAAAACCAAAGTCGGGACCGAGGCTGAGAGGCCCAGGTCGAGGCTGACTGGAAAGAGGAAGAAGCTGCTCACAGCTGTTGCCGTGTTGGTGATAATAGCACTGGCACTTGTCGTTGGATTCTGGGGCAACGCACCGGTTCCCTACATGACCGTCAGTCAGGTCATTGACAACTCCAATTCATACGTTGACAAGGAAATCGAGATCAAAGGTCTAGTGGACAATTGGAACACGACAGCGAGGACCTTCGACCTGACCGATGAGGAGTCCGTTCTGAAAGTAAGCTACGACGTAATTCCAGATGGCTTCAATAACGGAAAGGAGATCGTTGTAAGCGGCGTACTGAAAGGTACCAACGGAGTGGTGTTGGAGGCCGATAAGATAACCGTGGGCTGTCCTTCCAAATACTGAGACGGACGGATCCCGCCCTTTAGAAAAGGAACTTTGACAAGGTCGATACATTTTTGGTGGTGAAATCCAATCGAAGCTCGTGAGATCAGCGGTTATCCTCGCTGGGGGAAAGAGCAACAGGATGGAGTTCGATAAGTGCGTCGTCCCATTTCACGGCAAGCCGCTGATGTTCTGGTCGTACAGCGTTCTTGGAAGCCTGGCTGAGGACATATTATTCTCAATATCAACCGACAGGGACGAGGGTCCCCTCCGGGAGTTCCTGGGTGATGAGGTGAGGTTCGTCAGGGACAAGGAGGCTGGTCTGGGACCGCTGTTCGGACTGTCCCTATCATTCAAGGAGGCGAGAGGAGAATATGTGGCAGTTGCTCCCTGCGATGCTCCTTTCATAAAAGCAGAGCTCTATCTGAGATTGTTTCGATTGGCCGAAGGTGCGGATGCGGCAGTACCGGAGATCAAAGGCTATTGGGAACCTTTGCACGCGGTCTACGAGAGGAAGGCCATGTTAGAGGCCATTGAGAAGGCCATCTCCGAAGGGGGAACACGTCCCAAGGACACGTACAAGCACCTTGAAGTGAGGAAGATGACACAGGAGGAGGTCCAGACCTTTGATCCTGATCTTCTGTCCTTCGTCAACATAAACACGATACAGAACCTCGAGAACGCGTCAGATCTCAGCCCACCAGATCGCTAGTGGCACAGGTAGTCTATGAACTAGTGGTGACAGTGCATAGGTAGTGGAAAACTTCGTAGTTCTCATTGAAATACGTCATATTCCTCAGGAACGGCCCTAAGAAACTCTGAGGTGGAGAGAAGAACTGCGTCGGCAAATCGATACGGCTGAAAGAGCTTCATGAATCAGAACTACGATGTAAAGTGATGAAGACCAGTAGGAGAAGGCTGAAGTGAAATCAGTAAATCTCTTCACTGTCTGTGTCTGCCAAAGCTCGGAGGACTCTTCAGCGCCCTATCCAAGGCATCCACAGCAACTGCGACAAGAATGCCCTTCTCAGATAAGCGAAAGAACGATACTGTCCTCTTTTCACGACAATGCTCCACCCGCCTGAGGATTCCCATCGACTCCATCGATGCAAGGCAACGGTACGCCTGATGCGGTGAGATGCTCAGATCCTCAATCATTCTGCTTATGCCTTTGTATCCTCTGCTGAGCAAGTATATGAGTATGGGCATGCAGCGCTTCGGAAGCCTGGAGAAGTCCTCCGCCTTCATATCCAAAGAAAATCTCAAAACCTCCCTTAGATGTCTTACAAATTTCGCCACATAGACACCTCTCTCTGAGAGAAGATACTGCTTTTCGAACCGGGGAAATGATCCGTGGGTTTCGACATCTACAAGTCTGAGTTCCCTGAGTGTTTGGAGACTGCTCATTATAGTCTTTCTGTTCCAACCCTTTGAAACCATCCCTGATAGAGTGTTTTTGTCACAGCTTTGCAGTAAATGTAAGATTCTCAAAGCTAAGATTGGTCTTTCGATGGAAGCGATTCCCTCCCCTGATGATACCGTCCGATCCCTCCACTTGGAACTGTGGCCTTGAGTCTTGTATTTGCATTTTCCTCTATAAAGATATCGTTACATCTTTTAATTCTTTCTTACCTTTCATAGCATTGCTACGATTTGCAAGGAAATGATATATGCAGGAACAGAATGGTTGCATTTGGGATTTTCGATCCCGGAGGAAGTGAAAAGTGTATGAAAGACAGTTGCAAAAGAGGAAAGGCAAGAATAGCGAGAATTGGAACGGTGTCTGCGCTCCTTATGACCGCAGTTGTGATTCTGACTCCCACCGTGTTGGCAACAAACCATCCGTACTTGGTGGGGTTAGGAATTACTTTGGTTAACAGGACCTTGTTGGACGCTAGCGTTTCCGATGGAATGCCCCCATTGGAGATAGCCATCGTCGACTTAGACAGTGTCACGATCTACTTCAACTATAGTTATTCTGATGATCGCACGACCGGACTTCTTAAGGCCTACCACAATTTCAGCCTGGCAGTCTATTATAACGGACCCTCTTCCAACGGCAACCAACACCAAACATTACCTCGTGATGGTTATTTTGAAGGCTCTACCTCGGTGACAGTTTACAATGTTACAGATGACACCTACATCTGGGTGAACTACACGGCCTCCATCAGCTGCGGCGCCGTGCCGCCGTACAACGATTCGGACACCCATGGGGAAAGCATTTATCTGTACTGAAAGAGCGGGCTAAACCAGGCGATCACAATTCCCTCTGGCAGGCAGGACGTCTGCTCTCGTGGAAGCACGAAAATAGCAAGCATGTCGCACGCTGACCATGGACACCATTCGCGTATGGCAAAACCCGACCTGAGGGCAAGACAACACCGCAAAATTCATGAAGTCGGTCAAAGATTAGGGTATTGAGGGATCCATGAAACGAACATTCGTTCTCATTTTCGCTGTTATCCCCCTAATCGGGGCAGCGATGGTGCATGTCTCGGTGTATACTCTTGCGCCGGACAGCGAACCGCCTGTCGGAGGCGTGAACGGAGTTGCCGTTCCAATCGTCCAATCTTTGCCCGATGGCTATTTCACGGAGAACCTCGGGCAGGTCCGGAACGAGGATGTCCGCTTCTACCTCTCGTCCGCGAATATACGCGTCGGTTTCGCTGCTGGAACAGTCCTTCTCATGGTTGTCGAGCATGCAGACCAGAAGCCCGATGCCCCTTTCCAGTTCGGTTTCGACGAGTATGTTGCACCACAGGACCCGGTCGCGACCCGCGGGGTCCTGGTGCGAATCTCCTTCACCGATTCTCATGTCGTGGAGCCCAAAGGGCGTGGTGAGCTGTCTTTCATGAACAACTATTTCCTCGGCAACGACCCCTCTAAATGGCTGACAGGTGTGCGCAACTACAGGGAGGTAGTGTACGAGAACGTGTACGACGGCATCGACCTGGTGTACGGCGTGAAGGACGGGCATCTCAAGTACGAGTTCCACGTCGGCCCAGGCGCGGACCCCGTGCAGATCGAGATTGCATATGAGGGCGTTGATCGCCTTTTCCTTGATTCCGACGGCGGCGTGACCGCTTCCACCGCAGTAGGAGACGTGAGAGACCTCGCCCCTGTATCATACCAAGGCAAGGACGAAATCAAGTGTCCATTCCTCGTTCGCGGTCCAACCTCGTTTGGATTCGCTTGTGAATGGTGGGACGCCTCCCGTGCCCTCGTCATAGACCCTCTCGTGTATTCGACCCTCTTCGGAGGCGCGGGCGGAGCTGATAGCGGACACTCGATAGCGGTGGACTCGGGGGGGAACGCCTACATCACCGGAAACGCTCAGTCCTGGGAATTCCCGGTTACTCCCGGCGCCTATGATGAGCTGATGGGCGGCACTGCAGACGCCTTCGTCGCGAAAATCAACGAGGTTGGAAGTTCTCTCACCTTTGCCACCTTCCTAGGGGGCTCTGAAAACGACAGGGGAGAAGCCATCGCCGTGGATGCGCAGGGGGAGTGCTATGTCACCGGCCATACAGATTCGCCCGATTTCCCGACGGTCTCCAGCTTCGACGACACATACAATGGGGCGGTCGACGTGTTTGCAGTGAGGCTTTCGGCACTGGGCAACCAGTTGCTGTACTCGACGTATCTCGGTGGTAACAACATTGACGAAGGGGAGGGGATTGCAGTCGCATCCTGGGGTTCCGTGTTCATAACCGGAAGGACCTTCTCCAATAACTTCCCCATAACGGCTCAAACGATAGATTCGAAACTAGACGGCACCTCCGACGCGTTCGTGATCCGCCTTTCCCCTCAGGGATACGTACTCGAGTATTCCACCTACCTCGGAGGCAACGCCCAGGACCGGGGCGAATCCATCGCTGTCGTTGGGCCTGGGGACGTGTGGGTCGCGGGGAACACTCTCTCAAACGACTTCCCCACGCCTGGCGGGGCCGACACATCGCGCGACTCCTACGAGACTTTCGTAGTGAAGCTCGACCTGTGGGCTAACGTGGTCGTCCACGGAACGTATTTCGGCGGCAGCGGCGGCGAAGAATGTTGGGGGGGGTTCGCCATCGACTCAGGCGGGAATGTCTACCTCGCAGGCTATACCTCCTCCTCCGATCTTCCGTCTGCTTCGAACGTCCTCAATGGCCCCTCGGATGCTTTCATAGCGAAGTTTAATCCCACTGTCTCGACCATTCTCTACTCCAGGTACCTTGGAGGCTCCGGCCGTGAGATCGGCCAGTCTGTTGCCGTCGATGCCTCTGGAGCTGTTTACCTGACCGGGATGACGGATTCGTCGGACTTCCCGACGACTCCTGACGCCCTAAACTCGACCTTTGGCGGGATCGGCGATGTCTTCCTCACGCGCATCGACCCCACGGGCGCCGTTCTACAGTTCTCTACGTTCATAGGCGGCGCCGCCTATGAACAGGGGCAATCGATTGCGTTGGATTCCGCGGGCAACGTATACATTACTGGTAACACGATGTCCGCCGAGTTCCCGGTCACGCCGGGAGCTTTCGACACTTCCCCGCCTACGGACACGGATGGATTCGTCGTCAAGGTG
>JAUVGH010000008.1 GCA_030593885.1 Methanomassiliicoccales archaeon
CACCACTTCTACATTACATGTCAGGCAGCCCCGTGGTGTAGAGGTAACATCAGAGACTCTGGATCTCTTGTCGCCGGTTCAAATCCGGCCGGGGCTATACGATGACGAAAGAAGAGAAGGCACCTCGGGACTTCATACGCCAGATAATCGACGAGGACAACAGGACCGGCAAGCACGGAGGTAGAGTGCACACGAGATTCCCACCCGAGCCGAACGGCTTTCTCCACATAGGCCATGCAAAGTCCATTTGTATCAACTTCGGAATAGCTGAGGAATATGGAGGTAAGTGTAACCTGCGGTTCGACGACACCAATCCAGCCAAGGAGGAGGAGATCTACGTTAAGTCCATCATCGAGGACATCAAGTGGTTGGGTTTCGACTGGGAGGATCGGCTCTACTTCGCTTCAGATTACTTCGATCAGTTGTACGATTACGCGGTCCAGCTGACCAAGAAGGGCAGCGCATTCGTGGACGAGATGTCCGCAGAGGAGATCAGCCAGTACAGGGGAACCTTGACGACCCCGGGCATAGAGAGCAAGTTCCGAGACCGTCCAGTGGAAGAGAATTTGGATTTGCTGGAGAGAATGAAGGCAGGCGAGTTCCCCGACGGAGAGTACGTGCTCAGAGCCAAGATAGACATGACCCACCCCAACATGAATATGAGGGATCCAGTGGTCTACAGGATCCTGCACGCCTCACATCATAACACTGGTGACAAATGGTGTATCTACCCCATGTACGATTGGGCCCACGGCCTTGAGGATTCCATTGAGAACATCACACATTCCATCTGCAGCCTGGAGTTCGAGGACCACCGACCACTGTACGACTGGTTCCTGGATGAACTTGGGGTCTACCACCCGCAGCAGATCGAGTTCGCACGCCTCAATCTCACATTCACAATCATGAGCAAGCGGAAGCTACTGGAGCTTGTCGAAGGAGGATACGTGAAAGGATGGGACGATCCGCGTCTTCCTACGCTGACAGGTCTCAAGAGGCGAGGATATTCGCCGTCGGCCATCAGGTCCTTCTGTAGCCGAATAGGAGTGGCCAAGGTAAACAGCACGGTCGATATCGAATTCCTGGAGCACTGCCTCAGGGATGACCTCAACAAGACCTCACCGCGATTCATGGGTGTGCTTCACCCTCTCAAGTTGGTCATCGAGAACTACCCGGAGGACGACGTGGAGGAATTCGACGCGGTCAACAACCCGGAAGACCCGAGCGCTGGGACGCGGAAGGTTCCGTTCTCCCGGGTTCTATACATAGAAAAGGATGACTTCATGGAGGACCCGCCGAAGAAGTTCTACCGGCTGGCGCCAGGAAGAGAGGTCCGGTTCAGGTACGCGTATTTCATCACCTGCAGGGAAGCAATCAAGGAAGATGGAGAGGTGGTGGAGCTCAGATGCACTGTCGATATGGACACCAAAGGAGGAGATGCGCCCGACGGAAGGAAGGTGAAATCCACTCTCCACTGGGTGTCGGCGGACCATGCGATCGACGCAGAAGCACGACTCTACGATAGGCTGTTCACAGTTCCAAATCCTCTTGGAGATAAGGACGTGGACTTCAAGGATCTCATGAATCCGAATTCGGTGGAAGTTCTGAAGTCGTGCAAGGTGGAGCCGGGTCTGAAGGATCTAAAACCCTTTGACAGGTTCCAGTTCGAGAGATTGGGCTACTTCTGCGTGGACCCGGACACCACCTCCAAGTATCTGGTCCTGAACAGAACAGTGGGACTCAGGGACGAATGGGCAAAGATACAAAAGCAACAAAAGGCCCAACGATAGCTGGAGAGGCGTCTTGTCCTCTTCCAGCGTCAAAGTACAGTTTATGAAAGGGTAACGCTATTCGCTGAAGTGATATAGCCCCGTGGTGTAGAGGTAACATAGGAGACTTTGGATCTCTTGTCGCCGGTTCAAATCCGGCCGGGGCTACTCCCTTGTTTTGGGCAACTCTTAATATCCCGACGGATATTACCGATTCGACCGGTGGGGAGGTTATGATAGAGAGAAAGAGAGTTCTTGAATCACTTGAGAAATATGACTTGAGCAAAGCGAAGATCGGAGTCCTGGGATCCCATTCTGCGCTGGATGTTTGCGATGGTGCCGTGGACGAAGGATTCCAGACAATGGTGATATGCGAGAAGGGGAGAGAGGAACCCTACACTCGCTACTTCAAGGCCGAGCGTTCAGCAGACGGGACGCTCGTCAGGGGAATGGTGGACAAGGCGGTCGTCTTCGACAAGTTCAACGAGATCCTGGAACCCAAGAACCAGGACATGATAATCGGGGAGAACGCTGTCTTCGCCCCGCACAGGTCGCTTGTGGCCTATGCCGGAATCGACGGCGTGGAGAACGATTTCTACGTGCCCATAGTCGGGAGCAGGAACCTGCTGAGATCGGAAGAGAGGGGAGAGGACAGGGACTATTACTGGATACTGGAGAAGATGGACATGCCCTTCCCCAAGAAACTGGAGAACCCGGAGGACATCGATTTCCTGGTCATGGTCAAGCTCCCCCACAAGGTCAAGAGGTTGGAACGGGGATTCTTCACCGCGGCCAGCTACAAGGAGTATATTGAGAAGGTGGAAGCTCTCCTGAGGAATGATGTCATAACGAAAGAGGATCTCGAGAAGGCAAGGATTGAGGAGTACATCGTCGGTCCGGTGTTCAACTTCGATTTCTTTTATTCACCGCTGACTGAAGGTGCAGAGAAACTTGAGCTTCTGGGCATAGACTGGAGGTTCGAGACATCGCTGGACGGTCACGTCAGGCTTCCAGCTCCGCAGCAGATGACGCTGCTCGAATCACAGGCGACACCCGAATACACGGTCTGCGGTCACAACAGCGCCACATTGAGGGAGTCGCTGTTGAGGAAGATCTTCCCGCTTGCTGAGAAATACGTGGAGGGCACCAAGGAGTACTACTCGCCGGGAATGATAGGGGCCTTCACTCTGCAGACGTGCGTTGACAAGGATCTGAACTTCTGGATCTATGACGTTTCACCGAGGGTCGGTGGAGGAACGAACGTGCATCTGGCCGTCGGTCACCCATATGGCAACTCCATCTGGAGAACCATTATGAGCACCGGAAGAAGGTTGGCACTGGAGATAAGACGCGGAATAGAAATGGATGCGATGGAGAAGATCGTAACCTAGTACGTCTTCCCGCAATTCCCGCAAATTGGTCTTCCGTCAGCTCCAGGTGTGAGTGTGGTTCCACAATTCTGGCAGAACCTCGGTGCGTCCGGCTGAGGTTGTGGTTGTTGCTGCTGTGGCTGTTGCTGGGGGGGTTGCTGCTGTGGCTGTTGCTGTGGCGGTGCCTGACCGGGATCGTGCTGGGGCCAATCCGTCTTCGGCTGCTCCTCCTGATGTGGCCATGCCGCCGCTTGTCCCTGCGGCTGCTGGGTCTGCTGTGGGGGCGGGTATGACTGCTGCTGGGGTTGCCCCGGTGGTGGTTGGTATGTGGGATGGGGTGGCACATAGGCCATCTGTCTGAACTGCTGTTCCATGTAGGCCCGCTGGTCGGTTCTCTGGACTGTGGTGTTTGCATACCTGTCCAAAAACTTCTGCCTGGGATCGCCGTCCGTGAACATTCCGACGAGCCAGTCTACTAGAAGGAATACCCAGAATATCTTGGATACGTTCCTTATGAGGGAGGGCACAAAGCTCAAACTACCCTGTTGGGTCGAAACTACTTCCAAGCTCAACAGCTTCTTCCCGATAGTCCCGCCTATGGCCACTTCAAGGACGATGAAGTACAGGAACATCAGAAGTCCCACGAAGAACCATCCGATGAATCCTACGGGGGAGAGTATCCAGAAAAAGATGCTGACCAAGAAGGCAATTACACCGATTATTATCCCATCAATGATGAGAGCGACTATTCGCCTGAGCCAATGGTCCTGCAATGCCTTATTGTTGCCTATAATATCGAAGCCTGTGGTCATGCGCATCTCCATCCTTAGGTTCCAAAATCGTATTCTGATTCTCCATTTTAAAGGTATTGGTGGTGCTTATTGGCAGTTGATAACAGAAATCCTACCTCTTCTTTGCAGTCGAAAGGCAGTCTGGTGGTGTCTCTTTGGTGACGTAGACGGTCTTGCCAGCCTTCATTATCACGACACCTTGGTCTATCGCCTTCTCGGTGTTAACCTCGAGAATTATCGGATCGTCCGTCCTGACCCTGCCAGCCTCCATGGCGTCCTCGTAAGAGTGGCTCAGGTGGACCATCTTCCTGTCCGAGGGTTTCAGACCGATTTCCAGCAGTATTTGGGTCTCCTCCTCTGTCGTCGGGAAGTAGAGAATGGTCGGGATGTTGTCCTGAGGAAGGTCCAGGTCCACCTCGAAGGAGTGGGCGTATGTCGCCCTGATCCTTCCGTCCCTGAACTCGTACCTCCCCTTTGCATCGGTCTCGATGACACCCAGAATGTGGTGAGGTTTCAGGAACCTGAACTTCTTGTTCCTGATCTGCAGAGCAGTGATGAAATCCATCAGATCCACAAAACCATGTTCGTCCATGTCCAGCCCATATCTCTCGGGAAAATGACGGAGAACGCCCGCCATCGTCCTGCCCAGACTGTCCAGTTCTTTATCACTCAGAAGGAACTTCCCTTTGCCTTCGCATGATGGACAGAACTCTTCTCGGAAGAAACCGTGGGACCTGCACTCCTTGAGCATTCCACACCCTCAAGCCATAATGGATGGATTGGATATTAGTCTTTTGCCCAGGAAAATCTAGAGGGAGATATCATCAGAGCCTGCTTGGGATGTCCTTCTGGCTCACTGCCTGAAGGCCGCGATCCTCGAACCAAGCCTTGAGTTCCCGGTACCGGGATTTCTTCATCGCCTTCTTGTGGAAATAAACGTACTTTGCGTCCGGGGTTCTATCGATAGTCTTGTCCAACATTCCTTCGGTTATCGATTCAAGGGCGTAGTTGGCGATGATGTGCCCGAAGCACAGTCGGTTCTTGAGAGCGACGTCGGTATGTCGTGGTGCGTAGTGTCCGCCTCCGACCCCAATTGCAACAGGGTCCTTCTCCTGATCAATGGAGAGAATCGCCTCCGCGATTATTCGTCCGGCTTCCTCTTCCACCCAGCAGGTCTCGTCGCTTCCGATCTCGATGTAGAATGCCGGTGTCTCAAGGTAGGGTCCGTGATGTGTTGCCTCATAAGAGACCGTATGTTCCATGCTCTTGGCCAGACCCTTCAGGTTCCTCAGGGCGCTCGTTTTGAAGAGGGGGCTGGATGGCACCAGTTCCCCGCTCCTGCCTCCCATCTCTGCCTTGGAGAAGTTGCCTGGCGTGTGAACGGTGAAGCTCCTCAGCCCGGAAGCGCTCTTGTGTCTTGACGCGAATATCATAACCTCTGGTTCAATGCCTGCCGATTCCTGGAACTCTCGGTCAAGACCGTCATGGGAGAGGTGTTCATCATTGATCGTTGCCATCAAGAAGTCCTCATACTTGCGAAGAGGGTTGCCTAAGAACTCTCCTTCGTCCTTCCATTCCCTCAAGTTCAAGAGATTCTTGGAGATGTTCAGACTGGCGGTGTCGTTCTTTGAGACGACGATCAGCTTCATTGGAGCATAATCAAAGAGGGGCATAAAAAGGGTTCTGGGTGAGTGAGAGAAACTATTTATCGCCAATCCAGAATTCTCAATCCGTGAAGAACCAGGAGATCGCTAGAGCCCTCTACGAGATCGCTGACATGCTGGACATCAAGAACGAGCAGTTCACGCCGAGAGCGTATCGGTGGGCGGCAAGGGTGATAGAAGAACTTCCAGAGGACCTGGAGAAGATCAGGAAGAGGGGGGAGCTGACCGGGTTGCAGGGCATCGGCAAGAACATCGCTAAGAAGATCGAGGAGTACCTGGACTCAGGCAAGATCTCGCTTCATGAGAGGTTGAGAACGGAGATTCCCCAGGGAGTGCTCGATATCCTGGCGGTTCCCGGAATGGGCCCTAAGAAAGCAGGACTTCTTTACAGGGAGAGAGGAATATCAAGCCTGGACGAGCTCGGGAAGGCAGCGAGAGAGAGGAGGCTAAGACGGTTGAGGGGCTTCGGGGAGAAGACCGAGCAGAACATTCTGAAAGGCATAGAGATGCTCGAGCGGACAAAGGGAAGGATGCTGCTCGGGGAGGCCCTGCCAATCGCTGAAGAAGTGGTGGAGAGCCTCAGACCCAAGGCGGAGAAGATAAGTGTGGCCGGATCGTTAAGAAGGATGAAGGAGACCGTAGGAGACATTGACATACTGGCGGTCTCGGAGAACCCCAAGGTGGTAATGGACGCATTCTCGAACCTGCCACAGGTTGAGGATGTGGTCCTCAAGGGAAAGACCAAGACCACTGTTTACCTGGAAGGCGACCTCCAAGCGGACCTGAGGGTGGTCGAGTCAGGAAGCTTCGGGGCCGCACTGCAGTACTTCACCGGCTCCAAAGACCACAACATACACCTCAGGTCGATCGCTCAGAGAATGGGGTTGAAGATCAATGAATACGGGGTCTTTGAAGGTGATGAGAAGATCGCTGGAGAGGAGGAAGAACAGATCTACGGGTTGCTGGGAATGGCTTACATTGCACCTGAACTGAGGGAGGATGCCGGAGAGATAGAGGCTTCGCTGGACGGAAAGCTTCCGGACCTGATCGAACTTGAGGACGTCAAAGGGGATCTGCATGTTCACACGGACTGGAGCGACGGGGGGAAGAGCATTCAAGGCATAGCGGAGGCCGCCAAGGCCCAGGGAAGAGAATACATCGCGATCACAGATCATTCCAAATCTCTCAAGATTGCCAACGGGCTTTCCGAGGAAGAGCTTGAACTGCAGGTCAAGGAGGTAAGGAAGGTCGACAGGAAGATGAATGACTTCAAGGTCCTCACAGGCATCGAAGCGGACATCAAGGACAATGGAGAGCTCGACCTGGACGACTCGATCCTAAGGGAATTGGATGTGGTTGTGGGAGCAGTCCATTCCAAGTTCTCGATGCCGGAAAGGCAGATGACCGAAAGGCTGGTGGAGGCGATGAGGAACGAGAACATGGACGTACTCGCGCATCCGACCGGACGTCTCATAGGCAGGAGGGACCCTTACGAACTGGACATCGAAGAGATAATGGATGAGGCGGCTGAAACTAGGACGGCACTAGAGATCAACTGCTTCCCGGACAGGCTGGACCTCAACGGGCCACACGTAAGAATGGCAAAGGAGGCTGGTGCGAAGATGTCATTGGGCACGGATACCCACAGCGCCCATGATCTGCAATTCATCAAATTCGGGGTGGGAATGGCGAGACGCGGATGGCTGGAGAAGGAGGACGTTCTCAACACGATGACCGCTGAAGAGCTCAAAGCATATCTCAGGTAGAGGGTGGATGTCTTGACCAAGAAGGACGAACTCGGGAAGATCGCAACAAGGGTCAGACGGTGCAGGAGATGTCGACTAGCCAAAAGCAGGACCCACGCGGTACCTGGTGAGGGGGCATCCAACGCTAAGATAGTACTCGTCGGGGAAGCTCCGGGAAGATCGGAGGACGAGCAGGGCAGGCCGTTCGTTGGGTATGCTGGGAGGATCCTGGACGAGGCGCTGGAAGCAGCAGGTCTGAAGAGGGACAAAGTCTTCATCACCAGCGTATTGAAATGCAGACCGCCAAAGAACAGGAATCCGAAGACCGACGAGATCGAAGCATGCACATCCCACCTGGAGAGCCAGATCAGCGCGATATCCCCGAAGGTCCTGGTTGCTCTCGGAAGATTTGGTGCCAAAGGCCTTATCGGTACCATGCAGAAGATAGCAGAACTGAGAGGTAGGAAACTGGATCACAATGGGGTACCAATAGTGGTGACGTACCATCCGGCCGCCGTCATCTACAATCGTGGCTTGCAGAAGGAGATAGTCAAGGACCTCAAGAGGGCCGAGCGTCTGGCCTCCAAATAGGTTATCTTGCAGGACTTGCGAGACCCAAAACGGGACGGTCATCCGCGCCCGTCCGAACATCAATATCAGAAGAGATAATAGAGAGCCAAAGTATCTTATACCGATGCCAATCTCGATTTCCCGAGGTGGGAAATTGACAGAATCAACGGGACTACCAACAGAACTCGTGAACTTCTTCAAAGGCCCCGGCGGTCATTCATTGATCGTCAAGGGGCTGGCAGGTACTGGAAAGACTACTTTTGCGTTGCAACTGGCCGAGGAGCTGGACAACATAACCAAGAGCCATTACATCTCAGTGAGGGTCTCAGACGAATCGCTGTACAACCAATTCCCATGGCTGAGGAAGAAGCTGGCGGAGAAAGAGAAACTGAAGATGGCCAAGAGCTACGCAAAGACGCTCACCTCGAACTACGTTCATCAGGAGAAGGACACTGATGTGGCCCTGGAAGTGAGGATCAGAACGGCCCAGCAGTTGCTTCGGTCCCTGGAAGGTACATCCTTGGACGGTCAGAAGGTGAACCGCCAAGAGCTGCAGAAACTGGAAGGGAGGATCGAGATGGGAGAGGAAGGCATGGACGAGGACTTCGGCGGTCTTGGGGAAGGTTCATTCCTCGAGGACACGATAGTCTTCGACCTTGGATCGGATCTCCCGGAGATAGATCTGGCATACGACATGGTCGAGCAGACCCTTCCGGACAAGACACTGGTCCTAATCGACAGCATTGACGCTCTAAGCGAGAGATATGGCGTTCTCTCATCAAAGCTCATCAACACACTCCAGAAGGACCTGGTGGAGCAATCACAGGCGGATGTTCTCTACATCTTGGAGACCGGTATGGACAACAAGCTTGACTATCTGGGAGATGGTGTGATCTCCTTCGCCAAGGCGGAACACAAGGGACGAAGGTTGAGGGTCCTGAACATCGAGAAACTGAGAGGGTCCGAGATCACCCAGCACAAGTACATTTACACTCTGAAGGACGGACGGGTAAGGACCTTCGCGTTCAGGCAGGAGGAGATGCCACAGGAGATCAAGCCTTGGAAGGCGGTCCAGGATATCTCAGAGGATGTCGTCTCCACCGGGAACGAGGAGCTGGACCAGCTCATAGGAGGGGTGAAGAAGGGATCCATAATAGCGATAGAGGTGGGCGGAAACGTCCCCAGCTACTACATCGACAACATCAAAGCCGGGATCATATCCAACTTCGCCACTCAGGGCCGTGGAGTGGCATTCTTGCCATCCAAGAGGGCTCCTGCGGAGATCGTGGCAGGACAGATAGCGCCGTACCTGGGCGAGGAAACCTACAACAAGTACGTCAGGGTCTTCGAGGCGCTCCAGCTGGAGACCTTCGTAGCTGCTGAGAACGCGATCGCGCTGGACGGAGGAGATGTCGCTGAGGATCTGAAATGGAAGAAGATAGAGTTCAGCCTGCAGGATTCGAAACATCCATACTTGTCAATCCTCTCATTTGACACCCTGGAATCAATGTACGGCGGTGGGGAACTGATAGAAGGCCTCACAGCACACTTGACCTCGATCAGAAGGGACAAGGACATCTTTGTTGGAATTCTGGTGCCGACGGACGAGTCCATTGGCAAGCTGACCAACGTCGCTCACACTCACCTGAAGATAGAGAACATTGACGGCTCGGTAGTGCTCTACGGGGAGAAGCCGTTCACCGAGCTCTTCGCTCTGTCCTTCGATGTTTCGAAGGGATATCCGAAGACGAATCTGACCCCGATTGTGTAGGCCCACACGCCTATGCAGATATCATCCATGATAATCGGATGAAAGTGGTTTAATATCCCCAAGAGGTAAGACCTACGATGCGAGAAAAAGAGATCTCGAGGCTACTTACTGACGATTACGCAGAACGCATTCTTGCAGCAACATATTTCTCAGCAAGATCTGCTCAAGAGATCAGCGATACATACGACGTGCCCATAGCAGCGTGCTACCGCAAGATACACGAACTGGAGGACGCAGGTCTCCTCAAGTGTCAGAAGATCGTGACGACCCGCAAGGGCAAGAGCATGAAGCTGTACCGCTCACGTCTGCTGAAGGCCTGCATCATGTACGAGGATGGGGTCTTCAAGGTGAAGTTGGAGTTCAAGACCCAGGAGCCGATCAACAACACCTGGATCAAGCTGAACACTCCAATCAGCCACTGAGAGACGGTTTTTCCGACCGGTTGTCATGGCCGGGAATTGACCTGATTCTGATAGGCTATACTTTAAGTATTTGAACACTTTACGCTGGGTTTACTCACCAATAGCAAAGGTCGTGGAAAGTGGGTAGGGGAATAAACATGGACGCCCTTGAAGCCTCTCAAATGCTAACAGACGAGTATTCTGCGAAGATTCTTCTGGCGACCTTCAAGAAGAAGATGAGCGCCCAGGAGATAAGCAACACGTACGGCATACCGATCGCGGCATGCTACAGGAAGATCAAGACCTTAGAGGACGTTGGACTGATAGAATGTGTGGACAGGGTTCTCACGCCGAAAGGCAAGAGGAAGAACCTTTACCTCTCGAGGTTGAAGACCGCCTTCATCTTCTTTGAGAACGGGAAACTCAGAGCGAGGTTCCATCTCGCCACCGGCGCCGTCAAGGACTTCGGTGGGGATTGGACCGGACTCAAGCTCCTGATAGACTGAACGGCCATCCTGGACCTTCGCGGATTTCTTTTGGTTTAGTTGAATGTTGAGCAGTGCAAACCGCATCGAGTCGGTATTACCAGTTGTGCAAAAGATAATCAGCCACGATAATCCGTTGCTTCCGTTTTAAGTAGCCTAGGGTGGTATGAACTACAGATACGATGAAACTGCGATTCCATAAAATAGCGCCAGAGGGCAAGAGCGTCATCTATCCCAAGGAAGATGACGACAGCGGACAGGTCATTCCGCTCAACATCATAGTCCTTCCAAGCCAACGGAAGAACAAAGAGGAGGAGTAGGGAACATTCTTTTCGAGATTCTCTTCATCATTAGCGTGCCCGCTCGATGAGATAGGAACGGGCAAAAAAAAGGGGGGTGAGGAAGTCGGTAGCAAGGCCCGAGAGCCCATACCCGCAAAATCGCGGGTTACTACCCTTCCTCAGAGGAGGGGACATCGTAATCTATGATGTGAGTCGGCGTATGTTTCTCATATAAAAAGCGTGCCGAGACCGTTATCAGATTTGATACAACGATTATTGGACCTGGCTCTTCAGCACCGCGATCCAGTCGGAGGTCGTGATGTCGACGGGCTGTTTTTCGGTAACGTGCTTCGTCCCCCTCTGCGGGCATTGGGACAAGAAACCGGGCGAGTGTCAAAGGAAATCTCAGATTGATTATCGACAATGATTGTGGAATCTGGATGTTTGGCCGGTCAACCAGAGACCCAAGTATGGCCTACTTGGCAAGGATCTTCATCCAGCCATTGTTCTCCATTATCCTGAGGCCTCTGCTCTTCAGAATGTCCTCGAACCTCGACCAAGATATAATGCTGATCCTGGGATTCCCGCCCTTGGTGAACTGGATGACCTCCGTATCCCTTACCAGGCCCGGATGCAGGCCCTTCTCTTCGGCAATGCCCTTCGCCTTCTCGATAGCTATCTCCTTCATCTAACCCCCTTCAAAGAACAACCACAGGATATTTACTGCTATCGGATGAACGGCAACTCAAACCGAACCGTGGACCACGACCTTTCCATCTACGACCTCGACCTGGACCAGGGTCTTTATCCGGATCCCCAGCTCCTCTTCAAGCTGCTCTCTTGTGCCCACTTTCTCAAAGACGGTCAGGATGTCCACCACCTCCGCACCGATGACCCTCAAGGTCTCGATGATGGCCTTGAGCGTCCCGCCCGTGCTCAGAACGTCGTCGACGAACACAACCCTATCCCCTTCCTCGATGAAGTTGATGTACATGTCGGAGCCAGAGTATCCCGTTGTCTGCTGGAGGGAGATCTCACCGGGGAGACCGTACTTCCTCTTTCTCACGAACACATATGGTATTCGAGTCCTCAGCGACAAGGCCGCAGCCAGGGGGAATCCCATGGACTCTGCGGTCACTATCTTGTCGCAGTTGAGGTCCATTGTTGCAATGATCGCGTCAACGACCTCTTCAAGCACCTCTGGGTCTCCCTTGGGAATACCGTCGGTTATGGGATGAACGAAATACTGGTATTCACCGAACTCGACTATCGGACTGTGCTCCAATGACTTCTTGAGCTTCTCCAGCATCTATTCCTGCCCCCTCCGAACGAGGTCCCGGGCCGCCCCTGCAGCTCCTTCAATGACCCCTTCCTCTCCTTCCACGTGACCATCCCGCATCAGAACCTTGCCGTCACAGATGACGGTGTCGACGCACGACCCATTCGCCGAGTATACCAGGTTGGAGGTGAGGTCGTGATTGGGGTTGAAGGCGGGTGACCTGAGGTCCACCAATATGAGGTCTGCGAGCTTCCCGACCTTGACCGCTCCAGCATCTATCCCCAAAGCGTCGGCGCCCTTGGCGTTGGCCATTTCCAGAACCTCTCCCGCGGGCAGCACGGTGGGGTCATTTGTGCTGAACTTCTGGAGCAATGCAGCGAACTTCATGGACTCGAACATATCCAGGTTGTTGTTCGAAGCGGTGCCATCAGTCCCCAAGGACACGTTGATCCCGGCCTGGCGCATTTCCTTGTAGGGCAAAGCCCCTCCAACTGCCAGTTTCATATTGGATACCGGGTTGTGCGAGACCTTGACATGTGCATCCGCGAGCATTGCGATCTCGCTCTCGTCAAGCCAGACACTGTGAGCGGCAATAAGATTCGAGCCCAGGAATCCTATGTCCTTCAGGTAGCCAACGGGTGACTTGCCATGAGCCTTCCTGCAGTTCTCCACCTCCTCCTGCGTTTCGCTCAAATGAAAGTGTATCAAGAGCCCCTCCTCATCGGAGATCTCCT
Source organism: Methanomassiliicoccales archaeon (assembly GCA_030593885.1). Taxonomy (GTDB): domain Archaea; phylum Thermoplasmatota; class Thermoplasmata; order RBG-16-68-12; family SOIM01; genus JAGLME01. The sequence continues at coordinate 12,861 of JAUVGH010000008.1, forward strand.
TGAACCTCCGCAGTGAGCTCTCGGTGACCGTATAGATGGCGTGTGGTCCCAGCGCCGGAGTGATCCTGTCGCATCCCATGCTCTGGACCTTCGCTATGATGTCCGTGGATTGTTTGAAGAGCTCCTCGCTCAGGTCAGGCTGGAAGAAGTCGACGAAGCCTTCGGAAAGCACACCCCTTATCCCAGACTCCTCAACTGCTCTGGCCTGCTGGTCCATATAGAAGTACATATCGTTGAAACATGTGGTCCCGGATCTTATCATCTCGAGGCAGGCGAGCCTGGTTCCCCAGTAGATGTCCTCGGGCACGAACTTCGACTCCAAGGGCCGGATCTTGTCCCTCAACCACTCCTGTAGGAGCATATCGTCCGCGTATCCCCTGAACAACGTCATGGCTGCATGGGTGTGGGTATTGACGAGACCTGGCAACACTGCGTGGTTGCTACCATCAATGGTCTGATCGGCCTCCACCCTCGGTCCGACACTGGTGATTCTATTGCCCTCCACGTAGATGTTGGTCCGGTCACCGTCGTGAAGCACGTTCTCGATCAGGATGCTCATTTCAGTTCACCCAGGAACCTGGCAATCAAAGCCTTGGCATTCTCCGCGTTCGTCTTCTGGTTCTCCACGATCTTCTCATAGGTCAGAGGTTCTTCCACCAATCCGTGGCAGTAGTTGTCGACTATGCACAGACAGGCGTAGTCAATGTCCAGCTCGTTCGCCAGGGTTGCCTCCGAGGCCATGGTCATTCCGACGACGTCGCCGAACTCCGACATCGCTCTTATCTCAGCCCTGGTCTCCAATCTGGGCCCGATGGCCTGGACGTATGTGCCGGACTCGTGCACACGGAGACCGAGATCTTTGCCAGTGGCCACCAATGCCTCCCGGAGGTCCTCATCAAGGGACGGCGTGACGTGTCTGACCTCGGAATCGAAGTATGTTAGGATCTTCCAGGGTGAGAAGAAGTCATCCGGGACAAGGAAGCCCCCTGGTTCTATCTCCATCCTGAGACTCCCAACGGATGATGTGCTGATCACCCTCTGCACCCCCAGGTCCTTCAACGCCAACATGTTCGCCTCGTGGGGAAGTCTGTGCGCTGGGATCCCGTGACGCTTTCCATGGCGGGGAATGAATGCGACGCTCCTACCTGCAATCGTGCCGACTCGGACAGGTCCGGATGGCTTACCGTAAGCCGTATCCACATCCCTCATCTCAGGTTGTTCAAGTATCTCCAATTCGTAGACGCCTGAACCGCCTAGAACACCTATTCGAACCTCTCCTCTCATCGAGAAGGCTAATCTATTGCCAGAATTAAACTTTTCTGGGCGTGCGGGGCATTATGCTGTTCTCCAATCGATAATCAGCGATGATATTGAGCGCAAATAGTATTTGAACGGAGTCGAGCCTAGCATTACACGATAGAGTGATACCACTGTTGGCGATGCTCCTGGTCGGCCAGGTCACCCGAGATGACCTATTCAATGAGCTTGTCTTCGGAGAATCTGGGAGAGACCTCAAGCCCGGGTACACATACGTCATCAAGGAGCAGAAACCCAAGAAGGCCTTCACGCATTTCTGGAACAAGGTCGAGAATGGATACAAGGGACTTCTGATAACGAGGCAGCATCCAGACCACGTGGAACGGAGACCAGGGCCCGGCGAGTTGAAGGTGCTGTGGTTGTCGACCACCCTCGGTAAGGACTACGTGGACCCTCACAACCTGGGCAGCTTGACCAACATAATGAGCAGATTCGTGGAGAGTGGGGTGAAGACGGTGATCTTGCTGGATGGCATGGAGTATCTCCTTGTCAACAACGACTTCGCCCGTCTGCTGAAGTTCATCGAGTACATCAACGAGCTGGTGATGCAGAACAAGGCGCTTCTCATAATCACGATCGACCAAAGGGCGCTGGACGAGAGGGAGATGGCCTTACTGGAAAGGAACGCTGAAGTTGCCTGAGGCTTCGCCAATCCCGGAGAATCTTGTGTGGAATCTGATAATCAGTCATGATGATGGGTTCGTTGCATTAAATAACCCGTTAATCAATAGTGATATGAGCCAGGGGTGAAAATCTGCTGAGAAGAATGAAACGAGTTCCGGGGGACGAAGCGGGCGTGATCCTTCTAGCGACCGCCACCAAGCCATTGACGCCTAGACAACTGAGCGAGATGCTCGATATCCCGATAGTCCACTGCTACAGGAAGATCCGGCATCTTGAGTCGCTAGGGCTTTTGAAGAAGGCAGCGACCCTGTATTCGGACAGCGGAAAGCGTGTCGCATTGTACTCCTCGCAGTTGAGAGGAGGAAAATTATTCTACTCGAATAATAAATTAAAGTTAGCGTTGAGAATACCCCGCAGAAAGGCGAATTATTCTAAGTATCATACTCAAGAATGATAACATCTGGCATTATCACAATTAAGAATCATCAAAGATAATCATTGACGAGTCTATATATAACGACTTAAGTGATATTTTGTTTAGTTAAGGAGGCAGCGAAAACTCATGGACCCCTTGGAGGCATCACGGCTTATAACGGACGAATACTCCGCAAAGATCCTAGTTGCGACGTACAAGAGACCGAAGAGCGCAATCGAGCTGAGCCGGGAATACGGGATTCCCATAGCGGCTTGCTACAGGCGAATTCACGCACTGGAGAAGGCAGGGCTCATCAGATGCACAGAACGCGCGCTCACACAGAAAGGCAAGAGGATCAGCTTGTATCTCTCACAGCTCAAGAACGCATACATCTTCTTCGAGAATGGAAAGATCAGGGTAAGATTCCAGCTAGCATCCGGCCACACCCAGGACTTTGGTGGCGACTGGAAGGCAGTGGACGTTCTTTCCCGGTAACACTTGCCCCCCTCCTCCACAACCCACAGGCAGCGTTTGGGTTTCCCAGACCTGCCTGAGATATTTTTTTGTTTTCATCTGGCCATTCTCGTTAGTTTTATTACCCACCACTTGATAAGGCAGAAAGATGACTAAGATCTTCAAAGGGAGGGACATAATATCCATCCATGATTTTTCACGGGAGGAGATCGAACACATTTTGAAGGTTTCCAAGGATATGATACCGGCTGCCAGAGGTGAGAAGGGGAACCTCTCGCTCAAAGGCAAGATCCTCTCCACCATATTCTTTGAACCGAGCACCAGGACGCGACTCTCGTTCGAGGCCGCCATGAGCCGCCTGGGCGGGTCTGTGGTCGGCTTCTCGGACCCGGAGATCACATCCCTGAAGAAAGGCGAGACACTGGCGGACACGATAAGAATGGTCGAATCCTACTCGGATGTCATTGTTCTGAGGCATCCCATGGAGGGCGCGGCCAAGCTTGCAGCAGATTTCACTGAGAAGCCGGTAATCAACGCTGGAGATGGAGCTGGCCAGCATCCAACACAGACGTTGCTCGACCTGTTCACCATCTGGACCGAGAAGAAGGACATCGAAGACAAGAACGTGGTTCTGCTGGGGGATCTGAAGTACGGCAGAACGGTCCACTCCCTGGCATACGCGTTGGCCATGTTCGGAGCCAACCTGACCTTTGTGGCGCCTGAGGTCCTGCAAATGCCCAAAGAGGTGGTGGAGCATGTGGAACGGCAGGGTGGTTCCTACACGTCCACGAATGCTCTGGAAGATGCGATCGAGTCCGCGGACGTGCTGTATGTGACCCGCATCCAGAAGGAGAGGTTCCCGGACCCGGCCGAGTACGAGAAGGTGGCTGGCATGTATCGGGTGGACAACGAGATACTGACGAATGCCAGCAAGGACATGATCGTCATGCACCCGCTGCCCAGGGTCACCGAGATATCTCCGGAGGTGGACACTACCGAGCACGCGATATACTTCAAGCAGGCGTTCAACGGGGTCCCGGTCAGGATGGCCCTACTGGCACTGATATTCGATGTGGTCAAATGAAGGAAATCAAGGTCGCACCGATCAAGAACGGAACGGTAATAGACCATATAGCGTGCGGTATGGCATTCAAGGTCCTCAAGGTCCTGGGGATCTCCGACGGGGAGGTGGACTCCACCGTAAGCGTGCTGATGCACGTGCCCAGCAAGAAGATGGACTGGAAGGACATAGTCAAGGTGGAGGACAAGGAACTGGAGCAGATAGAGGTGGACAAGATATCCCTGGTCGCGCCGGAGGCCAGCATCAACATCATACGCAACTATGAGGTCGTGGAGAAGATGGACGTCAGCCTTCCGGATATTGCCGTCGGGATACTCAAATGCGGGAATCCGAACTGTGTTACCAACGCCAATGAACCGGTTGAGACCGAGTTCACCTTGAAGTCCAAGGACCCGATAAGACTCAGCTGCAAGTACTGCGACCGAGAGCTGGACGACATCGTGGACCACATCATCTGATGGCAAGTTTTTTTATCCAGTTTCCCGATATGGGGCTGGTGATTGAATGGGTAAGAAAGGGATGGACAGAGAAGAGGTGCATGAAGTAATCCTTGAGATAATGGAGAGACAGAAGGCGTTCGAGAAGGAGATGAAGTACCTCAAGGACAACCTGAAAGCACAGAACAACCTGTCCAAGGAGATGCTCAGGGTCCACAAGATCAACAGGGACCTCTCCAAGAAGAACACGAAACAGCTGGATGAGATCTCCAAGGACCTGAAGAAGATAGATACGAGATCAAAGAAGTAGCTCCTGGGCGGACAGGAGAAACCTTAAAGATTGACGGCTGGAGACCCAGACGGACATGGGAGTCAACATTTCTGACATCATAATCGCGAAAGAGAGGAGACTCGAGGATTTCAGGAGCAGGAAGATAGCCATTGACGCGTACAACACGATCTACCAATTCCTCTCGATAATCAGACAGCCTGATGGCACCCCGTTGATGGACAAGAGAGGAAGGGTGACATCGCATCTATCCGGCATCATATACCGCACCTCCAGCCTTCTGAGGGAAGGCATGAGCCCCGTGTTCGTGTTCGACGGCAAACCCCCCGACCTCAAGAGGCGGACCATACGGTCCAGAACAAAGGCGAGGGCAACGGCCAAGAAGGAATGGGAAAAGGCACTGGCCGAAGGGGATATGGAGAAGGCGTTCTCAAAGGCGACGCAAGCTTCGAAGTTGGAGAAGGACATGGTCACCCAGTCCAAGGAACTCTTGGCCAAGATGGGGATCCCGCACGTTCAGGCACCTGGCGAAGGAGAGGCGCAGGCAAGTCACATGTCCTCGAGGGAGGATGTTTGGGCCACGGCGTCCCAGGATTTCGATTCGCTTCTCTTTGGCTCACCCAGACTCATCAGGAACCTTACCATCACCGGCAAGAGGAAGCTACCCGGCAAGCAGGTCTTCATTGACGTCAATCCGGAAGAGATAGAGCTGAAGATGGCCTTGAGCTCGTTGGAGATAGACAGGAAACAGCTGGTTGACCTCTCGATTCTCATAGGCACGGACTACAATCCGGGAATAAAGGGAATAGGTCCCAAGAAGGCGTTCTCGCTCATCAGAAAGCACGGGAACTTGAACACGATAATGGAAAAGGAGGGATTCGAGATAGAGAACGCGGAGGAGATCAAAGGTATCTTCCTGCGCCCGGACGTCACGGACGATTATCAATTGGAATGGACCGATCCAGACGTGGAGGGCGTCCTGGATTTCCTGTGCGGAGGGTTCGATTTCTCGGAGAACAGGGTCAGAGGAGCGCTGAACAAGATGGTTGAGGCCAAGTCGGCGCGTCAGCAGCAAAGCCTGGACGAGTGGTTCTAGTCCGGATTCCTGGGCGTTCTCTCAAAGAAACCTATAAGTTGAACCCACTTATCCACCTTTGAGGCCAATGGAAGTGTGGGAGTCTGTAGTCAGGATAGGAATCGTCCTCTTTCTTTGCAGCGTTCTGGCCTCCATTACGTACATGAGGAAACTGCTGACCCTGACCGGCTCGGTGTCCGCGTTCGGTGTCGGGGTCCTCATCGGCGTCTTTGGGGACGTGGTCTGGCTGATCCTGCTGCTCTTCTTCCTTCTCAGCGGCTTTGCCGCCACGAGATACAAGTTCGCAACCAAAGAGGCGTGGGGGGTCCAGGAGGGAGTGAAGGGCGAAAGAAAGGGAGGGAACGTCATTGCGCACGGTCTGATCCCATCGGTCATTGCCGTGTTGGCCTTTCTGTCCAGATACTTCAATCTGCCCCTCCTTCCAACGGACATAACCGGATTGATATTCATTTGCGCGATAAGCGTCGCAGCGGCCGATACCTTGGCCAGTGAGATCGGCATCCTTTCTGATAAGACGTACTCGATAATCTCGGGACGCAGGGTCAGTCCGGGGACGAACGGGGGCGTGTCGTGGTTCGGTCAGATGTGGGCTCTCTTCGGCGCCGTGTTCACATCCATCTTCGGCTGGTTGATACTGCACCCTTTCTCGGACACGTTGGCAGCCGGTATTTGGATAGTCTGGATCCCCATTCTTGTCGGGTTCATGGGATGTCAGGTCGACAGCGTCCTGGGGGCAACACTGGAAGAAAGAGGCGTCCTGAACAAGGACACCAACAATCTGGTGACAATAGCGATAGGGTCGATAGTCGCCATCCTACTGGCGGCGCTGGTCGCCTAGGACAACCTATCCACAACACCCTGGAGCTTCTTGGAGTTCTCATCCGCAAGCGAATCTGCCCTTTCCTTGGACTTAGCTTCGGAATATACGCGGATTATCTGCTCGGTACCTGACGGACGTATGAGGACCCACTCGGATTCGCCGTAGATCTTCAGGCCGTCCGTCCTGTCAACATTGCCCTCAGAGACCAAGGCCGCCATCTCCTCCAAGGCCTTTGATTTGAGCTCATCTGGACAGCTGACCTTCGTCTTCGTGGTGAAGTACACGGGAAGTTCCATGACAAGCTGAGACAACTTCTTTCCGGACAGGGCTAGAATCTCCAAGACCTTGCCCGCCGACATGGCAGCATCCCGGCAGTACTGATGTTCTGGGAAGATCATCCCGCCGTTCTCCTCTCCACCGAACACCGCATTCCTTTGCAGCATGGTCCTGGCGACGATGGGGGCACCGACCTTCGAATAGAGTATCTCACCCCCGGCCTCAACGACCACGTCCTCCACCATGCTCGAGGAGCTTACAGGCGTGACCACAAGCCCTTTCCTTTTCTTCAACATGTAACCCGCCGTCAATGCCAGGCTCTTGTCACCTTGTACGAAGTCCCCGTTCTCGTCGAAGAAGACGGTGCGGTCGGCGTCCCCGTCATGGGCTATCCCCAGATCAGCATTGCCTTCCTTCACAGCCTGAGAGAGACCCGTGAGATTCTCGGGCGTTGGCTCGGATGGATGCCCGGGGAACATGCCGTCTGGTTCTCCGTTCAAGACCGTGATCTCGCAACCAAGCTTGGTCAAGATGATGGGTGATGTCTCATAACCGGCCCCGTTGGCCACATCCAGAACCACCTTGAATCTCTGCTCCCTGATGGCTTCCACGTCCAGATTCCCGATGATCCCTTCGACATATCTATCCCCCCATTGAGCGTCCGACCGGGCACCCCCGAGGGATTTCCAGTCAGCTACGGTGAAGGACTTCTCGAAGTAATGGGACTCGATCTGCTCTTCGTCCTCCCTGGCCAGTTCCAGACCGGTTGAATCGATAACTTTGATGCCGTTGAACTCGGGAGGATTGTGTGAGGCTGTGATGATGATACCCCCGTTGTATCCTCCATGCTTGACAGCAAACTGCAGGGTGGGGCTCGGTAACACGCCCAGATCCCCGACGGACACCCCAGTGGAAAGGACTCCTGCGAAAACCGCGTTCCTGAGCATATCGCTGGATATCCTCGTATCGGATGCCACGGCGATCTCACCCTTCCCGAAGAACGTCCCTATGGCCCTTCCCAGATTCGTAGCGAGTTCGATGTTCATGTCCGAGTTGGCGATCCCCCTCACACCGTTGGTTCCGAACAGTCGCGTCATCTCATGCCCACCTTCTGGTCCACCAGGTTCGAACCTTCGTCAATCACTTCCCCATCACCGACCACGCAGCCCTTGAGAGTGGAGTTGTCACCAACGACGACGCCCTCACCTAGAACAGAATCGGTAACACCGACGTTCTCCCCCAACCTCGCCTTGTTAAAAAGGACCGAACCAGTGATCTCCGACGTTCCGAGGTCGCAACCATTCCCAACACTTGTGAAGGGTCCCAATCTGCCAGACCTCTTGACCGACCGAGGACCAACGAAGACCGGATCAACGACCTCCACACCATCACCTATCCGAGACGCCTCATCGATTCTGCTGCCTCCAATGTCCAGAAGGGTTCGCACGGCCTCGAGATAGGTGTCCACCTTCCCGACGTCCACCCAATGTCCATCGAACCTGTAACCGAAGAAACCGTCATCGATTATCAACGGAAAGACCTCCCTCTCCATGGACACGAACTTGCTGGGTTCCATCAGGTCCAGTATCTCGGGTTTCAGATAATAGACACCTGCATTGATCAGGTTGGAGAAGGCTTCCTCGCGGGTGGGTTTCTCAACGAAACGGACTATCCTCTGACCTTCCTCGAGCTCCACCACACCGTAGTCCTCCGGGTGACTGGACGGAAACAGTGCTATGCTCCCCATCCCTCCCTTCTCCTCGGCGAATGATATGAACTCCTGCATGTTGATGGAAGAGATTATGTCCGCGTTAAGCACGATGAATGGTTCGTCAAGGAGGCTTTCCACATTCTTCACGGCGCCCCCTGTGCCAAGAGGATTCTCCTCTGTAACTATCTTGACCCTTGACCCTTCCCCGATCGAATCCATGTAGGACCTGAGCTCGGCGACCATGTGACCGGCGGCGAAGATGATCTCGTCCACACACTCCTTGAAGTAGTCGAGAGTGTAGTTCACCATGGGCCTGTCCAGAATGGGTATGAGCGACTTTGGCCGCGTATACGTCAACGGATGAAGTCGGGTTCCCTCTCCACCTGCCAGTATGACAGCTTTCATCCTAAGAGCATTATCATTGGACTAAAAGAGTTTTTGGAAGTAAGTCATCAGTTTGTGGGTACTATCGTAACCACGTTGTTACCGCGCAAGACAACCGTGCCCAGCTTCTTGACCTGTTCCTCTTTGGTCTCCTCAGTCTCCTCCAGGACGAGGTTCATGAAGTCATCGAAGCCCACGAGCTTCCCCTCCAGCGTCCTGTTGTCTTTGAGCAATAACGATATTCGCCTGTTTAGCGACTTCTCCAACACGTTCAATGGAAGAACCATCCAACTCCCCTCTGATATACGGATGTCTAAAGAAACCGTTCAACTTAAACCTTTTGCCCTCGACGGGGATGTCGGAGCAAGGTTTTTAAGAATGCGGAATGATATCGCATCTGGTCGATTTCATGGAGGAGAAAGAGAAAATCGGGATTGTGTTCAAGTATTTCGCGAAGCCGGAGGTTGCTGCAATTAGGATAGAGAGCGGTACACTGAATGTCGGCGACAAGATTTCGATCCAGGGTGCTACTACAGATTTCGAGCAGACCGTCGATTCGATGGAGATTGAAAACGAGAAGGTGGAGAGTGCTGGCGCGGGACAATCGGTTGGAATAAGGACGGCGGACAGGGTCAGACCGAACGACATCGTGTACAAGATAGTCTAGTTCCGGAAGGTGGAGCTCAGGCAACCGCGGATGCTTTTTTAGACACTTCTATCAGTGCTGGCGATAGCTCCTCCAGATAGGTGCAGATGAGATCGTCCCTCTTCCCGATCCAATCAGCCATCATCACAACGGGCATCATGACCGTAATGAACGGGTAGTAATTCTCGTGGTCCTCGAAATCCTTGGTGACAGCGGCGATGGCCCTGCTGGACATCTGGGCTATTCGTCCGATGTGGTCCTTGTAGTCATCGATGGTGAGCATGGGATCGTAGTTGGTCAACCTTCGGACGGAGCACATTTCGTCCTCCCTCATGGCAATGAGAGACAGGTTTGCGATACCGTCCATGAGGTCTTGTCGGATATTCACGATGTTGTTCAGATACACCACGATGATATCGTAGTAGTACCATCCCTCCAGGAAGTGCTGAAGGTCGTCCAAGTCGAAGTTCTCGTCGGTGAACGACATGTCGATGAGGTTGTATCGGGTTCCTCCGCTCACGTAGGCAGACAGCCTCTCGTGCCATCTGATGTCCTCCGATGGAGCGTAGAACTTCCGAGCGATCCTCCTGACCTTGCCAATGTTGAATGACTCCTCCTTCTGGAACATGGTCAAAGCCTGTCCCAGGATGACCCTCTCGTCCAGGAGCTCCATCTGGTAGAAGAGGTCGACCCCGTTTGGAGAGTCCACATATAGCTTGTTGAAGCTGGAAGAGATGGTGGCTATCAGTTCGAACATGTGCATCTGTCTCTGGTTCATCTTTGGTACCAGTCTCTTCTTGAAAGCGTTCATGTCGAAATCCAGATCGGTCATGGATGCCAGAACGTGGTGGTAGATGTCCTTGGCGTCCATGTAGGAGTAGGAGCCCTTGTCAACGAGATCGTCCAGGATGCCTGTCTGGCACTTGTAGAGCACTTTTGCGAGAATGGCCTTTCGGAGGTTCTCCTTGGACATGTACTTTGAATATTTCTGCGAGATCATGGTTGCTCCAGCAGCGTATCTAAGGGTCTGGGACCAATCCCAGAGATCTATCGGCTCGTCCTCCAGTACGAAACCCGGTTGGCTGCTCGGTCGAAGTGTAATCGGAAGAAGACCCCCGTCACTGAGAAGCATGTCAAGGTTGTCACATGTCCCCCGGATATGCTTGGCCAGCTGCTCTGATTTGAGGCCGAAGTTGAAGCTGTCGAGAAGGTTCTCGGCGTAACTCCCGAGCCTCAGGACATTGTTGGTCAGGAAGCTGACGTCCCCTGAGCTGATACGGACTGTTGTCTTAGGCAATGAATGGGCACTCCCCGCAAATGCTAGAACGCAGAAGACGTGCCAAAATGGGAAAAAGGTTCTTCGCGGAATCTCAAAGATGATTTTTATTATCATGAACAGAAATAAATCTCGGGACCATTCTATTATCTGACTGGATAATCACATTCGATAAAGGCACCGCCACGTTATATAGTCAGGAGACAGGATGAGTTTAGTTGCTTATCTGGAGGTAACGTCATACTAACCTACACAGCCGCCGGGATTGCCCTTGCGTTCTCGGTCGTGATCATAATAGCAGTTCTAAGGCAGAAGACAATCAAAGCATTCCAGAAGAACACCCTGATCTTCTCCATCCTTCTTCTCGTATGTGCCATCATCTCGAACATCATCATCACGGTCTCAGCCGGCCTGATAACCGAGGAGAGCTCGTTCGTCTACACCAAGAAGATCCAGGCCATGTTCGACATCTTCATGGGGATTATGATGGGGGCTTTCGTTGTTTCAATGGCTGTTCCCAAAATCGACTCTGGAAGGTCCTTGCTGAGATACTTGACAGAGAGGTTCCCGAACGCCTACTTCATGTATTGCCTGGTCATGGCCATCGGCCTTGCAGGTGTTCTCCTCACACCCGTGAACGTGGTGGTTCAGACCGACGGGACATATTACTTCGAATTCCCTGAATGGTTCCTGTTCGCCCTGTTCATGGTCGTCCTGGCGGTGATCATCTTCATACCAGTGAAGATGAGGACTTACCTGAAAAAGGCCAGGCCCCACAAGCACATCGTCCAGGAGGCCTACATGATCACGCTGGCCGTCATAGGATACGCACTCGGAGAGATGTTCTTCGAGATCATCCTTCCCAGCCTTTCTATCGACATGCGGTCTATCGGCTTCGTGATCCAGATCTCACTCGTTGGTATGATAGCATACGCGATAAGGGACAAGACCTTCCTCCAGGACCTCCTCATCCCGGTCACAGAGGCGGACCTTCAGACCAAGAAGACGTACGATCTGCCAGGAGGGTACAGCTACCTGGTGGAGGAGCAGACGCCGAGCCTCTGCTTCGAAGTCTTCAAGGACCTGGTCACCCACGGTAACCAGGGCTTGTGCATCACAAGGACGATGCCAGAGAAGGTAAGAAGTCAGTATGGTCTGGAAAAGACGCCCATAATCTGGTTGACAAGGGTCGCTGACAGCCCGGATACCGTAAGACCATACCCCGTTGGCAAGATCTCCGAGACCGTTCAGCTGTTCATATCGGCCGGTAGGAAAACGGTCGTTCTACTGGACGGTGTGGAGTACCTGATCCTTCATAACGATTTCAAGACCGTTCTGACGTCGTTGCAGGACCTGAATGAATACATCGCTCAGAACGATTCGATACTCATATTGCCTGTGGATCCAGAGGCAATGGAGCCCAAACAGTTCGCCCTTCTCAGGAGGGACTTGAGAATGATTGAGAAGCCACCTAGGTTGCGAGCGCCCGAGGAATCGGAAGAACCTGCCACAGAAGATGAGGAAACAGAAACCTTTGAGGTGGTGGGAGGAAGAGAGAAAGCGGAAGTGTCGGAAGGAGGAGGACACAGACAGGGGCTGATGCTCCTTGTCTGCTCTGCTCTTGCCTTCAGCCTGGTTGCCACATCCTCGTCGGTGGTCCTCGCGAGAATGTCCGAGCCGCACTTCTCCGAAGGAGATTCGTGGACGTATTCGGCAGAGATGACCGAGCAGTCCACGATCGACATGATCGGTACGATTGGCATGGAGATACTGGGGGAGAACACGATCCATGTCGGATCCAGTAGCTACAGCGTTATTGAGAACCAGGTCAGCGGAGAGGGAACATTCTCAGGAACGTTGTTAGATATGCCCGTTCAGGGCGACTGGTCGATGACCGGTACCGAGTACTGGGACACTCAAAGTAACGAGAGGGTCGGCACGTCAGTGATCTCCGAGATGGATGGGACCGTGAACACTGGTATGGGTCTTGCGAACCTGACCATATCTTCCACGATAACTATTGAAACTGAAATCGTCTCGGACGGCTGGCAGCATCCTATCGATGTGGGGCAGACCGGGACCGTGCAAGTCAACCTGTCCTATAACCTGACAGTTCTGATAGAGATCGAGGGCATGGGACCGATGGCCATCTATGATGATGTCCAGGCTCCGTCAATGATCAATTACGAGTGCACAGAGAAGACGACGATAACAGTGGAGGCCGGCACATATGAGGTCTATGTGGTCGAAATCACGAACGGGGATGGCAGCAAGGAGATCAACTTCCACCTCCCGGAAGCAGGTGCTGGCGCATGGATCGAACGCTATGACCCATCCGGCGAGAAGATCGGGGATTACACTCTGAAGAGCTTTGCATACAGAGGCGCGGATGAGCCTGCACCCACATATCTTGGACTTGCATTGGAATACTGGATTCTCATAGCTGTGGCCGGCATCACCATAGGCATTCTGTCAATAGCATGGTTCCTGCTGAAGAGGAAGGATGAAGCATAGGTCAGGCTGTCCATTACAGGTTCTTCGTCTGTTCTCAACACCTGAGGTTACAGTTGTAGATTGAATGACAGGGTAGTAGAGCCCCCGTCATCATCAGTGACTGTTATCGTGACTGTGTAGACCTTAGGCAGGAAGAAGGCGTGCATCTGAATGTCGGTCACGGTTATTGGATTGACATCAGGGCTCGGGAACGGGTCCGGCCCCGCGCCGTCGTTGTAGTAAATGGATGTCGAAGTTGTTCCATCTCCCCATTCCCACTCGAATGTAAGGTCATCGCTTCCGACATCGGATGCCGTCGCACTGAACGTTATGTCCTTTCCGATGAAGTGTGCGGATATGTCCCTGATCTCCCAGATCCACGTATTCGGGTGCCGAACGTTGAAAGTGTGGTCAAGCCAGACCTCGGTGCCGTCCTCGAACACGAATATGACCCACACTGGGGTCGAGCCCCACGGTTTCCCATTTATCGGGTCGTCCAATGGCGTGTATCGAACGATCAGCGGAACGTCGTCGAAGAGGTTCACCGTTACATTCGGTTCGGTCTTGGACTGTTCGTCCGGATTCCCTGGCACTCTCAGTATGTGAATGAGTTGAGTCGGGGTTCCGGCTCTTACGATATCCAAGCTGACATCGTGCCACTTCTCTCCCGAGACCCTCAGGGTCAGATCGACAATCGCTTTGGCCTCCACCGAGCTTGGATCGATGCTAGGATCGACATTGGTCACTGAAATGTCCGCTGAGAGAGAGACGCTGCCGCCATCATCGTCAGAGACGACCACAGTGACTGTGAAGTCACCATTGTCTCCATAGATATGGTTGACTTCGGCTGTGACCTGGAACGGGAAAACGCCCCAAGGGCTCGGATACGGGTCTGGACCCACACCATCGTTGAAAAACGCCATGGTCTCTGTCGTCCCATCGCCCCAGTCGAATTCGAGGATTATGTCGTCGCTTCCCGGGTCTTCAGCTTCAATTGTGAAGGTAACTTCAACACCCTCATCTGAACTGCTTGGGAAACTGGAACTCAAGACACTCGGATCGAGGTTGGATATATCCACGTTTGTGGTCAATTTCAACGTACCGCCGTCGTCATCGGTAACGACCAACTGCACATCGAACGAACCATCATCCCCATATGTGTGGTTCAAACTGCTGGTGGCCGTGAAAGGATACGTGCCCCAAGGGCTCGGATACGGATCAGGGGCCACACCGTCATTGAAGAAGACCTCGGTATCGGTCAGGCCGTCGTCCCAGTCCCAATCAAAGGTTAGGTCATCGCTTCCAGCGTCGGTGATCGTACTCTCGAACGCCAAGGTGTTGCCTTCGCCTCCAGATGAGGGTGCACTGAAGGAGACCTCAAATGGAGCGAGATTTCTAACATCGAAGCTTCTCGATAAGTTCATAGCTCCGCCGTCATCGTCTTCAATACTCAGCTGCATGGGGTAGATCCCGTTGTCCCCCAACACGTGAGTTTCGTTGATGAATAGCATGACAGGGTTGATGTCTGGGCTCGGGTATGGATCAGGTCCCACGCCGTCATTAAAGTACTGAGATGTATCGACTGTGCCGTCGCCCCAGTCTATCGTCAGTTTAATGTCGTCGCTGCCAGGATCGTAGATGACGACACTGAGATTGAACGACTGACCCTCGTCCAGGGATGATGGGAAAGTCATGTTGGCAGATGGTACAACATTGAGGACCGCCCAAATAGCCGTATCAGTGGATGTCTCGCCGGCTGGATCCCTGACCTCCAAGGTGGCAATTCCAGAGAAATCGTCTCCCCAGGTCATAGAGGTAGTTGGACCAGATGACCATGATGTGTCCCATGTGCCATCGCTATCGAGATCCCATCGGAACTCGAGGGAATCGCCCTCCGGATCGGAAGAACCGCTCCCATCGAAGACTATAGCCGAACCCTCGAAGGCCGTGTACGGACCTCCTGCTTCGGCAAGCGGTCCCACGTTCTGCACGACAATGGTGATGTCATTCGCAAATCCCTGAACTGCCCATTCATTCTGCGAGGAAGCTGTCACGACGGTTTTGTCTGACATGCCGTCCGTGCCCAGGGGAACGTCCACCTGGACCACGACAAAAAACAGCTGGTTCTTCCCTAGGTTTCCGGTCTCGTCGATTATCGGTTCGCCCGGGTCCACCCTGCCGTTCCTGTTGCTGTCCTTGTATATCCGGGTCGTCCACCCGTTTGAGGAGACCGCGGTGAGATCGAAGTTATCCGTGAGTCCATCATTTGTCACAATGTGTCCATACTCCACGGTGACACCAGGTGGAACCGTCTTGGTGTTGTCAGGATGAACCTTGGGTGGAGGATTCACCGGCAAAGGAGGATCGGGAGTGGTGAACATCTCGAATGATGTGTTGTAATAGTCCCCATTGTGGCCGTCCAGAGCGCGCACGGACATCTGCCAAAGGCCCGCGGCCAGCGGATAGGAGGTGTTATAGTCTCCGTTCGTGCCGTTGTACTGGATGACGAAGCTCTCCCATTCGGTGTTCCCGGAAGGGTCAGAGTTGTTGTATACGTTTCCAGTAGGATCGGTTATGTAATAATAGACATCGGGTTGGATGATAGTCCGGTTCCCATAAGGATGGTTCTCAATAGGTCCAGTATCCTCGGGAGCCCCGTTGTTGGCCCCTTCTGCGATTGCTGGTCCACCTCCATCGGGGTCGGTGTTGGGAGTGTTCCAGTCGTCCTTGTCCTGATACTTGTCGGCATCCCCGTCCCGGAATTCCACCTCATTCAAGGCTTTGGGAACGTAGAAGTAGAAGTCCCAGGCGCCGTCATAGGAATTCCCAGGCGTTTGGACATCTGGGTCTGAGGTGAGGTTTTGCGGACCGCCGGCAAAGCCGAACTCCTGGTTCTTCGCCAGGCTCAATTGTCCTGTGCTCCTGACCTTGAACAAGTTGGCGTTGATCAACGTCGGGTCTTCCCATATGACCTCCAGCCTGTAGAAGAAATTGCCACTGGGTGCCCTTGCATTGATATCGGTGAAGTAGGTCCTGTTCATGTACGCATCGTCAATGCCATCCTCGCTGGTCCAATTGTCCAGCAACATGGATGTATCACCGTCTTTCAGAGGGTCTTTGTAGATGGTGAAATTGCTCTGTCCCCTCTCGATGACATCGTAGTCCCACATGTGGGTGATGTCCGCATCGAACACTCCAACCTCGAATGAGGTCTCCCCGGCAGGAACACCGATGTATATGATCGTCTCCAGGCCGCCGAGAGTGGACATGCCGGATCCGAACACACCTAGGAACTTTCCGTCATCAGGGTCCTCGCTGGGTATCGCGAAGTACGTCGGTGACAGAAGTGGTTCAGGGTTCTCTACTTGAGATTCCTGCAGGTTCTCGTGTCCCACCATCGAGAACACGCTCGACAGCAGAACGAAGCTCAGTATTGCTACAGCACACTTTGTATGGATAGTACTAGCCCATGTAGGGAATTGATTCATGGTCCTCCTCCCCCGGTCAGTAATGGTTTTGGAGATTGTTTAAAGGTTTCGGTAGTCTGGGTGGTGTTCTCTCAAACGTGTCGGAAGGCGATCGATCGGTCCGACAAAGGTTAAGAATGGAGTTGGTTCTTCACCCCCGTGGACACCAAGAAGCTGAGACAATTGCTGCTGATAGAGGGCTTGCTTGCCGCGGCCGCTTATCTTGCTGGCTCTTTCATTCTGGTGTTCTTCGTTGCCAGGGATTTCTCGTACATATCCATCAGCGTCTTCGCGGTTCTCGAGTTCGGAACGGCCACCATCTCTTTGTCCTTGATGAGGAACTGGACCATAAGGAGCCCGAGGGCCTGGATGGCCGCAGGAATGATCCTGCTGGCGATCACATACAGCTGCTACGTTCTTCTTCCGCCGTCCTGGGTCCTCATCGTCGCACCCATCTTCTTCGGCGCCTACATGCCGTTCTTCTGGCTGCCTTTCAACACGCTCTACATGGACCTGACGAAGGCGACGGACAGGGGAATGATAACGGGGATCTACTACTTGATCTGGCCTCTGATAGGGATACTCATGCCCGTCCTGGGTGGAGCATCGATCGAGGCTTTGGGCTACGTCGCCGTCTTCACTTCCGGGATAATCCTCGTCGCCGCAAATGCTGCAGTGATATCGACGTCTCCCGGCATAGAGAAGAGGCCTCTCCAGAACAGGCTCATAATACCCAAACTGGGCAAGGGGCTGTCCGGGGCGTTCGTTCTGCAGGGTGCCCAAGAGGGCATTTTCTTCGCCACCATGCCCCTCCTGTCATTCGAGTTCGCAAAAGGGGAACTGGGACTTGGTGGGTTGTTGGCGATATTCGCGATCGCCGGAGCTCTGGCATCCGTATTCATTGGAAGGTATTCTGACATCCGAGGTAAGAGGAGTCTGATCGCCAGATTGGCCGCGTTATCTGCTGGCCCTTTGCTCGTGGTCTCTGCCCTCATGCAGGATATCATATCCTATACGATGGTGATGGGGATTGCCTACTTCGGGATAGGTCTTGTGTGGATGATGCTTCTTGCGGTCTCCATTGACTATGCTGAAAAGGAGAAGGGTCCTGCAATCTACACAAGAGAGATCCTGCTGCAAGGGGGTCGAGCGGTTGGTGCCGTCGTCCTCTTGCTGGTGATACTTCTGTTTGATCTGAGGATTGCCCATGCGGTCTCAGGATTCTTCATCTCTCTGATATTCTTGATGCCCATCAAGAAAAGAATGTGAACTCCGGGAAGTAAGGTTCTCAGGTTGACCTGGATATTCTGAGAGCGTTGAGAATCACTCCCAAACTCAAACCCATATCCCCTATGGCAACGGCCATCCAGAGTGTCACCAGGCCTGGGAATACCAGGATCGCGAACATGAGTTTGATCCCGATGGACAGGACTATGTTCTGTTTTACCACGCCCATTGTCCTTCTGCCCAGTGATAAGAGATAGGGTACTTTGGAGATGTCATCTTCCATTAATGCGATATCGGCCACTTCCAGGGCGGTGTCAGAACCTGCAACGCCCATAGCAACGCCCAGGTCGGCTGCGGCCAGTGCTGGAGCGTCGTTAACGCCGTCGCCTACCATTGCGACTCCTCCGTTCCCGCCTCGGATTCCTTCAATTATGGATACTTTCTCTTCTGGCAGGAGTTCTGGATAGTATTCGTCCACTCCGATCTGCGATGCCACGGCCCTGGCGGTCCGCTTGTTGTCGCCAGTTATCATTATCGTTCGGTTGATCCCCATCTTGTGGAGGCTGTCAATCATGTTCTTGCTGTCGTCCCGTATCTTGTCCGATATTCCGATGACTCCGGCGACTTCGTTCTCCTTGCCAACGACAACAATGGTCTTCGCCTCATCCTCAAGCCTCGAGAAGACCTCCTCCTTACCCGACAATGCTCCTAGGCCAAAGATGGACCTGCTCCCGACAAGGTAGCTCTCTTCCCCGACCCTTCCCCTGACGCCCTTGCCAGCCATGGCCGTGAAATCCTCAACGCATTCCGTTGCAGCGCCCTCATCTTCGGCAGTCTGAACGATGGCTTTGCCAAGTGGATGTTCAGAAAGGCATTCGAGAGATGATGCAATGGAAAGGACGTCTTTGCGGGAATAGCCGTTGAATGGGATAACATCAGTAACGACCGGGCGACCTTCGGTCAGTGTGCCGGTCTTGTCAAAAGCAAAGGTATCGATCTTCGCCAGCTTCTCAAGGTGGACGCCGCCTTTGAACAGAACTCCGTTCCTCGCACCGCTTGTTATGCCGGAGACCATGGAGATGGGCGTGGAAAGCGCAAGTGCGCATGGACAGGAAATCAGGAGCAGGAGAAGCGCCTTGTAGAACCAGACGTCAAATGACTGCTGAAAGACCACGGTTGGGATGACGGCCACAGACACCGCGAGACCCACGACGGCGGGGGTGTAATACTTGGCGAAGCGGTCGATGAACCTCTCGGTCGGCGCCTTTTGGTCTTCTGCAGATTCCACCAGCTCTACGATTCTTGCCAAAGTGCTGTCCTTCACCTCCTTTGTTGTTTCAACCTCCAAACGGCCTTCTTGGTTTATCGTGCCAGCGAACACGACGTCTCCCTCGCCGATGCTCACGGGCATCGATTCTCCGGTTATTGGTGCTTGGTCCACTGACGAGAATCCCTTGATTACAGTACCATCCACACTGATCCTCTCCCCGGGCCTCACTCGGACGATGTCCCCTATCTTGACCTCCTCTACGGGGACCTCGACGAATCTGGCTCCCTTTCTTACCCAAGCGACCTTTGGCTTGAGGTCGACAAGTTCGCTCAATGACCTGCGCGACCGCTCCACCGAGTAGTCCTCCAGCAGCTCTGCCATCGAGAACAGGAACAATATGGCTGCACCTTCAGCGATGGCGTCGATGAAGACGGCTCCCAAGGCCCCAATGATCATAAGTGAATCGATGACGAATGTCCTGCTGAACAGTGCTTTGACAGCCCTCACGGCCACATGGTAACCTCCGAAAACCATACCTACGGAGTAGAAGAGCTCCGACAACAGTATGCTGCGGTAGAACTCCACAATTACCGGGTCCGGTGTCAAGAACGCGACAAAAAGACCAGAGAACAGAGCGATTCCAGATACCAGTGAGAACACGAACTCACGATTATGAAGCGAAAAGATCTTCTCGGCTTCCATCTCTTCCTCAAGTATGCCATACCCCAGGTTCCTTACCTTTGATTGGATCTCATTCAATGATATCATGTCGGGGTCGTATTCGACCTCCATCTTGCCTGTGGTGAAGCTCAGTTCCAGGCTGTGTATGCCCGGGAGCGTTGACATTGACTTGTCGATCTTCCTCACGCAGTCGGCGCAATGCAGGCCTTTGATCCTCAATTCCTTGTTCTCTGTCATGTGCTCATTCCGTCACATGCTCATATGCCATCTTCAGAAGTCGGACCACGTGGTCATCATCCAGTGAGTAATGGACGATCTTGCCGTCCTTTCTGTTCTTGACCAGCTTCATGTTCCTGAGGACCCTCAATTGATGGGAAACGGCGGACGTGCTCATGTCGAGGATGGCCGAGATGTCACAGACGCAGAGCTCCTCCTTGGAAAGGGCGTGGAGGATCTTCGCGCGGGTGCTGTCGCCCAAGGCCTTGAAGGTGTCCGAGAGGCTGGAGAAAACGTCGTCATCCAGCATTTGACCTCTTACAGATTGAACCTTCTTCTCATCTATTGCCTTGACCTGACAGACATCTTTCTTGCCATTCATTCCGACGTCACCTCTTATTAATTGAACAATTGCTCAAATATTCATTAGAAGTATAAGTATCTTCTGTTTTACCTTCAGTCAGTGATAAGATTGAATGAGAACAAATGTCGGGGGCGGGGTTTGGGCTCGAGTTTGCCGGTAACTGAACTTTTCGACTTTTCAGAGCGCGAGGAACATAGAGTGGTGCCTTCCTATCCCTTGGAGAGTGGAACAACAGGGAACGTTGAGCAGTTAAGCTATCGGATCATGATCCTTCACAAGTTGTTATCTTATCAAGAGGGGGCGACACCCTTATGTATGTGCCTGGAACCCGAATTCAACCCATTGCCGGGAAAAATGATTTATAGTTTGCTCACTGTCTGATTCTTGACCTTGCATATGAATGGTTGATCTGTTGGTCGACACTTTTGGTCCGAGAGA
The DNA here is from genome assembly GCA_030593885.1 of Methanomassiliicoccales archaeon. Lineage (GTDB taxonomy): Archaea > Thermoplasmatota > Thermoplasmata > RBG-16-68-12 > SOIM01 > JAGLME01. The sequence goes on from JAUVGH010000008.1 coordinate 33,863, forward strand.
GCTCATGACTCCTCTCGGGGGGGAGTGCTTCGCAACTCACGCCTGATAGAAAGAACCCGGCCGAAAATCACTCGATGCTCGGGTAAAGGGGAGGTTGAAAGAATGAACGAAGCAAAGACAAAAAGAGTGCGATACATCAAGTCCCTCAAGAAGGTCCCAGGACTATCGGACGAGGAAGTAGAGGAACTTGAGCAAGTCACAAAAGAATACGCATTCCGCTCCAACGACTATTATCTTGGTTTGATAGATTGGAAAGACAAGAATGATCCCATAAGAAGAATAGTGATTCCATGCCTTGAGGAACTGACAGACGGAGGCAACTTCGATCCGAGTGCTGAGAGGAGGAATTACGTTGCAAAGGGCGTTCAGCACAAATATGTGCCCACTGCCCTCTTCCTTGTAAGTGACATGTGCGGAGGATTCTGCAGGTTTTGTTTCCGGAAGAGGCTGTTCAAGCATTTGGAGGATGAGACGAGCCTGGATGTATCGGATGGATTGGAGTATATCAAGCAGCATGAGGAAATAGACAACGTTCTTCTTACTGGTGGGGACCCTCTTGCCTTAGGAGCAAGAAGATTGGACCACATTCTCACTGAGATCCGCAAGATGCCACACATAAAGATGATCCGAATCGGAACGAAGATGCTTGCCTACAATCCCTACCGAGTGCTCAATGATCCTGAGCTGGTGAAAGTCCTCTCAAAGCACAGCCTTCCCGATAGAAAGATATATCTCATCACCCAGTTCAACCACCCACGGGAGCTGACACCACAGGCTATCAAGGCCGTGAACATGCTCAGGGATGTTCAAGTCATATTCTCCAATCAAACACCGATTATCCGAGGCGTGAATGACAACCCGGACGTACTTGCTGAGCTTTTCAACCGTCTGAGCTATGTTGGCGTCCCGCCCTACTATCTCTTCCAATGTAGGCCTGTTATTGGGAACAGATGCTATACTGTTCCTCTTGAAGAGGGATATCGCATTTTCGAAGAAGCCAAGAAAACCATGAGCGGTCTGGCTAAACGAGCGAGATATGTTATGTCCCACGCCACTGGGAAGGCGGAAGTGGTCGGGATTGACAACGAACTCATTCATTTCAAGTATCATCAAGCGAGGAATGAAGAGAAGATAGGTGCGTTTTTCTCTCTGCCTAGAGATGGTGAAGCTAGATGGCTGGACGACTACGATACGGAGGAGTTATTTACGCTTGAGAAGACGTTTGGGCTCGCAGAGAACTGGTAGGAAACTCGCTCTGCTTCTCAATCGAATTATTTGAATCGCTCCCCTCCGCTCTTCCTGCGTGTCAGCCGACCGTGTGTTTTTGCTCGACTTCTTCCCGTCTCAACGATCGAACTGTTGGAAAGAGGACTATCCCAAAGGCAATAATCGCTACAAGAAGTATCTCCCTCCCGCCCACAAACAGTCCCAGAGTCATCTCCCGAACTATTGATGCGCAGTGTCCCCGACCTACCATATAGGTTGTTCATAGGAGGATACCAATTTGGGGATAGAAACTGTGCGAGGCCGTTCCGACGGAAAATCATAGTGTGAACGGCCTCTTCGTTGTGGAGGGATGATTAGGTAAGCATTGACGGAATGGAAGTTACTCTAAATAAGCATGAACCTCCGTTTTGGCTTCCAGACAAGGGAAGAAATGTCGTCCTGCAACGAGAACTTCGTCATTTCTTCTGTAGTTTTTCAGAGTGATTTCGTTGCTCCTAATGAGAATGTATTAGCAATGTCGGGGGCGGGGTTTGAACCCGCGACCTCCAGATTTCCAAGAAGCGCCCAAGTCAGAACTCTTTGGTTCTCCCTATGAGTCTGGCGCTCCACCAGGCTGAGCCACCCCGACGCTACTCTTCTTCGGGTTCAGAATCCTCTTTGGGTTTAGTCTCAATCTCTTCCTCTGGAACCTCGGCAGGCTCCTCAGGTTCCTCGGGCTCAGGTGTTGCCTCTTCCTCCTCGGCCTCTGTCACTTCCTCAACCTCTGGAACTGGTTCTTCCGGTGGTTCCTCAGGAGTTTCTTCCTCTGGTGCCTCTTCAGGCGGTTCTTCAGGAGTTTTTTCCTCAACCTCTGGAACTGGTTCTTCCGGTGGTTCTTCCGGTGGTTCTTCCGGTGGTTCTTCCGGTGGTTCTTCCGGTGGTTCCTCAGGAGTCTCTTCGGGTGGGGCCTCTTCCGGGGGTTCTTCCGCAGGAATCTCCTCGGCTGGTTCCTCGACCGGCGCCTCTTCCTTTGGAACAGGTACTTCCGGAGTTTCCTCTTCGGCACTTTCTTCGATCGGTGCTTCTTCTTCCAGTTCCTCCGAAGGTTCCTCTTCCGGTTCAGGTTCCGGCTCCTCCTCAGGCTCCTCGGGAACCTCCCCAAAGGAGATTACCTCGGATTTGCGGATCTCGACTCGCTGCTGGGGCTGGATGGGTTTGCAGGAGACGGCTATGTTCTTGGCCAGTTCGCCCGAGATGATGGCCTTCATGAACTCGCCGATGGTCTTCTCCTTCGCCGCCTTGTGCACGACCTTATGCATGATCGCCCTTATCGCGGTCTGCTTGGACGACTGGATCCTTCTGTCGGCAATGGCCATGGGTTTCACCTTGAGCCTGGTGCCGTCCGTGGTTGTGATATCCAGCGTGGTGTCCGTTCGGGTCTTCTTCCTTCTGGTCAGCCTTCTGACGTAATCACTTGTAAGGTCATGACCGACGAACTGGGTGTGCGCATCGTTCCCTCTGACGTCCTGGATCTTGAAGGCCAGCTTTATGTGCATCTTGCTGAAATCGCCTGTCAGGTCCTGGACCGTGACCTCGGACACCCTGCCCATGAGCAGTTCCGGATCATCCGCCAGAGTCTCGCCTATCATTGCCTTGTTGAACATGGTCGGCGCTACCAGATTGTACCAGTTCTTGGCCTTCCATTTGTCCTTGACCTTTCTTGCAGCTGCCCTGCTTTTCTTCGCCATGCGGTTCTCCTTCGGTTTCCTTGCCAATACTGTCAGTGTTTATATATATTGTCTTTCAAGGGTGTTATCAAACCTGAGTCCAGTGGGGGTTTTCGTAACTCTTATTAGGGACAGACACACATACTAATACCATCTCGATGGATGTAATCCACACCTAAAGGGGGAGATTAAGAATGAAAGTCAAGTTAGCTCTTCTGCTCAGCCTCCTGGTCCCAGCGATGCTCGTTGTCGCAGGACAGCCTTTGATCGATTATTCTGAGGGTTCTTCTTCGGAGCCCGACTACACTCACTACTGGTTCATCGGAGAGGACGCTGCGAACACGACCGTGCACATCTATTCAAACCACAGGACCGACGTCACCTTCTCGGGGACGAACGGTGCTGACGTGGAGGTCGAGGTCGGACCCAGGGAGTTCACCAACTTCAACGCCGAGGACCTCGGATACGGAGAGGACGACAGGTGGTTCTATCTCGAGATGAACTCCGACGATCCGATAATGACGGTCATCGACAAGGAGATCCTGATAAAGACCGGCGAGGACGAATATCAGATCCAGCACGGGGACAGGACTGGAGCCAGGCCGGCCACGAGCTTGCAGACCGAATATTACATAGCTAACGGTGACTCGGGTTCAGAGGACGACATACTGGTTGTATATGCTCCAGAAGAGACCACCTTCACCGCAAAAAGACTGACCAACGACGGGGAGGTTTTCACACAGACAGTCACGTTAGACGGGATGTTCGTTTCACCGTACATCTCCATCTGGTTGGGCAGGAGCTCACCGATATACGAAGGATACTCCATCGTAATCGAATCGGACAACCCGATCGCGGTGAACCTCTTCGAGGAGTTGCCCTGGTGGCCCAACCTTTACATGGGCTCGGACAAATACATGGGTAGCTTCGGGACGTCCGTTTTCTACGACGATTACATCAACTTCGAGTACCGACCTTGGGGATGGACCAACTTCTACACTCCTGACAGCGCCGACGTCGACCTGAAGGACAAGTTCGGGAACACGATCGCGACCTGGGAATTCGATGGGGAGAGCAGTGCATCACTTCCGGACACAAGATACGAGGACCTTGGGTTCCCGGTCTATGACGAACAGCCTTACCTTGTGAGGACCTCATCTGATGAGGACTTCGTGAACGGAGAACACACGCCTGTTGAGACCGAGGTGTTGGGATCTTCAGCATACATGGGCTACAACACGTCCAACAGCTTCCTGGAATTGTTCTCCTTTGTGGACGCGGATGTGACTGTTATTGACGGCCAGTCTGGTGATGCGGTCCATCTGTCGCTGGACAACGACACTCTGTATAACCTGACACTGGTGGATGGCCTGGGATTCGATCCCGAGGTCCCGTTCCTTATGTCAGTCCTTGCTTCCGAACCCGTATACCAGCAGGTGAGGATACCGGTCAAGGAAACGCTGATTCCTTACACATCGATGTATCTCAGACACTATCCGATCAGGATCGGCCCTCCAATTCAAGTCGATTTCTTACTTGATCCCCAGACGCTCAATCTGGACAGCAAGGGCAAGTGGGTGACCGCGTACCTGACATTCCCCGGAGGCTACGGCCCCGAGGACGTTGACATCGATTCGGTGCTCCTGCAGAACGAACTGAAGGTGGAGAAGCACGACATCGACGATGATACGCTCATACTCAAGTTCAGCAGGAAGGCACTGCAGAAGCTGCTTCAACCTGGAGAAGAGGTAGTCATTGAGATAACCGGGGAGTTCAAGGACGGACTAGCATTCTACGGTACGACCACCATCAGAGTCATCAAGAACTAGTCCAGGCAACCTGCAAAGGTTTAATACGCTTAGAGCCGATTTTGGTGCATGGCAAAGGATGCAAAAGGCGATTCACCCAAGGACATCGTCCGAAAGGAGCTGGATGAGACAGGACTCGTTGTCACGATTAGCACCGAGAAGCACGGGGAGAACCTCGTGGGAAAATTGGATATAACAGACTCGACAACCGACAACTCCATCCTGAAGGTAATGGTGGCGGGGAAGCCCATGGACGTTTCGATCTCCTTCGGAGTGTCCTATTCCCAAGAGGATATCGTGGCCAAGCTGAAGGAGTTCGTCATCAACTCCGAGTTCCTGAAGTTGATCATGCCCACGATGGATTTCATTGGAGCAGAATAGCCCAAGAACAAATCGGCAACCGAATCACTGGTGCGGTGCACAACATTGATATAGGATGAAAAAGCCGTTCAAAACTTTATATTTATACAAGGGACCATCAATCCTTAGGTGAGAGGATGGTGGGCATCTTCAATACAACAAAAAATGAGCGAGTTTTTGCGAAAGACAGCACAACTGTGCTCCTAGCTATTGTAATGGTATTCGGTTTTGCTCTGTCGTCAGTGCCGATGATTGGCATGGCGAACGAGGCTCCGGTGATAGAGATAGATCATCCGGCGCACGGGGCGACCGTGAGCGGTACAATCGACATATATGGTTGGGCCGGTGACGATGTGGAAGTCGTTGCCGTTGAACTCATCTTCGATTGGGCGATTGAGGTCAACGCAACCATAACTGGACGCTGGGAGAACCACGTGAATTGGACTTATGAATGGAACACCTCAGAGTTCGAGGACGGATGGCACGACATAGCCGCCCGAGCCTGGGATGATGGAGGCCTGCACGGAGTTCACATAATAGAAGTACTGGTGGACAACGAACCTGATCCGCAGGAGAACCACAAGCCGTTCGTGAGGATCACGCATCCCGATCATGGGGCAACCGTGAGCGGTATGGTCAACATCACGGGCAATGCATGGGACCCGGACGAGAACGATACGGTCGAGCTGGTTCAGGTCGCCATCGATAACACCGAGCACTGGTACAACGCGACCGACACCTCTGGGAACGGCACCTGGTGGACATGGGTCTTCGAGTGGGACACCACGAAGGTCGAGGACGGAGAGCATGTGATCATCGCGCGAGCCTTTGACGGAGAACTGCACGGCCTTGAGGACCTTCGCGTTATTGTTGACAATGTGAACGAGGCTCCTGAATGCTGGATTGAACATCCTGAGAACGAGGCAACCGTGAGCGGTGTCATAGACATAGTCATTGCGGCAAGGGACGACCACGAGGTCATTGGGGTGGACGTCAACATCGACGAGACCGGTTGGCATGAAGCGGCCTTCAGCCACATGATAGAAGAGATATCCATCTGGGTCTACGAGTGGGATACGACCACCGTGGAGGACGGCTGGCACATCATATTCGCCAGGGCGTATGACGGAGATCTCTATTCAGAGGTATGCAAGAGACACGTGAAGGTTGATAACGTAGAGGAGAACCACAGGCCTTGGGTGACCATTGAGTATCCCGAGAACTGGGCGGTCGTCAGCGGTGTCATCGACATCGGCGGACACGCAGGTGATCCGGACGACAATGACTCTGTTGAACTGGTCCAGATAGCTATTCACAACGACGACATCTGGCTGGATTGTACCGACATATCGGGCAACGGAACCTGGTGGAACTGGGTATACGAGCTTGATACTACAAAGATGGAGAACGGCAAGTACTTCATCCTCGCAAGGGCGTTTGACGGGGAGCTTTACTCCTTGATCTACGAGAGTCACATAATAGTGGAGAATCCAGTTGAGAACCACAGACCCGAGGTGACGATAGTTCATCCTGAGAATCATCAGGAGGTCTGGGGAATAGTGCTGGTGCACGGGGAGGCTTGGGACCCGGATCTGGACGACAGCGTGGAGAAGGTCATGGCCAGGATCAACAGCGGAGAATGGTTCTTGACCATCGACACATCGCATGACCATTCGTGGTCCACGTGGGCATTCCAGTGGAACACCATGGAGTTCGAGAACGGCTGGCATGGAATATGCGCCAAGGCCTATGACGGAGAGCTTTGGTCCGAACTGGCTTGTGTTGAGGTCTTCGTGGAGAACGAGAACCACAGGCCAGAGGTCGCAATAGTGCACCCAGAGAACGGTGACGTCCTCGAGGGACTGGTCTTGATCCACGGGACCGCATCCGACCCGGATGTGGGTGACACGGTGGAAATGGTCCTGGTGAGCATCGATCATGGCGAATGGAGACATGCGACCGACACCTCTCCAGACGATTCCTTTGCGACATGGGCGTACGAGTGGAACACCAAGGAAGTTGACGACGGTGTCCACGAGATCTGCGCCAAGTCCTACGACGGCCAGCTCTACTCTGAGGTGGTCTGCGTCGAGGTCGAGACCGAGAACGTCAATGACCCGCCCAGGGTGGAGATAGTCCATCCAGAGATGGGTTCTGAAGTATCGGGCATAGTCCTCGTCCATGGGGCAGCAAAGGATGATCACGCCGTCAAGGGCGTTCTGGTCAGGATAAACGACGGACACTGGGACGAGGCAAAGGATGTCTCTCAAGACGGCAGCTGGAGGACCTGGGCTTACGAGTGGGATACCACCGAATACGAGAATGGGGAGCATCGGGTCTGCGCGAAGGCGTGGGACGGTGAACTGTGGTCCGACCTGGACTGCGTCGAGGTCAAAGTGGTGAACCCCGAAGGAGAAGGCGAGAACCCGGGACAAGAAGGTGTACTCGGTGACTCGGAACTCCAGCTTCCACTGCTGATATTCCTGACGCTGGGACTGGTGGCCGGGATCGCGGTCTTCATGCGAAGGCATTTTAGCCTGAGCAAGCAATAGATACGTATGAACCACGTTAGTAGGAGGAGAAGATGGGCCAGAGACGGATGCGGACAGTTCAGATAGCTCTAGCCGCAGCTCTACTGCTAGCAGGTGCGCTTTTGGTGCATCCGTCCGTGAAGGCCCTCGGACCCACATATGTAGGTGGGGAGACCCATGGTGTTTGGGACCTGGAAGGTTCTCCGTATGTCGTGGTGGAAGATGCGATCGTGCATGACGGTCAGCAGCTCCTGATAAAGCCAGGAGTGGAGGTCCGCTTCAACGCCAACACCATCCTTCTGGTTCACGGCATGATAACGGCCGTGGGTACGGAAGGTCAAGGCATATTGTTCACATCCAACGCCACGATGAAGGACCCGGGTGACTGGCATGGGATTACGATCTCCATCTTCAGCAGTGAGAACCTCTTTGAGTTCACCAAGATTGAGTACGCGACCCACGGGCTGAGGATCACGGAAGAGTCTTCAGCGGTTGTGCGGCACAGCGAGATAAGCAACAACTCTTTGAGCGGTGTGACGTTGGGAACTTCGTTTGCCAGCATCAAGGACAGCCTGATCACCAAAAACAACGTGGGAATAATGGCGGATACTTCGGAACTGGAACTGATTCGTTCTGCAATCTCTTTTCATCCTGACTTCGGCCTGGCATTGTCCCTGTCTTCGGCCCTGGTAGAATCAACTGATATCGTCGACAACCACAACGGGATAATGGCTGTCGGCTCTGAGATCTTCCTGTTCAACTCTACGATACAATCGGTAATGACCTCCATCTGGCTCAGCGATGTCTCCTTCGTGACCACGATCGATTCGTTCTTCGCGATAGCGGATGTTGTCTTCGACGGTTTTCCTTCCACGCTTACCGTTCAGTGGACGCTCAAGGTCAGGGTGCTGGACACGTACTTGGCCGGCGTTCCAGGGGCGGCAGTGACCGTGGAGGCGACGCTTGTCAATGAGATGACGTTGCACACGGGCGGGGAGGGCTGGACAGAGACGCTCATCGTAAGGGAGCTGGTCATGACGAACATGGAGACAGTGGTCTACAATCCGTACTTCGTTAACGCCACCAAGGAAGTGCACGAAAGCGACATGGACGTGTTCGTGAACGAACCCAAGGTGGTCACGCTCAAGTTCTCCGCAGATTTCGTCGACCCCGAGGCATACGCCGGGTTGGACATGGCCGTGAACGAGGATGAGAACGTATTCTTCGATGCCAGCGGGTCCGTGGATGATGATCCTGACTTCTTGACCACTGGGGAGTTCTTCTGGACATTCTACGACTTCGACGGACACCACATGGAAGCTGGCGTAACCGTCTCACATGTCTTTCAGACACCAGGCACATATTCTGTAAAGCTGAGGACAGAGGATTCCTTCGGCAACTGGGACGTGGACTATCTGGAAGTGAGTGTCGAAGACATAACCGATCCGACGGCTGTGCTTTCAGTTCCTAGGGAGGCCAAGATTCGGGAGACCGTGGTCCTTGATGCTTCCGCATCCACCGATAATGACCCTGATTTCTCTGATACTGGCAACTTCACGTGGACAATAGGGGTCGGCGATGAGGACTTCATACTGTATGGGGCGACGGTGGAATACAGATTCGAAAGGGCAGGAATTCACACTGTTCAGCTGGATGTAAGCGATGCTTCTGGGAACGCGGCGAGAGAGATGTCCGAAGTGAAGGTGATGGGAGAGCCGGACGAGTTCCCATACGTTCCCCTGGCGGTCCTAGCACTGTTTGGTATAGCGTTTGCTGGGGTTGCCAACACCGAAGCAGGCAAGTTCTGGTTCCTGAAGTTCCTGATACTGCCTTTGTATTCCAAGCTCTCAAAGAAGGATGTGTTGGACCACTTCATCCGTGGTCAGATCTACGGTTACCTGGTGGTGCATCCGGGAGACAATTACACGACTATCAAGAATAATCTGGACCTCACCAACGGGACACTTACGTATCATCTGGATGTTCTGGAGAGAGAAGGGTTCATCAAGTCCCAGCTCAGGGGGACTCGGAGGTTCTATTATCCGAAAGGGACAAAGATGCCCGACAACGGGACGGGATTCCCTGCCATCAAGGATGACATCATAGCGAGGGTGGAGGAGACACCGGGGATAACAATCAGGGACCTGGCGGCCTTGATCGGTGTGAGCCGACAGCTGACGAACTACCACTTAAGAGCGCTGATCCTGGAAGGTTACGTCCAGGTGGAAAGGAAGGGAATGAAGACCCGATGTTATCCAGTTGAGAAGGGGCCGGCCACATGATATCGTCAATCGATAAGGAGTACCGGTCGCTCATATCTAAGCTCTACCGGGCAGAGAGAAGGAAGGAAAAGGAGAAGAAGGTTGAGGAGAGCCAGCCTTCTTGTGAATCTGTTGAATCCTAGATGTGGTATGTCATTCTGTTTTGATGTACGGTTGGACGACCGTGGCCATTATCATGGTTGGTTTTGGTGTGGCCTGGCACATAACCCGGCGTGAGGTTGTCAATATCGATCCAATAATACACATGATAATAGGAGTACTCCACCACCAAGTTCCCATCAGCGTCATCGTGCAGTGAATTCTCGTCGTAGAAGAACGGGAGGATACAGAGCCCATTTGAATCCGTGCCATCAGCGGAATAATAGGTATATCCCAATGTAATGAAAGGTATTGGATACTGATAGAGTCCCTTGGCGTACTTGGAGGTATTCTCGACGATATATTCCCCCCCGCCTCCGAACTCATCCGGACAGAATACATAGTTCAGAGTATCCTTGTAGTCGCCATCGCCGTTGCCATCCGCCATGTTGTTCATGAGCTTGATGCCAGCGTAGTTCAGGTAGATCTCCCTTGCATATATCTGTATGCAGACGCTGTTGGGCGTGGCACTGGGTTGACCGTATCCAACGTGGTATTGGGGCAGCATTGTGCGCCAATCTCCGTCTTCATCCGATACTAGGGAGAAGTAGGTGTGATAATAACCGAGAGCAGCGCCCTCGTATTTGTAGAAGGCGACGCCGAACTTCAACGGGAAGGTCTGGAACTGTCCATATAGTGAGTACACTGCCGTCCATCCGAATCCCCATGCAGGGACTGATGCGGTGAAGGTAAAGGAGGTGTACACCTTGCCCTTCATGGCCCAGGTGGTTGATATGTTATGGTACAGCAAAACGTAATCAAAGGTATCTCCATCGAAATTCCAATCCCTGCGATCGGAGGATTCCGACGTGTAGCCAGGTGACATAATCTTCCCAGAATTTCTCGGATAAACCCCAACCACTCCCGAATTCACAACGTTCTCCCTGCAGTTGCTGCCCAAAGGATCAACTGAGTAATATGCGGCGACCCTATCAATCGCATCTCCATCCCCGTTCCAGTCATGTCCGTCATAATACTCATTGAGCTCGAAGCTGGTCACCACCCAGCCATCCTCCCGTTTGAAGGTGATGCCCATGTACAGCTGGGAGCCCGCGGCACAAATGCGATTCACAGGAGCTCTAGCAGGGAATCCCCGAGCGTCGATGTTTCCAACGTACATGTCATTCATGTCATTGTCCATCTCGGGGTTGGCGTTGACTTGATTTGAGGATTCATGAGCGTAGTACGAGAAGAACTCGCCAGCAGCCTGGGGATACGTCAAGAAGCCTCTAATCTGATATCCCATCCATCTGGGAGAAACGAAGGCTCTCCACAGTTTGCTAACCTGAAGGTTGCTGTACCAATCGACATTGATGAGTAGATCACCATCGTCCCCTCCCGCATCAGCCATGCCTCCGGTCTCATAATATGTGATCTGGTCTGGAATCATGTCGCAATTGACACCGCGGGCAGGGTCCCACTGCCAGTAGGTCTTCTCATCAATGCAGCCATCCCCATCATTGTCTATCCCATCCTCACCCCAGGGTCGATAGCTGAACCCGACGACCCACTGGATTTCACCGTCGCCGTTCTGATCACCTATCCAAGATTCGTGTGTGGCACCGACTGCGAAGTGTCCGACTCCACCAGTAGCATCCATCGAGTTCCAGCCTCCTGGGTTGTGAGGAGGCGTGTACATGACGTCTGAAACATAGTGCGATCCCCAAGGCATATGGTCAGGTCCTGGGGGACTGCCGTCGTCGTGATATCTGGGATAGGGTCCTTCCACATATGTGAATGCTCCTTCAACATCCATCGTGGATGGTACGACCCCTTTCATCGCCTGACTGTCCAATTCACTCTTGGCCATGAGGTAGCTATTCAAAGCGTTCATTTTGGATGGAGTTTCCGTATCGAGGTCAGTAGAAGCAACTGCACCAAAAGCCGTGGCGAGCATCGCGAATGAAGCAAGAACAACGGCAACCCTCCATTTCATTCCCTTTCCTCCTCAACGTTCATTTCCATGTTACAACCGATTCCCAAGCGGATCCTCGACGGCGGAGAGCGTTTCAATTGGGAGATTTCTGTCACACTTCCCTGGCTCGAGAGACTTGTTTTGCGAATCTTATCTCCCTCCTTCCGCCATGCCCTCAAAGGGCATTCTCCCGATGCCAGAACCAATCTGTTATCCGGGATATATAAGTTCTTGCTCGATTTTAGACCTAAAGGGTCCTTTTGACGATGACCCGGAAATCCTTATATCTTTGTGAACTATACCCTTCGCAAGAAGGGCACGGATGTATTGTAGCGAGAAGGACTGCAGGATATTCAAGAACATTCTTTTGGTATGCAGAGATTGTCCTATCTCGGATTCTGAACCAGTGAAACCTCTGGTCGAAGAAGTCCCTGGCGAGCTCGAGATCGCTGAGTAGATCTAGATCGTGAACTTCCCGTTCTTTACGACCACCTTTCCGTCCAGCTCCACCGTCGCCTTGGCCATGGTCCCAGCGGTCTCATAATCGGACTTGTTCTTGCCGCCGATGCCCACGTTCCCTCCGATGCCTACGGTCACAGCTCCGTTGGCTATCGTGTTCATCAGGAACCCGGTCTTCGCCTTGGGGTTGATCCCGATCCCGAAGTAACCTATCCTGTCCTTGTCGCCGTGTCCGTTGTCGTAGAAGTCCTTCAATGCCCTCACATTGCTGGAGGCCTGGAACTTGATGAGCTTTCCCTTCTTGAACGTCCACTTCATGTTCTTTACCAGTTTCCCGGTGCTGGGCTGGGGCACATCGAACACGACGGTTCCCTCCGAACTGTTCTCCAGTGGTGCAACTCCTACCTCGCCGGATGGCAATGTGACGAATGTATTGCCCTTCTTGATGTCCGCATCGCTGAGTATGCCGTCGTAGGTGAAGACATTCCTCTTGCCCAGCCTGAATGTCAGGTCGGTTCCCTGCTTTGAGGTGATGTGAACCTTCTTCGCCTTGGACAGTCTGCTGGCCAGCTTCTTGCCGAATGTTGCCATCTTCTTGGGGCTTGCGCTCATCGAATCGGTCACATTGCGCATCCAGGCGTTGTATGGGAACCCGTAGACTTTGGCCCTTTGAGGAGTGACCATTCCCAGTGGAAGATATGCGGATCTGATACCTTTCTTCCTGGATTTCTCGAAGTGCCCTGCCTCTCCTTCGAAGAGCGCAGAGTACTTGTCACTGGGGATCGTCTTCATCGGTCCAGGGTCCTCCGGTCCGCCGATGAAAATGTTCACGTCGGTGTACTCCGCCAGGCCCAGGCAATGGGCCGATGTGACCTTCAGGTTGGATTTCGGAAGGACTTTCAGGTGACCGTAAAAGACGTCGTCGGTGTCCAGCGTCATCAGGACGTCGGCGCCTTTCTTGAAGCATTCCATTGCGAGTGCGTTCGCCATGTCTATCGTGTGTTGATACGTGCTTACTACTACCACATCTGTCTTCTTTATTCTCAAACTCTCATTCACAAGCGTTTTTGCCATTTCGTCTACAATTTTCATTCCACTTCCCCCGCTAGTTGGTGAATTGAATATAGAGATATTAAGGCTTTGGGGGGGTGGGTGAAACAAAGACGTGCAACGATAGCCACTAACCCAATTTTCTTATACAATCAAGATATGAAGAAGGAACAATGCTCGATATCAAACTGATCAGGGAGTCCCCAGACATCGTCCGCAAGGACCTCGAGAAGAGGCAGGACGATGAGAAGATGAACCTCCTGGAGGAGATCATCAACTGGGACAAGGAATGGAGAGCACTCTTGGAGAAGCTGAACGCGGACAGGCAGAGAAGGAACGCGGTCTCCAAGGAGATCTCGGAGCTCAAGAAGAAGGGAGAGGACACCACAGCCCTGGTCAGCGAAGCATCAGAACTGCCCAAGAAGATCAAAGAACAGGAGGAGAAAGAATCCGAGCTCAAGAAGAAGATAGACCTCGGCCTGATGAGATTGCCCAATATCCTTCACGAGACCGTTCCCATCGGAACAGACGACAGCGACAACGTCGAGGAGAGGAAATGGGGGGAGATAAGGGAGGTCGATTTCGATCTGGTTTCTCACGCCGAACTCATGGAGAGCCTCGGGATAGCCGATTTTGACCGGGCTGCGAAGATCGCTGGCGCCGGTTTCGTGTTCATGATGGGCGACCTGGTAAGACTGGACCAGGCATTGATCAATCTGGCTTTGGATTACCTGACCGAAGAAGGATATGTTCCTGTTGAGCCCCCGTTCATGATGAGGCGCAGGGCGTACGAAGGTGTTACTGACCTGGCGGATTTTGAAGAAGTGATGTACAAGATAGAGGGCGAGGATGAGTATCTAATCGCCACCTCGGAACATCCTATCGGCGCCATGTACATGGACGAGATAATCGACGAGGATGTCCTTCCGTTGAAATACGTCGGTCTGAGCACCAACTTCAGGCGGGAGGTCGGAGCGCACGGTCTGGACACAAAAGGCCTCTTCAGAATGCACCAGTTCAACAAGGTGGAGCAGTTCATCTTCTGCGTACCCGAGGAATCATGGCACTTCCACGAGGAGCTCATAAGCAACGCGGAGGCGCTGTTCCAGATGTTGAAGATCCCATACAGGATCGTGAACGACTGCACCGGAGATATCGGGACCGTAGCCGCGAAGAAGTACGACCTGGAAGCGTGGTCGCCCAGGCAGAACAAGTACGTGGAGGTCGTCTCGTGTTCCAACTGCACCGACTACCAGGCAAGAAGGCTGAACATCAGGGTCGGCAAGGTGGGCGGGGACAAGAGGATACTGCACACGCTCAACAGCACAGCAATAGCAACCTCAAGAGCGCTGGTCGCCATCCTGGAGAACAACCAGGAAGCGGACGGAAGCGTCACCATACCAGATGTCCTGAAACGCTACATGAACAACCAGGAAACGATAGAACCAAAAAAACAATAACTCAAGATTTCATCTCCCTCCCGGTGACTTAGTGCTTACTTGTCCACTCGATTTTAGGTACGGCAGGGACGTGATGAAGGCCATTTTCGACGAGGAGAACTGGCTCTTCAAGCTGTTGCAGGTGGAGGCGGCCCTGGCACATGCTCACGCCGAGGTGGGGAACATACCCCAAGCGGACGCTGACAACATCGCGAACGCGGTCGCCAACAAGACGGTCAAGCTGGAGAGGGTGAAGGAGATAGAGAACGAGATCCGGCACGATCTGATGTCCGTTGTGAAGGCACTGGCGGAGCAGTCCGGGGAATCGGGGAAGTACGTTCACCTGGGCGCCACGAGCTACGATACCGAGGACACTGCGAGAGCGCTGCAGTTCAAGGAAGCGATACATTACATCAAAGAGGGTTTGCAGAAGTTGAAGATCGTTTTGGCAGAGCTGGCCGAGAAGCACAAGAGCACTGTGATGTTGGGGAGAACCCACGGGCAGTGGGCGGTTCCAATCACATTCGGACTCAAGATTGCCGTCTACGCACTGGAGATCCACAGGCACATGACAAGACTGGATGAGATGGAGAAGAGGATCTACGTCGGCAAGATGAGCGGTGCGACGGGGACGGGTGCTGCATTCGGGCCCAGGGCGTTGGAGATTCAGCAAGCGGTCATGAACAAGCTTGGACTGGGCTATGAAGAGGCAACCACCCAGATAGTCGGCAGGGACACATACGCCGAGTTCATCACCTGGTGTGCGAACGTCGCCTCATCGCTGGAAAAGTTCGCCACAGAGGTCAGGAACCTGCAGAGGAACGAGATTGGTGAGGTCGCTGAGGCATTCGACGAAGAGAAGTTCGTGGGCAGTTCGACCATGGCCCAGAAGAAGAACCCAGAGACCAGCGAGAACATCTGCGGTCTGGCGAGGATCGTTAGAGGTTTCGTGGTCCCGACCTACGAGAACATCCCACTCTGGCATGAGAGAGATCTTACGAATTCCTCTTCCGAGAGGTTCATCATCCCGCACGTTTGCATACTCACGGACGACATCCTGAACAAGATGATAGACGTCTTCTCCAACCTTTACGTGAACGAGAAGAGGATGCTGCAGAACATCGAAAGAACAAGAGGCCAGATAATGAGCGAGTCGGTGATGATAGCGCTCGCGAACAAGGGCGTGGACAGGCAAGAGGCACACGAAGAGATAAGGAAACTGGCGATGACCGCACAACAGAAGTGCGTCGATCTAAAGGAGATGCTGAACACAAGCGAGATGGTCAAAAGCAATCTGAGCTTCGAGGAACTGGATAGGGCTTTGGATCCAATGAATTACATCGGATCGTCAGTGCAGATAGTGGAGAACACACTGAATAGGATCAGGGACTAGATGCTGATGCTGTATGAGGAGATCGTAGAGATCTATGACAAGATTGCCAGGACGATGAAACGTCTTGAGATGACCGACCATCTTGTGGAGCTTTTTTCGAAGGTGGATCATGATGAGATCGGCCGGGTCGTGTATCTCACCCAGGGTAAGGTGTACCCGGATTTCATTCCTTATGAATTGGGGATCGCAGAGAAGATGGTCATCAAGGCTATAGCATCCACTTCAGGTTTGAGAGAAGGCGAGATCGAAGGATTGTGGAAAGAGAAGGGAGACATGGGTCACGTGGCGGAAGAGGCCATCGGCAAGAAGATCCAGACCACCCTGATCGGGATGGCAGAGCTATCAGTGGAGAAGGTGTACGAGAACCTGGAGAAGGTCGCGAGAGCGTCAGGACCCCGGTCGCAGGACATCAAGATGAGGTATTTCTCGGACCTACTGCACAACGCCAAACCAGTGGAGGCGAAATACATCACGCGCTCAGTAATGGGCAAGATGCGCCTGGGCGTGGCCGACATGACCCTGATAGATGCGCTTGCCATCACATTCGCCGAGAAGGAGCAAAGGGACGAGATAGAGAGGGCTTACAACGTCTGTTCGGACCTGGGAATGGTGGCTGAGACGCTGGCAAAGGAAGGACTGGAAGAGGTCAAGAAGATACATCTGAAGGTCGGTGTGCCGATAAGGGCCATGCTTGCGGAGAGGTTGCCAACGCTGGAGGCCATCCTGGAGAAGACGCAAGGGAAAGCTGCGTTCGAATTCAAGTACGACGGTCTGAGACTTCAAGCCCACATCAATCCGGATAAGGTGGAGCTGTTCTCCAGAAGGCTCGAGAACATGACCGACCAGTTCCCCGAGTTCAAGACGGAATTGAAGAATGTCTTCCAGGGCAAGGAAGCGATAATCGAAGGAGAATGTGTGCCAATTGACGTTAACACCGGCGCATTTCTACCGTTCCAAATAGTATCCCACAGAAGAGGAAGGAAATATGGTCTCAGAGAAGCTCAAGAGGATTATCCAGTTCACCTGGTCCTGTTCGACTGCCTTTACCTGGACGGGGAGGACCTCACGAACGAGCCCTACGAAAAGAGAAGGGAGCAACTGAAGAAAGCCATCAAACCCTCAGAAACCGTGATGTTCTCCGAGGTGCTGGTGACGGACGATCCAGGTGATGCGGAACGATTCTTCCTCCAGACCATTGAGGATGGGTCGGAGGGCCTCATCGCAAAGAGTCTCACTTCGGTCTACGTCGCCGGTTCAAGAGGCTGGAACTGGATCAAGTACAAGAAGGATTACCAGTCAGAGATGAGCGACACGGTGGACCTGGTGGTCGTTGGAGCGTTTGCCGGAAGGGGCAGGAGAGCTGGCACGTACGGCGCTTTGTTGATGGCCTCTTATGACGAGGATGAAGACAGGTTCAAGACCTTCTGCAAGCTGGGCAGCGGGTTCGATGACGAGATGTTGCTGGAGCTTCCAACGAGACTGGATGAGCACAAGTTGGAGAAAGTTCACGACAAAGTGGATTCCAGGATGAAGGCGGATTTCTGGTTCGAGCCTGCGCTTGTGCTGGAAGTTCTGGGGGCGGAGATCACCATCAGCCCGTCCCATACCGTGGCTTTGGATCTGAAGAAAGAAGGCGCCGGATTGGCGATTCGATTCCCGAGATTCACCAAATACAGGGATGATAAGGCGCCCACCGAGGCAACATCCGTGAAAGAACTGGTGAGTATGTACGAATCTCAGTTGAAGAAGCTGGATCTGCAGAAGTAATTGTTAGTACCTTCGTCGTCGTCCGAAAAACTCATACACACCCCCAAGCATATCCGCCGGGAGACAAAAGAATGCCCGGAAGGATAGTTCTAGGTACCCAGTTCGGGGACGAGGGGAAGGGGAAGATAACCGATTATTGTGCGGAATCCGCCAGCATGATCGTGAGATTCCAGGGCGGCAACAACGCCGGCCATACGGTGAAGATAGGAGAAGAGGTCTACAAGTTCCATCTGCTGCCGAGCGGTGTCCTGAGGCCCGAGAAGCTCGCGGTGATCGGAAACGGTCTCGTCGTGGACCCGATAGTCCTGCTGCAGGAGGTCGACGAACTCAAGGAGAGGGGTTTCAAGGTCGACAATCTGAGAATAAGCGACAGGGCCCAGGTCATAATGCCATATCACAAGATCATAGACGGATTGGAGGAGCAGGCGAAAGGGATGATGGCCGCCGGTACGACCATGAGGGGTATCGGTCCATGTTACACGGACAAGGTCGCGAGATGGGGCATAAGGATAGTAGATCTCATAGATGAAGAAGTCCTAAAGGCCAAGTTGACCAGTATCGTCCCCATGAAGCAGAAGATCATTCAGGCGTTTGGCGGTACGGAGCAGCTGGACGCCGAAGCCATATGGAACGAATATGCCGGATACGGCAGGCAGATCAGGGACTACGTGCTGGACGCTTCGGTCCTCATCAACGCTGCGTTGAAAAGCGATGAGGAGGTTCTCTTCGAGGGTGCTCAAGGTACCCATCTGTGCATCGATTTCGGCATCTACCCGTTCGGAACGTCGTCCAACTGCGTTGCAGGGGCGGCGCTGACCGGCGCGGGTGTGGGACCTGGCAAGATACAGAAAGTAGTTGGAGTCACGAAGGCCTATACATCAAGAGTTGGAACAGGACCCTTCCCGACAGAGCTGGATGATGAGGTCGGAGAGAGAATGAGGGAGAAGGGAGGAGAGTTCGGCACCACGACGGGAAGACCGAGACGGTGCGGCTGGTTGGATTTGGTGATGGTCGGTCATTCGGCCAGGATCAATGCGCTCACGTCCCTCGCGGTGACCAAGATAGATGTCCTGGGGGGCATGGGGAATATCAAGGTCTGCACCGAATACGAATACGACGGAGGCATCATCAGGGAATTCCCTGCCAACATGAGGATACTGTCCCAGTGCAAGCCCGTCTACAAGGAGTTCGACGGTTGGGATGAAAAGACGGACGAAGGGTGGACCGAGGCCGCCCAGATGGGTTATGACTTGCTGCCAGAAGACATGAAGACGTATCTCAACTTCATGGAACATGAGCTGGAGGTCCCGGTGGGTATCGTGTCGGTCGGTCCAGCAAGGGCACAGACCATCATCAAGGGGCAGTTCTGAGTCCTTCCAGTTTTTCGAGCAGAGCACAGGATTTGCATATTTCGGACAGAGTTGGCTCTCCGCAGTTCTTACAGCTTCCAAGTTCCGCCCGCGGGTACATGTTCTGAAGTGCTGGCTGGATTGAATCGTATGTGCTTAGGATTCCGTGTTTGGTTCCCGGCGATGACCTCTCTAGGTCGTACAGGATGTCCCTGAACTTGCCCCTGAAGGCTCTTTCTGCATAAGGGCACTCGGCATTGTGGATATCCATTCCCTTGAGCATCGAGAAGATGTAGACCTCCTTTTCGGGTATGGCCCTTAATGGCTGGATTCGTCGTATCAAACCCTTCTGAGATCTTGTATGAGGACCCATTCTGGCAAGCTTCTCAACATCCCCTCTGGCGAAGTTCATCAAAACTGACTGAGTTGTGTCATCCAGGTTAAGGCCAGTGGCTAGGTAGTTCACCCCGATCTCCTTTGCCTTCGAGTTGAGCGCTTTCCTTCTGAAGACGCCACAGTAGGTGCAGGGTATTGTCCCCGGATCGTTCTTCGCGATCTCGTCCATGGTCCATCCGACCAGTTCCTTGAATGTCACAACATGATGAGGGATCCCTCTCTTCTCACAGAAATCCCTGGCCATCCTCAAACTCTCAGGACGGTAGCCTTCAATCCCTTCATCCACCGTGATCGCATGCAGCTCCATGTCCCTTCTCTTTGATATCAGCTCATCCAGAACCCAGGTGGTTACGATACTGTCCTTCCCACCGGACAACGCAACCGCGATCTTCGTATCCGCCTTGAACTCGCACTGCCTCCTCATCTCCTTCTTGACCCTCTTGTCGAAGAACTCGAAGAAATGGTCCTCGCAGAGATGGTTACCGCTGTAACGAATGAAGGTAACCGCTGGCTTGGAGCACTTGGTGCAGTCCACGAGATACCAATGGCGTGAGCCGATAAGAAACTGACGTATTCTCATCGAGCCCTACTAAAACCTTAATAAAGGTTCAGACCATTTCCCGCCAACAAAGGGGGAGGCTGTGAAGGAAGTTTGGGTCGAGAAGTACCGACCAGACAAGCTGGCGGATGTGGCGGGTCAGGACGAGATAGTAGAGAGGTTGACCGCCTACGCCAAGACCAGGAGCCTTCCACATTTGCTTTTTGCCGGACCGGCTGGTACCGGGAAGACGACATGCGCCATCGCCCTCGCCAAGGAGCTTTTCGGGGAGAGCTGGAAGATCAACTTCCATGAGCTGAACGCCTCTGATGAGAGGGGTATCAACATTGTAAGAACAAAGATAAAGGAATATGCGAGGACCGCCCCTATAGGTGAAGGCGGGTTCAAGATAATCTTCCTGGATGAGGCCGATGCCCTGACCCACGATGCTCAGGCGGCGTTGAGGAGAACGATGGAGAAGTACACCGCCACGTGCAGGTTCGTCCTTTCATGCAATTACTCTTCAAAGATCATAGAGCCCATTCAGTCCAGATGTGCGGTGTTCAGGTTCAGGCCGTTGAAGCCGGAGCCGATAGAGAAGTACCTGAACAAGATCGCCAAGGCCGAGAAGTTGAAGATCACCAAGGACGGAATGGACAGTATCATCTACATCGCCCAAGGAGACATGAGGAAGGCCATCAATTCATTGCAGGTTGCGGCCTCACTTTCGGACACCATAGACGAGGATGCGTTGTACAAGACTGCGACGATCGCCAGGCCAGATGACGTGAAGAAGCTTCTGGATATCGCTCTTACAGGCAAGTTCTTGGCGACCCGAGAGAAGCTGGACGAGCTGTTGATAGAATACGGTCTTTCTGGCGAGGACGTCATCAGGCAGATACACAGGACGATATTCGATCTGAGCATCGATGAGGCATACAAGGTCCAGCTGGTTGACAGGCTGGGGGAAGCGGAGTTCAGGATGGTGGAAGGGAGCAACGAGAGGATACAGTTGGAGGCTTTGCTGGCTCATTTTGTTGTCATTGGATTGGAGATGCAGAAGGGCAAGTGAAGCACCAGCCATTCCAGCTAGTAAAAACAAATAAATACCCCCTCGTCGAATTCCATTTTGGAGGGAAAGGGCTGAAAGCGTCAAGAACTCTCTCTTGCATACTGGTGGCGATCTTTCTACTTGGCACGTTTACAATGAATGTGGTTTCCGAGAAAGAGCTGGCCCCAGACTTCACCGTGGATGACGTCGACGGTGGGACATTTACCCTATCTGACAACAGAGGTAAGGTGGTCTTCATCGATTTCCTGTACACAGATTGTGCACACTGTGTGAGCATACAGGAAGAGCTGAAGAAGCTGAGAGGGAACTTCACCGAGCAGGAACTTGTGATGATATCGATAAGCACGGACGATCGTGACAGCGTGGCGGACGTCAGTGACTTCAAGTATACCTATGGGGGGAACTGGCAGTATGCGAAGGGCGGTCTGAATATTGAAATGGCTTATGAAATTCATTACACGCCCACTGAGTATATCATAGATGTCAACGGCTATGTCTACTCATCTCTGGTGGGATACAGGGAATGGGGGGAACTGGCCGACGATATTGAGGCAGCGAAAACAGGGTACGTCCCTCCGACGAACCCTCCTCCGAATAAGAGAGATCTAGCCCCGGATTTCACTCTTGTGGATGTTGACGGAAACATTTTCACGCTCTCTGACTACCAAGGCAGAGTTGTCATCATAGATTTCTTCGCCATATCTTGCCCTCAATGCTATCAAATGCAGCAGGAGCTAGAGGATGTCAGGCAGGTCTACAGCGACGAGGAGGTTGTGATAATATCAATATCCCTTATCGACACGAATGAGGAGATCAGACAGCACAGGTCACTTCATGGAGGAGACTGGGTCTATGCGAGGGACGATCAGGCCCTAAACGCATCCTATGGAGTTTATCGTCTCCCTACCGAATGCGTGATAGACGTCAATGGCTATATCCAATCCTGCACTGCTGACATCGTAGCGTCAGAAGAACTGGTCATTGACATCGAGGATGCAAAGACGGGATATGAACCTCCACCGGACGACTCTGAACACGGCATTAACTGGTTTTTCATTCTCACAATCATCGCAGTGTTCATGGTCTTGGCAGTGATATTGATTTGGTGGGGCTTGAGGAAAAAACAGTAAACATACACAGCAACTTGCGAGACCTACTTGAACCGCCCACTCCATGAAATTCATAATTTCTCTGACGTCCGGTGGAAAGGTCATCACGTCAGCATTGGGCCCACTTCCCTTTATGCGAAAACTAGAAGTATGCCAAAATACCATAAGCTTCAGGGTGGTAAAATGGCAGACATCATCGCAATCGATAAAAGCGGGCGCATCGTTATCCCGAAGGCCATTAGGGATGTGATGAACATCAAAGAGGGTACGAAGTTCTTGATATCGGAGGGGCAATACGGACGCATCGAGCTCCAGAAATTCGATGCAGAGGATATTGCCGCGCGCTTAGAAGAAGAACTGAAGGATGTGGATTTCGACGCGATAGAAAAGAAGGTCAGGAAGGAAATGGATGAGTGGCTCAGAAAAGAACACCCAGATCTTTATGATTGATACGAATGTACTCATTGCGGCCATGAAGAATCCGAGGGTGGAAGGAAAGGCGCTGCAGTTGGTTCTCCACATGATCAAGAGGGAGGACATCAGGATTGTGGGAAATCATCACCTATTGAAGGAGATGTTCGGCTATGCCCAGAGATTCGGGTCCAAATTCGCATTGGATTTGGTGTGGAGCTTGCTGGGTAGGATGGAAGTCATATACGTGGGGAAGAACTTGAAGCGGGCGTGCAAGAAGTACTTCGACACTCCGCGCAAGGCTGATATCCTCCACGCGGCCACTTGTCTCAAAGCGGATGCTGTCTTGATCACCAACGATAAGGACTTTGACAGAATCCATGATGAGGATATCATCAGAGTCTGGAGCATATCAGAGGCGGTGAAAAATCTTCTTTGACTGAGTCACTCCAAGAGAATGTGAGAGTCTGACATACAAAGCATGTTGTTCGCACCGCTAACGTTTGCACGTTATCTCATATCAAGCTCGTCTGCATATGCTTCGTGTGGATGTAACTTGAAATCCGTATTCCTCCTTTCTGCCATCTTCTTGAAGAAGTCCGACGCCTTGGTCGATGATCTGCGAATTATCAGTCTGTTCCCTTCGACCGATAGAACTACTTCTGTTCCAGGGAACATCCCTAGGGCAGCTCGCAGGGGCTCTGGAATGACTATCTCTCCGTCTGGACCAAT
>JAUVGH010000065.1 GCA_030593885.1 Methanomassiliicoccales archaeon
GGGTGTTTATGAATAGTCTTCAGTCGTTTCGAACTATCCCAACATTCAAGAAGAACAATAATGGCGAAGTTCATTATCATCTACGACGAAATCGAGCGATTTGCCACGAATGGGGAAAATGATTATTCTCGACAACGCACAGAAGAGCGTCAACAACGACATTGATGAATCAGCTGCCTGCTAGATCACCTAGAGAGGGAGAGCTATATGGGGAACTTAGTAGGGGGATTTCACAACTCCATGATGGCCTTGATCTTCCTTGCCATTTCTTCTAACAAGACATCTGATGGCTGGTCGGGGTAGTAGTCGTTGTCCTTGCACGTGCCGTACGCTCTCTCGAGCTCACCAAGGTACTGGAATCCCTCTTTGTGGGCCATGCCTAATGTCGGCCACCTATAGAAGTTACGCCACTTGGGGTCACCTGCCTTTAGCTTCAGTTCTTCGTACCACTTCTCTCTTTCTTCAAAACTCTTGAATCCGTATCTGGGCAAGAGATGGAAATGATGATGGACCTCGTCCGTCTCTCCTGCCACAACAAGGTAGATTCTCTTGACATTGTCGATTTCCAGAAGACCATTCATGCACTTCCTCACTCCAACTATCTCTCTCTCCAGTATGCACTCAGGCACTTCCCACATGTCATGAATGCAATCTGGTCCCTCTCTTTCACAAGGAACATTGTTGTTTCCTTTGCGATCAACCGTCAGCAAAATGTGACCGAAGATTAGAGGGTCCCCAGGAACAAACGCATACCATTCCTCTTCCTTTCGGTCAACTGGGCTGACGAGTCTTTCCTCCATATTCTTCCCATCGCAGAAATCGCAATGCCTATCTCCCACAACATCACCACATCCACATAGTTGCGGAAACATAACTATTTGTCGGGAGCTCAATCCTCGATTAGTTGGAGAGGGAGAGCCCCACGGGGCCTTGAATCTCACACTCTTCGAGCGTATCCGGGACCAACCTCGAACGCTATTTCACGGTAATCGTCGCTTTTGGGATCTCCAATCTTCAGCGTCATTCGACATGGATGTTCGGACCGCAGTAGGAGACCCCTGATTCCGTTCGCATTCTTGGGCACTCTTGCTCTTCCTATCAAGACATTCTTTTCTGGTTCAACGGAGCCTAACGGAAAATGTGCACCGTACACAGCAGCCATTGGTCGTTCGAGTTTCCTTCGATACGGCGCCCATCCGGGACGCGAGATGTCGCTATGTTCAAAACCACAGAGTTCGCATGCTCCCTTGGGAGGACGTCCAAGTCCCACAACTCTCTTCCTCAAAGACTCGATCTCCCTATGGGCGAGAGCTATGTGGACTCTCACACCTTTCACGTTTCCCACGAAGTCACACCAGCAACACCGGACTTGGTTCGTACTACTTCTTGTCATAGACATTCTCTATTGGGTGAGAAAAGTATAAAAGGTCTCTTGTCTCGAGGAGGGTCTCCAGTATCCCCCGTGGGATATCCGACAACATTTAACTAGGTCTACGACCTTCATCATACGACTGACCGCCAATACCATCGCCTTGCCATCAACTTAGCGAGGATGGTAGGCGGATTCCGGAGGTTAGTAAAAGTGGTGAGCCTGTTAAAAGAATTCGAGAGAGCCCTTCTGGAAACTGTGGCTGAGGGGATTAGAGAGGAGGCTTGGAAACTCTACCGCAAGAACACCGAACCTTTTCTGAATATGCTAGATGGAAAGATTCAAGAGGGTCGGGCACTCATAGCAAGGACGATGCCGGGATATAGAGTACAGCGAAGAAAGAAGAGTGCTTCTGGGAATCGATGGAGACCTGTCCCACCGTGGTATGGAGGGGGAAGGGAGAGGCCATATGGAAAAGGAAGAATTCACGAGCATTGGTTAAGGAAAGACAAGCATATGGATAATGAGCATCCTGCCAAGAATCCGGTAGGTCATCTCCGCAAAGATGTATTCGGACGCTGCAAACGTGCTCCAATTGCACGTGAATGGACATATCGCTACAGAATGATAAATGGCAGAAAGAGACTTGTTATGATTCGCAAAGAAGGTGGGCACGTCAAGATTAAGATAGTCAAATAGGGCCTAGCCAACGTTATTATCAGATCCACCACTCTGATTATCACTCTTTCACGGTTTTCTAGAACATCATTGTCTGATTCATTATCTACCTGGCCTATCCATTGTTATTTGAGTACCTATGGCCATATTGGCCATTCCTCAGTTGGATTTCATAGAGAGCCCAATCAACGAGGCTAGCGTATGTTGATGAGAACAACTCTGCTGAATCTCTCGACCCCCAGATTCTACTGGAGAAGTTGACAAAAGAGGTATCTCAGCAGATACAGTTTGAGAGTTTCGAGATGTGGATGAAGGGTTGCGATCAACATCTAAGGATAGTGGTGGGCGGTCTTTTCAGCAATGACATAATCTTAAGTATTCCCTTTCGCTATTTGGCAACTCATGGCGAGGACGTTGGACGATCTCGAGGAACTAGTGCGGGAGAGTGAGAGCGCACGAGTAGAACTCAAAAGGGAAATCTCAGAAGATGTTGTTCGCGGATTGTCAACAGATATCGCTGCACTTGCGAACTACGAAGGTGGATACATAGTCTTTGGCTTCACAGACGACAAGGAGCCCATTGGGTGCAGTTATACTAGCAAAGACCTTGATCGGATTTCGCAAGAAGCAAAGAATTGCCGGCCACCAGCCAGAATCAACATCAAGAAAATGACTCTTGGGTCGAAACGGTTCCTCATCATGGAAGTGCCGCGCAGTACAGCCTTGCATAGTGACAACAAGCATAGGTTCCCGATACGGATTGGTAGCCTAACCGACTTCCTCGAATTCGCTGGTATTCTGGAACACGTTCGAGGGAGAGGTCTGCTCCCTCGAGAGAGCCCTAAGGTCATAAGCTCGCCACCTGTCCAGGAGCGGAAAGCACTTTCTGAAGACGAAGCTTCAATGATTGTCGAAGGTTTGAGTAGGGGGAACCCTCCCCTTCGTCTCGAAGCCCTTCAAGATTTGAGAGCTCTGTCAGTAGGGTACGCAATCTTTGAGGATGAGGGTGTTGTAGATTCAGTACAGACAGTTTTGAAATCTGGAACAGACGATGAAGTTGAGCAGATTCTGGACGCAATTCGTATTGTGGCTTCAAGAGGCAGTCCTTCCGAAAAAGACGTCATATCCTCGTGGGCCGTCGATATCAGCGAGATGGGGAAATCAACAATCTCGCCACGGGTCGCCCAGAGAGTATTTGATGTCCTTCTTTGCTTGGGACACTCAGGAACAGTCGACCTTCTTATCCATTGGGTCAAGGAGGCAGATGACGACAGATTCAAGGAATTGCAACCAGGCAATCTGTTGGTAAACGTGAAGTTCTATGGCCTCGACAACGAGATCCGCAGAGCGATGTATAGGCTTCTTAAATCAAAGGCTACCAGAAAACGTGCTGCAAAACGCGTACCAGAGATTCTGGAGGCAGTGCGTCGAGCCTACTGAAGAAGATTGCCTTCCAGAGGAGGGATCGAATGGAACATAGATATCATATTTCGACTTCAGCCAAAACTGGGCAACACAGGACTTCGGTTGCCTATGGGAGAACGACTCTATGAGCGAAGTTGTCGAAGCGGTTGTAAGAAGGACGAAGCTACCTCGTTGGTGGGTAGAGGCAATCGCAGTCGAGTATGCAGATTGTAGGGAATACGCTACTCGGGATGAGATCTGGACATTTGACTTTGACAGACTCTCTGAAAGAGACCTTGAGGAAGCCGTCCTGACTCATCGAGTAGTGGTGCACGGGATTATGATGCATAATATTCTTCCAGACGTATGGGGACCTCGGTCTGCAGAGCGGCTGTTCAGCAATGTTCCTGTCCAGCTCGCCGAAGTACCAGAAGATGTGATGGCTGATGGGCCTGTATCGGATTTCTACTTTCCATTTCTGCCTAATCCAATTCAGGTCTGGGACCCTAAGCTCAACTTTTCGAGCCACTTCCAAGTCCTCGACAATGGGCGTTTCTGGCAATGGCGAATTGCCAGATTCGAGAAAGTGAAGGGGCGGAGCTATGGAAAATGGGTTTCTTCCGAAGTAGACCTCAAACCCCTTGACAAAGTTCATGGAAAACTGGCTTCATTACGCAACCCTGTAATCAAGCCTGGAGACCCTGGACATGATGATTTCAAAGAGAAGGTTGAAGGATTCTATGAGTGGCTCGACACACTCCGACATCCCATTCTACGTGATTTGGAGGAGGTTCATACTATACGTCGCGCGAAGGCCGATTCCTCGAAAGTGGCGAAGAGCAAGCCTCGGCTGTTGTCGCGGTTTGAGACGTTTACAGTTCAGGACGGTGTCATCCACACCAAGTTCTTTGCGGAGCCTGTGTTTTTCCGAGGGTGTTGCCAGCATGCCACAAGAGCAGAAGAACTTTTGGCCTCGACTCAGGACAATCAAGAACTTGTTACGAAATTAGACGAGGTGTATCAAGAGAGAGCTAGTGCGGTCATCTCAGGGGCAACATGTGTTGAGGCATTTATCAATGGCCTTGGATATGAGCGATTTCCAGAACTCTGGAAGAACATGGAGAAGTTGCCTCTGGGAGGTAAATGGCAACTCTATTTGACATTGGCAGGCAAAGCCGATATGTTCGATCCTGGAAAGGAGCCTTATCAATCACTGTTTCAACTTATAAGAAGCCGAAATGCTTTAGTGCACTTCAAGCGCCAGTATCATCAGGTTAGGCTGATCAACAACAAAGTGGAAACCGCTCTCGAAACAGAATTGCCGCGGGAGTTCGTTCGAAATCTGCCCGATAGACTCCGGCAACTGATTCAGGAACTGTGCGAAGCCACGGCAATGACGACTCCCTCATGGCTTACTTCGGAGATTGACTTGATATGATAAGAAGACTATGAAAGTCTCTTGGTCTTACGGCAAAGAGGAGGCTGAGAGATTTAGAAACTTGGTCAACTGAGAGGATGGGGGGTGTGGGAACTGAAGGGTTCATCTTAATCGCTTTGAATATCCAAACGATTGTGTGCGTAGGGACACTATTTGTTTTGATTCGGCAGACTCATGTCAGTGCAAACAATCTGAAGGTTCTCACTAAGGCAATGTCAATACCGATGTAGAGTAATGCGGTCAGGAGTATTCTCGATCATCGGAGAGAACTCTTAGATGATATTGAGTGAGCGATGATTCTCTTCCCTCCCAAATCCCCAAGAGGAAGTTGCCATCACCGGAAGCCATTTATATCGCTCCAAGTCGAAACCTTTTTAAATGTACATGCGACAATGATCGGTGAGCCTTACAATTGGCGTACATGTAGTTTTCGAAGGCTTTATCACATCCACGCGGCTCGAACCGAAGATGGGGAACAAATGACTTGTGAGAATAGGCTAGCTAAGTTGAGGAGACCGGAGTTGGGAGTTCGGCACTCGATTTCTACTCGCATTTTCGGAGCCCTTCCACTTAGACTCTCGACCAAAGGATTCTGCGCGTGAGGCGATATGTTCTGTCAGAAGTAAATGGTTAAACGTTACGATAATGGTGAGAATTGAAACTAATGCGGACTCTCGAAGGCGAATAGCTTAAATCCCCTTGCGAGATATCTCTATTGCAACGTATCAATCTACTGAGAGTGTATCATATCTCGTTGAGGGGTGGTTTCCATGATCGAATCTATTCTGGAGCAAAGCAAAACTCAAGTCGACAAAGCTTCCGCTACCGTGCTTGTGAGCGATGACCCAAGAATGAAGAGGTTTATTGGGGAGGCCTTGCTTGTTGGCGCCATATTGTACTTGCTTCAGCAGTATTGTTCCGGCTTCTTTAAGGGACTTGGGCTTGACGATTTGGGAGAGTCGCATGGCAAGAAGGCCCGCCAGTTCATCAAACGGATAAGAAAGTCCAAGGTGACAAACGAGTATCTTGACCCGGTGAAAAAGGATGTCGAAGCTGCGATTCAAAAGGCCCGCCAGCAAGATGCTACCGATTTGGCCGTGTCAAAGGCAGAATCGTCTGTCCAAGAAACGCTCGTCGAGGCAGGCGTCGTTCGAGCCCAAGCTGTTGATATCGCCAGGGGATTGTCCGGCATCATTCTTGGGGAGTAAGGATGGACGAAAGCAACCATCCGCTTCTTCATCAGTGGCTATCTGCGTGTAGGCAATTAATGTTGCATCATCCCCGGCATGGTGCACGGACGGCAGGAGTCCAACTTGGTTATAGGGAACCAGATCTTCAACCTGGATGGAATGTAATAAGCACGCGCGAGAACAGCATTCACAAAGAACTATATACTTTCATAGGAGAGGATGAGGGAGTAACAACACCTATTCATCCAGATGTGCCATCCAATACTATCCACAAGGTCCCAACCAGACTTCCGGATTTGTCCTCGACATCATTATGGAAGATCACTAAGGATTTGGCCCAGAGATTGTCTGAGATCAACAAGGAGCCGTATTCCAGTAAACGGATTGCTGGGGTTATGGAGAGCATTCAAAAAGCAGCACGATCGGATGGAACAAAAATAGATATAGAGGCTATGAAGGAATGGGTACACCGCTCCTGGGCGACTATGAGACGGGCATTAAATGAATGCCGGTACGACAAGATTCCAACGGGTGACTTCTTGAAGCCCGCTCTCGAAGTTCTGAGAGCCTATCTCTCATTTGAACTTCCCGGCGAAATTGCACGGGAGATTCTCGCCGGAATCCTTTCCACTCAACGCACCTTACCCTGCCTAGGTCCGCCATCTATGATGCCCCCTCGTGCCAGGCTCAAAGCTATCGAACACCTCGTTGACCTTGTTTATCAAATAGATAGACAGAGAGAGAAGGTGAAAGTAACTCCATATTTTGAACTCACATATCTCGCAGGTCTCTACTGCGGTGCTGCTATATCCTTGGCAGCCCACGCGGGTGAGGTCGGTGGTTTGTCGGATGGTGAAACGATAAAGGTAGAGAATCTTGGCTTCTGGGTGGAGGAGTGGTTTTGCCACAAAGTCTCGTTGACTTTTCTCCTGCCAGCCAATTATACACCTGGACAAACAGTGCGCTTGCTAGATGCGAATGCCACGCATACTGGAAAACCATTGAAGGATGTAGTGGACTCTTACGGCTTGTATCCTGGACTGCGATCTCTCCTTTGCCCGACATCCAAGTTCCGGCCAATGAGTTCGAGTGATGTGCTCAGGTTTTACAGAAATTGTGCAGACTCAAGCCAATCATTCGATGTGCTGGCTGCAATTGAGAACGTGTATCATCCCGTTGCCTCCAGTAACCAAGAAGCCATCGTCCGTGACCTTTTGACGATGACAATTGGACACAGAATCTAGGACAGTTCGAGTCCATATTGGTACAACCTCCTCCTGAATCTACAAGCCCATTTCATGTGCCACCTATGGAGGGGTGGGAGCAAGAAGTACTGCATACGCCCAGTTGCCCCATAGGAGGAGTTGACATTGAATCTGGGTGAGGAGAAGACTTCACAATTCCAAAGAACTGCATCAGGTGTTTTGAATCGAGTCTTGTGAGATATTTGCCTTCAGATTTGCGAAACTTTTATAACCATCCACACAGCTTTTATGGATGAGCCATACAGGTGGTGTACAAGTAGTCTTCGAAGGTTCTATCATCATGTACACAGTTCCAGTTTCCCCGTCTGTTCTGAAACTGAAGTCCACACCCCATCAATGGCCTCCCAGTAATGGAAAGAACGTCGGAGTTGATGTTTTTCTATCCTTTTCTTGAGGATTTCTCGAAGGTCGAAAGGATTCAGACTATTCACATTTGACATAGTTGATAATGAACTTCGCCATCTTCCGTCTCCGTACATGACCATGGCATAGAACATCCGAAGACTGGCCATGAGCCACCAAGAGGATTGTATCAATCTTTTCCAATAGCAGATGCACGATTTGACATATTGTGGAGACAGTGGGGCGGAAACAGATGAAGGGGACGACGTTCGGGAGATGGTATGAAAGCCGAAGAATGCGCCTACGGCACCTCGGGAGTGATTAGTTTGGGAGTCCAAGTGAAGCTCGTGACAATCTTCAGGTATATCCCGTCTCCGGGGTTGATCATGAAGTCCGTCCCTGACCAGCCTGTCAGCGTCCATGCGTACCGAATCACTGTCTGCGTGACGGCGTCCCACTTCCCGACCTCAGTTATCTTCGTGTTCGCCCCCGGGCCTGTTGAGCCCTCTATGTGCATCACTATGTCGCTCGCCTTGGCGTATGTCGAGGTGTAAGGCAGGGATATCCAGTTCACGTTTCCGAGTGTTGGCGGATTCAGGTTGAAGAACAACGCGGCGTCGCTGTCGGTGCCGACTACGACCCACGAGAAGGCACTCACCGAACCGATGTACAGTCCGTCGCCAGCGCTGATGGTGAAGTCGGTTCCCCGCCACTTGTTGCGAAAGTGATACCACAGAACCGGTGTCTGTTTATCGGGATTCCACTTGGCCACCACGCTGATCTGCGTAGATGTGAGCTCGGTCGATATGTCGCTTGCCTTTGCGTATGATGATTGATAGGGGAGGGAGAACCAGTAGATGTTCGAGCTCGCCGGGCCGTACCCGATGCTCTTGTCTATCTTCGCCGCCATTGTGGAGTTCGATCCCTCCGTGCCAAGACTCACTGCGCGGACGATGTAATAGTGATTCAGGCCATCATTGAGGTGATTAGCGTCGAAGGTCGTGGTTGTAGTCGTACCGAGGATTCCCCACGGGAACGGTGCGAACTTGTCG
>JAUVGH010000045.1 GCA_030593885.1 Methanomassiliicoccales archaeon
GCCCCGCACTCGGGACACTTCTCCAGCGTATCCAAGACTTTGCTGCCACAGGTTGGACACGGAACCCTTGACAGGCTGATCTCTTCCTTGATTATCTCTCTCAGAGCCTGTTTCGCCGTGCCCCCGCTGGTCATTTCTCTGAGCTGGTCTCTGTCGACGAACTCAAGGACCTTGGTCAGGGCCTTCTTGAAGCATTCGGTGGCTTCCTCGTGTCTCCCGAGGTGCATCAGAGCATTCGCTTTCGCGTTCCAGGCTTCCTTATAGTCTGGATTGATCTTCGTGACCTCCGTGAACTTCTCCACCGCATCCTCGTACTTCCCGGCTTCCAGCAGGCTCATACCCTCTGAGAATATGAGCTTCTCATCGATCACGATCAGGGCCTCTTCAGGAACTTCCTCCTTCTCGCGAGCTACGTCAAACTCCTCTGCCTCAGAAGGAGATTTGATTACGATCTCGCCGTCCTCGTATGCCAGAGGATAATACTGGGTCTCGGCCCTAACACCTCTCATGAAGAGCGTCCCTATCAAGGTCTCTCGTTTCCCCTCGACTTCTTCCTTTTCGATGTCGATGACCCCGTCGAAAGCCTGGTGAAGGCTTGACAGCTCTTCCTCCCCATGCATGCCTTTTTCCACCAGAAACAGGGAAGTGATCCCTTCGTCCCGGAACTTGGTCCTGAGGGTCTGAGAGAGCTCGTATATCTCGGTGGAGCCGAATATCTTCATTGCGGGCGAGAGAACATCCACCATGGCCCTCTTGCGTTCGAACGTGGCCAGCTTTGCCACCACCTCGCTGATGGCAATCTCCAGGTTGACCCTGCTCTCCGATGATTTGAAAACGGCACCATCTTCCTCCACACCATCTATTCTTGTACTCCTGTGAGAGTACCAGTCCACTATGAAGAACTCCCCGCGCTCTTCATATTTCTCGATCTTCAGCCCCAGCTTCCGCATCTCCTCCCTGAAATCGTTTGGTGAGATCTTGCTGAGGACCACGAAGGCCCCCTCGCCATATCTCAACCCCTCCGCCAGGAATTGGTATGAGATCAGGTCCTTCTCGTCACCTGCCGGACCCTGGATCACAACGGCTGAACGCTCTGGCACACCATCCTCCAGAAGAAGATGAAACCTCTTTATTCCCATAGATACCATACTATCTGCCCTCCGAGACTTTTACGTCGGACGATACCCTCATTCCCTTCTTGGTGATCAGAAACGGATGGACCGAAGTGTCGTGATGTGTCAGACGCATCTTCCTTACCACGACCGTCCTTCTGAGCTCACCCTTGACATTGTCCAATCCCAAGAATATGAAAGAATCGGTTATGAACTGCTCCACTCCGAACCTGGTCATCTCCCCAGACTCTGGACACTCTGTGATGAGTATGGACGTCGTGTCCTTGTCGCCCAAGAACCTGCCGAACTGGAATAGGTCCTTTCTGAACTCCCGGACATCCTTCTGCTGGAGCCCTATTATGGCGATCGAATCAACCACCAGTCTCTTCACGTCATTGTTCTCGATCAGCCCATCGATCATCGCCTGGATCGATCGAAAATCAAGCGCGTCAGCGTCATCCTCGAGCTTTCTCAACTCCCCCAGGTCCACGATTGTCAGCGACCCGTCCGTCTCGTACTTCGTCGGGTCCATCCCGAAGCTCTTCAGGGTCTCCCTCAGGTTCTTCTTCTTCTCCTCGAGCGTGATGTAGAGCGAAGGCTCATCAAATCTGGCTGCACCATTGTACGCAAAATGGAGTGAAAAGAGGCTCTTCGCCGAACCTGTTGGTCCCGAAACCAGGTTGACACTGTTTTCTGGAAACCCTCCTTCTACCAGGTCGTCAAACCCATCAATGCCAGTAGGTACTCTTTTCAGATGTTTCCTCCCACCGATTCAACAAAGTGTTGAAATGAGTATATGTTTCCTATATATAAATATATTGCTTGGAAAGGTGACACTTTAATTCGCGAAACAATATTCTAATATCTTGAAGTAACGTCCGTAATGGAGGATGCTCGAACCTTTCCACGGCTAGTCGGGTGAAAATGTTTTAATCTTTTGTGACTCATCTGCATGCGTGCCTGCTGTCCGCCTTGGAAGGCTATTGCTTCGATGGTGCAATACGTGCAACCTGCCCATTCTCGAAGAGAAACACTGCGGAACATGTTCCGAACAGACAGCAGAAGTGAAGATCACGCCCCCTGGAGATATCCGACCTGCATTCCCTGCTGACATCTCACTTGTGAGGGAGACCATCGACTCCCAGTTCGGCAAGGGGACCGGACGGCTTTTTCTTCCGGATGACAAGGTGGTGGTCCTGAACAAGGTGCCTCACATCGACCGCATGGACGAGGTCATCCTGGATGGACAGGTATTGGGCTCTCTCAGATTCGATCCAGGAAAGGGCTACTCATTCATTTTGAGGGTGGAGGGTGGAAGGAGGCTGGCCAAGAATCTCAGCAGAGGGTACATTATCGTGCATGAGGGCGCTGTTGAACCCATATCCAAGAAGGCAAGCGCCATGGTCCCGGGGATAAAGGACGCTTCACGGAGCATCAAGAAAGGCGACGAAGTAGTTATGCTGACCGAGGACAGAAATGCTATCGCGGTCGGTATCGCCCGAATGTCTGGAAAGGAGATGCTCGAACTGGAGAAGGGTGCTGGGGTCAAGAATCGGTGGGCCTCTGATCCTCGTCCTCCGGAGATACTTCCTGGGGGGCAGACCTGGGATGATGCAGTCACAGCCAACGATTCAGGTCTATCCAAAGTCAGGAAGAAGGCAGTGAGGTTCATTCAGAAGGTCACGGAGGAACACGATCTCCCTGTAGCTGTGTCTTTCAGCGGCGGAAAGGACAGTCTCGCTACCCTTCTTCTCGTCTTGGAGGCCGATCTTGAGCCCGACATATTGTTCATCGATACTGGCCTGGAGTTCAAGGAGACGGTGGATCATGTTGAGGCAGTTGCCAAGGAGTTCGATCTTCCCTTGGTGATTGAGAAAGCAGGGGATTCGTTCTGGAACAATCTGGACATGTTCGGTCCTCCTGGGAAGGACTATAGATGGTGCTGCAAGACAAGCAAGCTGGGGCCCGCGGCCCGAATCATCAAGGAGAAGTATCCTGGCGGTGTTCTGTCGTTCATAGGACAAAGGAGGTACGAGTCCGAACAGAGGGCCGCAAAGAGAAGCGTCTGGGAGAACCCCTGGGTTCCCCTCCAACTGGGCGCTTCCCCCATTCAGAACTGGACCGCTCTGCATGTATGGCTCTACATTTTCAAGATGGGTGTGGACTACAACCCGTGGTATGAGAGAGGACTCGATAGGATCGGCTGCTGGTTATGCCCCTCATCCGATCTGGCTGAAATGGAGGCCGTCGGTTCGGACATTCCGGACTTCAAGAAATGGAGGGAGTTCCTGGAAGGATATGCGGAGAGATCCGGATGGGGCAAGGACTGGGTGAAGTTCGGGGGCTGGAGATGGAAGATTCCTCCCCAGGCCATCAGAGAGCTTCTGGGCGATAGAAAGGAGGCCGCGAAGCGTCCACCGGATCCGTACGAGTTCCATCTCTCCGAGGGCTTCGGTCCGTGCGTCATGGGCATCTCCGCCGAGGGCATTTTCACTAGTACATTGGATATTGACCGCGTCAAGGTCTTTCTGAACCTGGTTGGGGAGGTCGAATATGACGATGTCGTTCGGGTCGCACTGACCGACCGCATCACTTTGTTCGAGGAAGGGGTTGTCATTCTCAAGGCCAAGGATGAAGATGAGCTCCATGAGGTCTCCAAGATTGTTGAGAGGATTGTCAGAAAGGCCCACAGTTGCGTCGGATGCGGTACGTGCTTAGGCCAGTGCTCTCTTGGGGCCATATATCTGGATGGCGTCGCTTGGATTGATGCGGAGAAATGTGAGCACTGCGGGTCGTGTATAGGTCCTTGTCCTGCTGCGGATTTCATTGGAGAATTCTCGTTCTAGTCGGCCTGAAATACGCTCAATATGCTCTCCAGCGGTGCATCGGTACGGAAACCTTTTGGGTCGAAGTGAGTGAGGGACGCCGAGTATCCGTCGGCCTTCAGGGACTCCAATATGCTTGCCAGTGAAGGTGTGTGGACTTTCAATCGGGATGCCATTTCATCCGAGGAGTAATACGGTTCATCGATTGTGGATTCCGCCTTGATCGTATCCAGCAGCTTGGACGTCTTGGATGACATGTAGGACCTGGGCCTCAGTTCCCGCAAGAAGTCCGGATCCCATATCCTCCCTATCCATAATGGACCCGCCGATGAGACATCACTTCGCTTCGTGGCGTCAAGGCGGGTTTCCAAAGTGTCTGGGTCCTTCAGAAGATAACCCAATTCCTGGTCTGATTTGCCTCCGGTCACTTTCATGTATGTGCGGTAATAGTGGTCCGATGAGTGTGAAACCAATGGATGAATTCCTATGCCATGATCTGCTGCGCGTCTGGCGCAATGGCCTAAGAGTATCCTCAGACCTATCTCATGTCTGGTTCGTGTCTGCATTGGTTCCGCGTCATACTTCCTTCTGCATGCGCCCGGGTAGCTCCCCGCCAATGCCGCCGTATCTGTCGCTGTGATTGCCAGGTAACCTCCATCATCCACTGCCTTCAGAGCCTTGTCCACGAACTGCACCGGAGTTCCAAACGGGTCGACATCCACATAGTCGAACGTGCGCTTGGACAAGAGTCGGTTCAGATCCTCCTGCCCTGCCTCAGCATTATTCACACCGTTCTTCTTGACGTTCTCCAGCATCAACTCCAAGCTATTCTCATTCCAATCGTTCAACAGGACCGAGAGCTCCCCCTCGACCTCCAGGGCGAACCTTATCCCCCTTATTCCGGTTCCCGAAAGGCCATCCAGTATTCTCGAACCGCCCTTTTCCACCAGCTTCTGCACCACAAGGATGGAAACGTCACGATTGACCTCCATCACTGGATTGTAGAACGGAAACGCCTCCTTCTTACCGGGACCCTTTCCTCTCTGAGTCTTTGGAACGATGATCCTGGCTTTGCCTTCGTTGATCTCCTCTGTCTCAAAACCGAACTTCACCATATCTCGCCCTGCATTATCTTGACTATCTTGTAGGGCAGGAGGTCCCGGTTCACGGGTGTAACCTCAAGTATTCTGACATCGTCCCTTCTCCTGATGTCCTGAAGGAGCGGATTCCTGGACTTCTTGTGCAAGGTGAGTATCAACGGCTTGTCGGCCTCGAGCGCCTCCTTCACTGCATCAACGAACGAGTCACACTCGATCTCCATCTTCCCAACTTCGTCAATGACAATGACCTCTGCCTCGGCGGCTGCAGTCCTGAGGGCTTCAACGCCGATGCTCTCCAATGCCGACAGATCTATCCCGTAATTGCCCACCATGAACTTTGATTCCAGGTCCTCGTGCGCAAACACCCGCTTCTCTTGAGTGGCCCAGTCCATCACGAAGAAACCCACTCTCTTATCGTCCTCCATAATCGGCTCGGTGATCATTCCCCCCACTTTCAGCTCACTTGCCTCAAGCATCTCGATTACTTTCAGAAGAGCATAGGTCTTCCCAGCGTTTGGTAAGCCTGTGATGCCAATCTTTATCGCTTCTCCCATGCAAAGCTCCGAATCGCCAAGGTATATCGACTTAGAAATATAAAATAGGATTGCTGTTCGGTCCTGGGGTCATGCTATCATTATCATACCTGTAGTGGTCAAGGATAAGCGGTCTGGCTGTATGGAACTCTCGAATGGCGAATCTTCTGGCCCACTGTCTGTCTGCGATGGCTTTGCAGTCTGCTGCAAACCCGTTTCTGGGTCTGGACTTCCTCTCTGAGTCCAGTTTTCTTGCCGGTGTGATTGGCATGCTCATCCATCTCGATCGTGATTGTTATAATGGCGGTAGGACGCCGTTGCTGCACTCGGTTCTATTTGCGGCCATCTACTCTTGGTGCTCGTTCGTCATTCTCGCACTGTTGTTCTCGGTCGAACTCATTTCACTGGACCAACTTGCTCCGCTTTTCTTAATCGTGCCAACAGGTTTTGCCGCCCATCTTCTCACCGACTCTCTCACAGAAGAGGGGATATTCGTGTTCCCAGGTCCCCTCGGTTCAAGCCATTGGCTCCGCAGAAAGCCAGATCCGGAGAACTCGTGGGTGAATTGGGGAAGGTACTCATTGAGCGGAAAACGAAAGAATGACGACCCCCTTCTCAATCTTGGTGTGAGCTCGGTGTCATTGATAGCTCTGATCTCCTTCTTGGCTCTTACCCCCTCATGAGGTCTGGAGGTCCTTCACTCGTTCTGCACCTTTGATGTCCTTGATGTAATCGGCGACTGCGTTTGGGACCAGATTCTCCCAATCCCTCCCAGATGCCATCCGTTCTCTTACCTCGGTTCCTGAGAGGTCTTCTCTATTGTGTAGGGGCAGCTCCCTCACATCATGCCCCTTCTTTTGAAACAGCTTGATGGTCAGTGGGTCATTGGAGAAGACAACACCGAAACTCGGGACGACGGACTCCACGAACGACACCCAAGTGGAATGGTTGTGGACGTCATCTATTGGCAGTATCCTGCGTCCGTCCAGACCCTCCATCTCAAGTGCGAGACCGATCATTGTGGATCTCTCTTCGTATGAGAATGGGTTGTCCCTTGTGTGACTGTACTGGGCACTTCCAACTCCAATGATGAGCTGATCGAAGTCGTCGAGTATCCTCCTTGTCATGAAAAGATGGCCCCTGTGAAAAGGCTGAAACCTGCCGATGAAAAGGGCTGGAAGTTCGGAACTCCCCTCCTTTTCGGTCAATAGACAACCTCCCTAATGGGGGACGACC
This sequence comes from Methanomassiliicoccales archaeon, assembly GCA_030593885.1. GTDB lineage: Archaea > Thermoplasmatota > Thermoplasmata > RBG-16-68-12 > SOIM01 > JAGLME01. The sequence goes on from JAUVGH010000045.1 coordinate 6,807, forward strand.
CTTTCCCTGGTCGCAGACGGCCTCTGGGTCACCAACGACGAGAGTTTCTTCAGAAGTCCCTCTTTCTTCGTGCCAACCAATGCATGGCTCAGAACATCCCTAAGGGTCTCCACCGGAATGATTTCTATGATCTTCAAGTATTTGTCCTCTATCAGAACGTCCTTCATGTTCGCCTTGGGGATCAGGACTTTCCTTATGCCCATCTCGGAAGCGGCCTCGATCTTGGCCGTGATCCCGCCGACAGGCAATACCTGTCCCCTAACGCTCAAGCTCCCTGTCATGGCGACCGACTGGTCGACTTCCACGTCTTCCAGAGCACTGATAACGGCAGTGGCAACGCTGATGCTCGCACTGTCACCTTCCGTACCCTCCCTGCTTCCGATGAACTGAACATGGATATCGTGGTTGCTGATGTCCTCTCCTGTGTACTTCTTGATGAGTGCGGACACGTTCTCCACGGCCTCTTTGGCTATCTCACCCAGCCTGCCAGTTGCAATAATCCTTCCTCCCTGTTTGGTATGTGCAGGAGTTACCTCAGCCATGATGGGAAGCACTGTCCCGCTGTACTCGCTCAGTGAACTGTCTCCGACCAGAACGGCCAGCCCATTCACGGTGCCGATGATCTCTCCTTCAGTGACGAAGGTCCTGTAATCTCTCGACCACTCGACGAACCTGTCAGCGACCTGCTGTTCCAGTGATCTTGCGATCTTCTTGGCTTCAAGGACATCTTCAGCTGACACCAGTGACTTCCCGGATTCCTGGGCAATGTCCCCGGCGACCCTCACAAGTCCACCCAGTTCCCTCAGCCTCAGGGTCAACTGCCCCTTCCTTCCGGCTCTGCGCCTGGCTTCCTTCAGGATGACCTTCACTCCTGACATGTCGAAATGTGGTATCTTCTTGTCCTTGTCCACCTCTTGGGCAACGAACCTTATGAGCTTGATCCTGTTCTCTTCGGTGTCTGGCATGGTCGTGTTCACGTAGACCTCGTAACCGTATCCCCTGATTCTGGACCTGAGGGCCGGATGCATTCCGCCGTGTCTGATACCGTGCTCGTCGACAACGCCGTAAATGGAATCAAGGTTGCCCGCGGCAATGAGAACGAAATCGCATGGTACGGCCTCGGTCTTCACCATCGCTCCTGAACTCCTCTCGCTCTGGCCAATTATGCTGAAGCTCTTCTCCTGCAAGGCCGTCAGAAGGCTTTGCTGGCTCTCCAGTCTCAGGATGTTTATCTCGTCAACGAAGAGAACTCCCTTGTGAGCCTTGTGGATCGCACCCGATTCCACCCTATCGTGGGCCGGGGTCTCCAGGCCTCCCGACTGGAACGGGTCGTGCTTGACATCCCCCAGCAGGGCGCCAGCGTGTGCTCCTGTGGCATCGATGAACGGAGCTTCATCTCCTTCCTCATGCGTAACCAGTATCTTCGGTATCAATAAGGTCTCTTGCCTGTGGCCAGTGTATCTTGTGAAAACGAAAATGATGACGGCTATGAGTATTCCCAGAAGCAGGATCATCGGATCGAAAGTGAACGGAAAGGGGCCGCCTCCCTCAGCGGGCCTGAACGACAAGAAGAGAGCCAGTAGAATGATCATGAACATGATGGTCATCATTACTCCAGCTTTCTTCTCCTTCTGTTGCATGGCCTCGGCTTTCTGGGCGTGCACGATTTCCTTGCCTTTGCCGGCTGGAACGACCCTGACCCTCGGCTCGTTCGGATCCTCTGGATTGTGATAGCAGATGATATCCTGAAGCTCTTCCTTGGGCAGAAGCTCGGACATGGCATTTGCCAGCATGGACTTGCCCGTGCCAGGGTCTCCAATGAGCATCACGTGTCGCTTCTGTTCCGCGGCCTTCCTGACAACTTCCACACCCTCGTCCTGGCCGATGACCTGGTCTACCAGTTTCTTGGGGATTTCGATGTGGTCCGTTGATTGGATGCTGTGTTTCTCTATCCACTCTCCGATGGGTGGGAGGTCCTCGTTCTTACGCGATCCAGAATACTTTGCCATGGGGTTGTTGTCTCCCTACTGACTATCTAGATTCAATAGATATCTCATTCTTCTTAAAGTTTTCTTGCGCAAGTCCGCTTTGTGTAAGTGTGCGTCAGAACTCGCTAGACCAATCCAGTGTCTGATGCCTTGACACGTTCGTCAATGATCTTCCTTGCCACAATGTCAAAGGAGTCTTCAACGTTCTCTCCTGTCTTGGCGCTTGTCATCACGTAAGTGGACCCCATCCTGTCACTGAACTCCTTGATGTCATCTTCTGCGATCTCTGTGTCGTCCACCAAGTCCACCTTGTTCGCCAGGATCTGTATCGGAATGTCCCCTGCGACCTTGGATACTGCCTCGATCCAGCTCTCCAGCTCCGTGAGTGTCGCCTTTCTCGTGACATCGCACACTGCTATGAGACCTTGGGCTCCCTGAAAGAAAGCCTCCTTGAACAGATCCCTGAAGCTCTTGTTGCCCATTATGTCCCAGATAACCAGGTTCACCAGCAGGTTCCCGTACGTCTCGTCAGAGACCTCTATGTCCCTCTTGAGGACCTTGGCACCCATCGTAGCGATGTAACTGTCATCAAAAGCGTCAAGGACGAATCTCCTTACCAGACTGGTCTTGCCGACAGCCTGCTCCCCGACCAGGCACACCTTCGCTTTCATGCGTTTCGCTGCGGTCTTTGTGTCATCATGACTGGAGACTAGGCTCGACATTCAGGTTTTCAACATCCTTTGGAATAAAAAGGGTTTACCCCCCATTATCTAAGATGATAGTTTGTGAACAAACGAACTGGCCACTAGGTTCCTACTGTTCCATATCGTAAGTTCGTTTGAGAACCCTATTCGCGAGTTCTAGGAAGACCGCGTTGACGTTCTCTCCTGTCTTGGCACTTGTTAGAAAATAGGGTGAATCATGCTCTGAGGCGAAGCTGGATATGAGGGATCCATCTAGAGCCTGTTCGGACTTGAGATCGATCTTGTTGCCCACGAAGGTCATGGGTGGCGTCTCAATCACCGAATCTGCCGTGATCATCCACTCGGAAAGTCCTTCGAGAGTCTCCGTCCTTGTCAGATCACAGACAACCAGCAGACCTCCGGCCCCGTCGAAGTAGCTGTTCTTGAGAAGATCCGTCAGGCCTCTATCCCCCATGATGTCCCAGACGGTCATGTTGACCTTGTATTCTCCATCTTTTGATGGCAGTACGAATTCCTTCTTGGTGATCTTGGCCCCAAGAGTTGAGATGTAACGGTCGTCAAAATCATCGTGGACGTACCTGCGAACCAGGCTGGTCTTGCCCACTCGTGGATCGCCTACCAGACATATCTTGGCTTTCAGAACCCTGTCCTCATCGTACATCACAACACGCCTCGTGCATATGTTGGGCTACTTGCTCCTATGCTCCACTATCTTGTCCGCCAGTCCCTGAAAGACGGATTCGACGTTGTGTCCTGTCTTGGCACTGGTGAGGTAGGCGACTGAATTGTATTTCTTGCACAGCTTGTCAAGGTCCTTCTTGGTGAGCTGTTTTCTACCTCTCAGGTCCGCCTTGTTACCGAGTATGGCTATCGGCACCTCTCCTGCGACTCCGTACACGCTCTGTATCCATCCATTCAGTTCTTTGAGGGTCTTCCTCCTGGTTAGGTCGCACACGGCCAAAATCCCAGTCGCTCCTGTGAAGAACGCCTCCTTCAGAAGATCGGTGAAGGTCTTCTCTCCCATTATGTCCCAGATCGTCATGTTCATATCGTACTCTGTGTCGAGATCCTCCCGGACTACATTGAAGTTCTTCTTGGAGACCTTCGTGCCCAAGGTTCTGATGTACCTGTCATCGAACTCGTCGAGTACAAACCTTCTGACCAGACTGGTCTTGCCTACTGCCCTCTCACCTACGAGGCAAACCTTAGCTTTCATCTTATCTTTGTTCAAGGGGAAACCTCATTGACTTTGCACAGCATCCGCCAAGCGGTGAAGGATGCTGGCTACGGTCACTCCTGCTTCTTCTTGTTGAATTCTTCCTTACCAACTCTCAGAGCTAGATTCCGGAAAGCCGTCTCGACGTTAGTGCCAGACTTGGCGCTGGTGAAGTAGTACTCCGAATCGTACGCCTTGGTAGCCTGCTCAAGATCCTTCGCGTTCATTGCTATCTTGTCCTCGAGGTCAGCCTTGTTCGCAAGGAACTGGATTGGGACCCTTCCTGAAACGCTGTAGACTCCCTCTATCCAGTCGTCCAATTCCTCGAGCGTGGCCTTTCGGGTCACGTCGCAGACAGCTATGACTCCTCTGGCGCCGTAGAAGTACGCATCTTTCAGGAGCTCTCTGAAACCCTTCTGACCCATGATGTCCCAGATGGTCATGTCGACCTTAATGGCGGCCACATTACCGTTGGCTGGAATCTCGATTTCTCTCTTCGAGACCTTTGTGCCAAGTGTCTGGAGATATTTGTCGTCGAACTCGTCCAGTACGAATCTTCGGATCAGGCTGGTCTTTCCAACAGCTCCCTCGCCGATCAAGCAGATTTTCATTTTCATTTTCTTCTCTTTGAGTTGGGTTTGGTCGTCTGCTGTCATCGGGTGTCGATGCCGTTGGTGCCGATATAAACCTTCTTTCTGAGTTATCAGGATTGATAGTATGAATGAAGTGAGCCAGATGGTAGCCTGAACACCACTCTGTGCAATGTTCTACCACTCGTGATGGAAGGCCAAAAAAGCATTATATAATAGTATAATCATGGCTTTCTTTGCGCTTTGAAGTGCGCGGTAAAGGGGAAGGACAGCGAGTGTTGCCTGCTCTTTTGATATGGAGAGGTTGTTATGAACGAGGTTACGAGGATTGGGACCCACGTGAAGGGCCTGGACGAGAGACTCGAAGGTGGAATCCCCGTTGGGTTCACGGTACTGATAAGTGGCCCATCGGGAAGTCTAAAATCATCTCTGGCATTCAACATGATCTACCACTCTTCAAAGGACCACGGACTCAAGAGCTTGTATCTCTCCGTCGAACAGAGCAGGGAGAGCCTCTTGAAGCAGGTCACATCTCTCGGATATACGACGGAGGGCATGAACGATCTGAACATTGTTGACCTGGCCAACCTGAGACAGGAAGCGGGAGGCATGGGGAGGGAGAACTGGTTCACATCGCTCAAGGACATACTCATCAGATATGTAGAAGAGTTCGACTGCCAGATTCTCGTCATCGACTCGCTTGACGCTTTGTATGCGCTCTCTAGCCTCGAGAACCCCCGAAATGAGATATTCAACTTCTTCGAGGTCCTCAGGGGCATGAACCTCACTACGTTCATCGTATCGGAGATGCCCAGGGAAGGTTCGTCCTTCGGGAAGTATGGCGTCGAAGAGTTCCTGTCAGATGGGATAATTCATCTCAGGCTCAGAGAGATCGAGGTCGGCAAGAAGACATCGGTTAGACGGTACATCGGCGTCGCTAAGATGAGAGGCACCAAGCACGATCTTGATTATTATCCATTACTAGTAGATAAAAGCGGGTTCGAAGTCCTCGTCGATTAGTTCGGAGCGAGCTCAGTATGACAAATCCTTCGGTAGTCGTGTCAGTTGTGGCGTTCGCTGTGAACTTGGTCCTCGGTGCATATGTTCTCAGGAAGAACCCTGGTGGTGCCGCGAACCGGTCTTTTGCTCTTCTCATGGGCAGCTTCGTTATCTGGGATCTTTCGGAAGGAGTTCTCAAGTACATCGATAATGGCGGGGACCCCGCAATGATGTTCTGGCTCAGGCTTGAATGGACCGGGATAGCCGCTATCGGAGGAGTATTGGTACATTTCGTTCTCTCGTATCCGACGAAGAAGGGAATCCTCGAATGGAAGCCCACATATGTACTGATATATGCCCCCACTTTCCTGATTATTGGGCTTGTCTGGACCACGGACCTCGTCGTTCATGGCCTCGCTCAAGGCCCTCTCGGATATGACGCTGCCCTAGGTTCTGCCTATCCATTGATGGCTGCGATATACACAATCCAGATCTTCGTTGCTTTGGCCGTCCTGTTGAGGACGTACAGAACCAGCGAGGTCCAGATCATAAGAAAGAGGTCCAGGATCCTCCTGATGGGAGTTGCCGTTCCAGTCATCGTGGGTTCGATAACCGAAACCCTCCTGCCAGCTCTCATTGACATACCCACAAGACTCGGTATCGGGAGCATCTATACGGTGATAATGGGTATCTTCGCCGCATACGCCATAATGAAATACAAACTTCTGATTATCGAGCCGACCATTGAGGAGTTTAGACCCGCCAAGATAGAGTTCGCCATTGATGCTGGACACAACAACCTGGTGGAATCCAGCGACTCATCATACGCCTTTAACGCATTCAGGAACATCGTTTCTGATACTCCTGGCCTGTGCATCACAACCACCTTCCCGGAGAAGATCAGACGGAAGTATGGCCTGGAGAAGACCCCTATAGTATGGATCTCCAAGACCTCACTGGGTGAGATGACCTTCAAACCATCTGACCTCAACTTCGAGATCTCTCAGACCGCCACCAAGTTCATGCGTGACAACCCGAGGACCTCAGTGATATTCGATGACCTCGAGTATCTCGTCGAGATCGCTGGCTTTGATGATGTCATCAGATTCGTCAAGATACTCACAGATGTCGGGTCGGCTAGCAACTCCACTGTGGTCGTTCCTTTGGATCCTAACGCGATCGATGAACGGGAGCTTTTCGTCATCAAGGGGAGTTTCGATTCGATAAGGGACGTTTCTCACCTCAAAGGTGAATCCACTGCAGCGATCGACGACCGTCTCACAAACAGCATTCTGTTCGTTGACACCCGGGACAAATGCCTTGAGCAGTTCAAACAAGGACTTGCAGGGGGTCGAGGTCTGTTCATAACCACTATCCACCCTCAGAAGATCATCCCGTCTTTGGGGATACAGAACGTGGATTTCATCTGGCTCTCCGAGTCAGAAGAGTCGCCTGGGGCCGTCGGCCCAGCCGGACTGAAGTATGAGGTGTTCAGGGACGTCGTCAAGTTCATCGAGGCCAATCCTACCCACACTATTCTGTTCGAAGGGCTTGAGTACCTCACATCCACGATCGGATTCTCGGAGGTCCTGGAGTTCCTTCAGTCTGTTATCGATCTCACATCATCCAAGGGCACCAGACTTCTTGTTCCGGTGCATCCAAAAGCATTCGGCGATAGGGAACTCGGGATAGTCAAGAGAAGGTTCGATCTCATCATCGGGTGATCATTTCACGTCCTTCGTCAGGACCTCCCACAGCTTCTCCTGGAAAAGATACTCTGAATCCACAATCCTCTTCATGAAGTTCACTATCTGACCCTGGGGGTCCAGCCCATTCTCTTTGCAGAAGTCCTTGTACCTTTGAAGGAGCTTCGCATCAATCCTTATGTTATATTGAGATTTCTCTGAACCCTTCCTCATCTCTTCGGATAAGCATCAATACGATACTTCTAACTTTCTCTTGTATATCATGATACAAATAATAGAATATGTAGCAAATTATATATAGATATAGCAAATT